>DATKHR010000166.1:0-41719 GCA_035510155.1 Vicinamibacterales bacterium
CCCTCCACAGACGGCGGATGGGGACTTCCAATCTGGGCCATCCTCCTGTTGTTCCTCATCTTCTGGCTTCTCAGCCGATCGAGCGGCGGTCCGCGAACGCGCTACTGGGGCGGCGGCCCGTGGAGCGGCTGGTCGAGCGGTGTGGGCCCGTTCGGGGGCGGATGGAGCTCGGGCGGAGGCAGCTTCGGCGGCGGCTTTGGCGGCGGCAGGAGCGGAGGCGGAGGCGCCAGTGGCGGCTGGTGAAACGACGCGTCATGGCTGATGGCTCATGGCTGATGGCCGATCGCGTCGGGAGGTAAACTATGCGGATGAGACGACGAACGGCGCGACGATATTCACGCGCGTCAGCCCGCCTTCAGCTGTTCATCATCGCGCTTGCCGCCCTGCCGCTCGCGGGGTGCTCCTACAACAGGTTCGTCGGTGAGGAAGAAGCGATCAAGACGCAGTGGGCGCAGGTTGAGAATCAGCTGCAGCGCCGTAACGATCTGATTCCGAACCTGGTCGAGACCGTCAAAGGCTACGCAACGCACGAAGAGAGCGTGTTCAAGGACGTCGCCGACGCGCGATCGCGCTTGCTCGCGGCGAAATCACCGGAAGAAACGATCGCCGCCGCCAACCAGCAGACATCCGCGCTCGGCCGTCTGCTCGCCGTGTCGGAGGCTTATCCACAGCTCCGTGCGAACGAGCAGTTCAACCGCCTTATGGACGAGCTGTCCGGAACGGAGAACCGCATCGCCGTCGAGCGCATGCGGTACAACGAAGCCGTGCAGAAATACAATACGGATCGCCGTCAGTTTCCCGCGAACATGACCGCAAAGCTGTTCGGGTTCAAGGAATACCCGCTTTTCGAGGCACCGCCCGAGGCCAAGCAGGTTCCGAAGGTCAATTTCGGCAAACCGTGATCGGTCCTCTGCCCTGGGAACGGCTGTTGTGGAGCGGCCGTCCTGTGCGGCTGCGCGCCTGGCTCTCAGGTGAGCGGTACTACCTCACTGATTTCAGGCTCGTGCGCCAGTCGCCCTGCGGCGCCGATGAGATAGCGCTTCAGGATATCGGCGACATCGGCCGGGCCGAATCCAACATCGACCGCCTCCTCGGCACCTCCACCGTCGTCGTGCACGCAAGAAGCGACGATCGGCCGCCATTCGTTATTGCCGACGTCCGCCGCGGAGCGCAGCTTGCCGCCGTTCTGGAGCTCCTGTCGACGGATCGCACGGTGGCGGCGGATCGCGACGCGATTCGCGCCGCACTGTCGTGGGAGCCTCGCGCGCCGCACGCGTATCGCGAGGCGATAGGCGCGATCGCCGCGGTTCTTGTGTCGATGACGGCCGTCGGTGTCGGCCTGCACAGCCGGCCCGGAACCGTGACATACACACCGGATGACGCCATCCGTCCGAACGGCGTCAAACGGGGACGGGCGGAGATCGCTGGATTCATGGAGCGCGGGGTGATGCCCTGGGCGCGCGCCACGCTCGGCCGGGTTGTCGGCGGGAGCCAGCACGTCACGTGCCAGACGTGCCACGGCGTCGACGCCGAAGCGCGGAACTGGGCCATGCCCGCGGTGGCGGCGCTGCCCGAGCCGGTCGTGAAGGATCGCGGGTTCGAGGTGTACTCCACTCGCATGGACGCGCAGATGCGGAACGCGATCTACGGCTACACGGCCGAGTCCGAAAAGTCAGCGAAAGCCGCGTACATGCGCGAAATCGTCATGCCCGGCATGGCCGCGCTTCTTCATCGTCCGGCCTATGACTTCACCCGCAGCTACGAGCACAACCGATCCCGCAACGCGCTCGGCTGCTATCACTGCCACAGGGTCAGATAGAGGTCGGGTGGGTTTACGGCGAGTATGATTCCGAAATGATGAAAGCAGGCCTAGTCGCGGAGTACGACCACGAGATGGGCACCACGCGGAAGCTGCTGACGCGGCTGGTGGACGCCAACCTGACGTGGAAGCCCCACGATCGCTCGATGTCCATAGGAGGCTTGGCGACTCACCTCGCGACGATCCCGAGCTGGGGCCACTTCATCCTCAATCACCAAGGTTTCGACCTGGCGGATGCGCCGCCGCACGCCGAGGAACGGCGGTCGTGCGCTGAACTGCTGGAGGTCTATGACGGGACGGTCGCCAAGACGCGAGGCGCGCTGGACAAGAGCGACGCCGAGCTGGCGGCGCCGTGGACGTTGAAGCGCGCCGGTCAGGAGATGTTCACGATACCGCGCGTCGCGGCCTTCCGCTCATTCGTCCTCTATCACTCGGTCCATCACCGCGGGCAGCTGAGCGTCTACCTGCGGCTGAACAACATCCCGGTGCCGGCGATCTACGGACCATCGGCAGACGAAGGCTGACGGCGGCGCAATGCCCCGTCTGCCCGCGCCTGCCCGGTCGGCGCTTACTGTTGAACGGTCGTGCCTTTGACCGGCGGATCGGCGACGGTGCCCCAGAAACCAATCATCATCTCTTCCCAGGTCTGATCGCCCCAACGGACGTCCTTGGTGGGATCCGGGTTGTACTTGTTCGCGGACGAGTTGTCGTAGTGCGCGATCACCTCGACCTTCGTCCCGCTCGGAAGCGTCTTCGGCTGTGAGAGCTCGTACGTGATCTGCCAGTTGAAGTCATATCGCGGCACCGACAGCAGCGTCTCGGACGTCCCGTCCGGGTAGTGCGCGATGTAGGTCATGTCCTTGCCCCGAACATGCATGTGGGGCGTCAACGTCGTCAGCACGGTGTCCTGCGCGATATTCTGGACCGCGCGGACTTCGTAGTTTCCATCGCCGGCCGGAATCACGAACCGCGGATTGAGCGCCATGCCGCCCGTCGCGATCTTCTTCGGCGGTTCCTTGGCAAAAATGATTCCGACCTGTGTGCGATCGATCGCCTCCGTGCCGTTAGTCGTGTAGTGCACCTGGAGAATGAGATCCGATTTGCCCCGGAGCAGCCGCGCGACACCTTGCGGGTAGACGACGCCCGGCTTGTTCGGCGTCACGCCACCGATGTTGGTGGGCCCGAGCGCGCCGCCCTGACGGATCTCCTCGCCGGCCGGCTGCGTGTAGGCGAGGACATGATGCACATGAGCACGCGCGCCCGGCTTGATTTCGATCGCTTGTATCCACCGGTCCTCGGGCAGATTCACCGGAATGCGGATGTACTGGTACTCGATCGTTCCGGTCGCGGGAATCTTGAAGTCTTCGGTCATCGAGAAGATCGCATCGGGCTTGCCGATCGTCCAGCCGTCAGCGAACGTCGGTTGCGCCGGCAAGTCGGCGTCGCTCCCCTTCGGCGCGCCACCGTCAATCCACGACACGATCGTGGCAATCTCCTCGTCGGACAGCCGCGGGTCGTTCCGAAACACCCCGTGCGGCTGGTCGGAGCCCCACGGCGGCATCGTGCGCCCGGTCACGCGCTCCTTGATGGCGCGCAGCCATGGCCGCGCCTCCTCGTACGACATCAACGACATCGGCGCGAACATCGTCGGCCGATGGCACTCCGCGCAGTTCTTGTAGAAGATCGGCGCCACGTCCTTCGAGAAGGTTGGTGTGCCTTCGGCGGCAGCGGCGGTCGTGGCTGCACCGCAAAGAATCGCGAACGCCGTGACCAGCGTGATTCGTGTCATGGTCGGTATCCTCATCGTGTCTATTTCCCTTGTGGCGAGGTCGTCGCGGGCTTCACCGTCGTCGGGTACTTGATGCCCAGCTGATCGAGGTACGACTTGTACTTCGACGGATCGTAGTAGTACTTCTTCATCTCGGGCCGATACTTCGCCATCATCGTCTCGTTGAGCCAGATGGCCGGTTGGTCCTCGGGGCGCATCAACGGGACGTACTTCCGGTTCTTGGTCTGGACGTTGAAATAGTCCCACGCCTGGGACACGAGCTCCGGGCGCGTCATCAGTTCGAGCACGGTGAGCGCCATGACCTTCGATCCGTACGCCACCCCTTTGTGCGCGATCGGCGTCGCCATCGCGATGGCGTTCGCCCAGTTGTGGCCCGGCCCCGCCTGGAAGTTGGCCGGGTAGTTGAGCGTGACTGTCGGGACATTCCAGGAAATGTCGCCGATGTCATCAGACCCCCCGCCGCGCTTCTCGTCGTCGGGAATCGATTCGCGGCCGCGCAGCGGGTTGATCTTTGTCGCCAGGCCGATCTCGGGTACCTTCAGCTCGCGCTGAGTTGCCTTGGCGAGCGCCACATCCGCCTCGCTCCACTCCGGCAACCCCACCGTTTCGATGTTCGCGTGCATGGCTTCGGCAACCGGCTTGTTGAAATGGCCGGGCCACGCCGAGCCGAGCACTCGCATGGTGAACTCGGTATCGGTCATCAGCGTCGCGGCTTTGGCCATGTTGTTGCCGATCTCCCAGAGCTTCTTGATCTGGTCGTAGTCGGTCTCGCGGAAGTAGTACCAGACCGACGCCGTGGGCGGAACGACATTCGGCTGATCGCCACCGTTCGGGATTACGTAGTGTGAGCGTTGTTGCAGGCGAAGATGCTCACGGCGGAAGTTCCAGCCGACGTCCATCAGCTCGACGGCGTCGAGCGCGGACCGTCCGCGCCATGGGGCGCCCGCCGCGTGCGCGCTTTCGCCCTTGAAGCTGTACTCGACCGAGACGAGGCCATTGCTCATGGTGTCGCCCCAGGACACCTGCATGTTCGAGCCCACATGGGCGAAAAGCGCGACGTCGACGTCCTTGAAGACGCCCGCACGTACGTAATACGCCTTGGCGCCGAGCAGTTCTTCCGCGACCCCCGGCCACAGCTTGAGCGTGCCTCGCAGGTGCTGCTGCTCCATGATCTTCTTCACCGCCAGCGCGGCGGTAATCTGCAGCGGCATGCCGGAGTTGTGCCCCTCCCCGTGGCCGGGCGCGCCATCGACGATCGCTTCGTGCCATGCAACACCCGGCTTCTGCGACGCCTGTGGAATGCAGTCGATGTCGGAGCCCATCGCGATGACGGGCTTGCCCGTGCCCCAGGTCGCCACCCACGCCGTGGGGATGCCCGCGACGTTCTCCTGGATGGAAAAGCCGTTCTTCTTGAGGATGCCGGTCAAATACTTGGACGTTTCGAACTCCTGGAATCCGGGCTCGGCGAAGCTGAAGACCTGGTCGTTCATGCGTTGAATGTCTTCGCGCATGCCGTCGACCTCGAGCACGAGATCTTTCTTGTACTGATCGAGCTTCGGGTTCGGAGGCGCCGCCTGTTTGGCCGGTGAACTCTCGGTCTGTTGCGTGGAAGCGGGCGGTTGCTGTGAAGCGGGCTGTTCGGCCGTGAGCGACGCCGTCGCCACCACCGCCGCGAGCGCCGTCGCGAGCACGGTATAGAAGCCGAAGGTAGAGAAACGCGATGAGTGCATGTCGCCTCCGAGTCCTCCCGCTGAATTGTAGCCCATGTATGATCGATCCGATGGACCGTTTCGAACCCCGCGCGGCGCTCAAGAGCGGCCACCGGATGACCCTGTACGGGTGGGGGAATCCGCGCCATTTTCCACGATTACCGGCGCCGACCCGCCGCCTTTTCGATGTCGCGCGCGATGCCCGGGTTGTAGCGGACTGTCATTGGCGGCCGCGACCGTGGCAGCGCCCCACCCTGCTCGCGCTGCACGGTCTCAACGGATCGAGCGACGCCCATTACATGCGGGGGCTCGCGTCGAAAGCTTACGCACGCGGCATGAACGTGGTTCTTCTGAACCAGCGCAATTGCGGCGGCACGGAACACTTGTCAGCGGGCCTCTTCCATTCGGGGCTGACGACCGACGCCGCGCTGGTCGTCGACGAGTTGGCGCGCGTGGATGGTGTGTCCGCGATTGCCGTAGCCGGCTATTCGCTGGGCGGCAACCTTGCGCTGAAGCTGGCGGGGGAATACGGCTCTCATCCGCCCGCCGCGCTCATCGGCGTCGCGGCGGTTTCTCCGATTATCGAGATCGAGGAGTGCACGCGGGCGCTCGAGCGTCGTGAGAACGCGCTCTACGAGTGGAATTTCGTCCGCAATCTCAAGCGCCGCATGCGGACCAAAGCGCAGCTGCAGCCGGGCGCCTTCGACCTCTCGGCCCTACGCTCGATCCGCACCGTTCGCGAGTTCGACGAGCGCATCACGGCTCCGCATTTCGGCTTTCGCGGGGCGTCGGATTACTACACGCGCGCGAGCGCCATGCGCGTCATCGATCGCATCCGGATCCCTGCCCTGGTCATCACGGCAGAGGACGATCCATTCGTGCCGTCACAGCCCTTTCACGATCCGAGAGTGACCGGCAACCAGTGGATCGAGCTGCACGTCTGCAGGTATGGCGGCCACTGTGGTTTCGTGGGGAACCGTTCGGGTGAGGATGACGGCTATTGGGCCGAAAATCAGATCATTCGGTTCGTCGAGCATCGGCACGAGGCGCCGTTGCGGTCGGCTCCGGCGGTGTGACATCCCGAGAGACGGACCATCGACCGAAATCGGGTCACGTCGGAAGTCCCAGATGGCGCATCAGCAGCCGGGCGAACTCCGGCCCTTTGCCCTCTTCTTCGTGCTTGAAGTACACGAACACGTCGCGCGATGACTCGGTCGCGCGCCGAATGACATCGCTCCAGCGCGCGACATCATCCGGCGTATACCCCTCGTCACGGAGTCGAAAGTACGCGTAGTCGGCCGTCACGCGGACCGGCGTCGACATCTTCGCGCTGTCGGCCACGCAGAGCGCCACGTTGCGCGCCGCGAGACGGGAGAAGACCTCCTCGTTCAACCAGGACGGATGCCGGAATTCGAAGGCGGCGCAGACTTTCGGTGGAAGATCCGCGAGAAAGGCGTCGAAGAGTCCGAGGTCCTGCTTCAGGTTGGGGGGCAGCTGAAAGAGCAGCGCGCCGAGCTTGTCGCCGAGCGACGCCGCGACGTCGCAGAACGCCCCGACCAGCGGACCGCAGTTTTTCAGCCGGCTGTCATGCGTGATCCGGCGGGGCGCCTTGAGCGTCAGCCTGTAAGGCGAGGGTGTCTGCGCCGCCCACCCCGCAACCACCTTCTCATTCGGCATCCGATAGAACGTGTAGTTGATCTCGACCGTTGGAAACCGCGCGGCGTAATACGGGAGCATCTTCGCCGCCGGCAGGTCCGCCGGATAGAAGCTCCCTTTCCACTCGGGATAGTTGTAACCGGAGGTGCCAATCCAGATCATGGCGTCGCTACGACGATAAACTATAGATCGATGCGCTTTGCCATCGTGGTCCTGCTCGCCCCGCTCGTCATGTCGTGCGCGAAACGACCCGACGATCGCCGGTACCCGCTCCACGGCCAGGTGGTGACCGTGGAGCCGTCGCGGAAGCTCGTCATGGTTAAGCACGACGACATCAAGGGCTTCATGCCAGCGATGACCATGCCCTACGAGGTGCAGAGCGCGAACGCGCTCGATGGCCTGAGCCCGGGCGATCTCATCGACGCCACGCTCGTCGTCTTCTCGAACGGCGCGCACTTGACCGACATCAGGAAGCTCGGCACCGCTCCGCTCGAGCCATCGGTGGCCGAGGGCGCGGCCCCGCTGCCGGCCTCGCCCGGCGTCGAGCTGTTGAGACCGGGCGACAACGTCCCGAACGCCCGGTTGGTCGATCAAAACGGCAAGAAACGGCAGTTCGGCGACTTCAAGGGATCGCCCGTCGTGATGACCTTCATCTACACCAAGTGCCCCCTGCCGACGTTCTGCCCGCTCATGGACCGGCATTTCGCGTCGATGCAGAAAACGCTCAAGGCGGATCCCGCCTTCGCCTCCGTTCATCTGGTGACGGTCAGTTTCGATCCGATCACCGATACGCCGGCGGTGCTCAAAGCGCATGCGAGAACGCTCGACGCCGACTTGTCACGCTGGACGTTTCTCACCGGCGATCGAGACGAGATCGATCGCTTCTCGGCGCGGTTCGGTGTGTCTGTCTCGCGCGCGCCGAACGATCCGCGCGATATCACGCACAACCTGCGGACGGCCATCATCGACGCCGAGGGGAAGCTGGTCAAGGTGTACACGGGCAACGGGTGGACCCCGGAGGACGTGATTCGGGATTTGGGATTGGTGATTCGTGGGGGTCGTGATTCGTAGTGGGACGAATCACAAATCCCGACTCCCGAATCACGTCGTTTTCCCCGCGAGAGCGGCGGCTGATTGGGCGCTTGACGACGCCCGAGGCCGTTCAAGGATTTCTGAACCGCCTGCCATACAACCAGGAGCCGCACGGCCGCGCCACGCTGCGCAGCTTCCGTGGCGTCGTCCGCCACGGCTGCGCGCATTGCCTGGAGGCGGCGCTCTTTGCCGCGGTCGTACTCGAGCAGCACGGCTACCCGCCGCTCCTGTTGAGCTTCGAATCGGTCGACGAGCTGGATCACGTCCTGTTCGTGTTTCGGCGCCGGGGCCGATGGGGATCGATCGCCCGATCGCGCGACCCGGGTCTTCATGGGCGCAAGCCGGTGTTCGCGACGCCCCGCGCGCTCGCGCTCAGCTATTTCGACCCTTATATCGACAACACCGGTCGCGTGATCGGCTACGCCGTCGTCGACGTGGCGGCGGCGATGGATGATTACGATTGGCGACTCGCGTGCACCAACGTGTGGAAGGTCGAACGGATGCTGTTGGTCCATCCCCATCGCGCCATTCGCTCGTCGGATCGGCGCGTTGACGCGCTGCGCGAACGATATCGGCGCTTCAGGGCCGCGCACGGGCGCAAGCCGATCTATTACAAGCGGCGCGATCGATGGACGGAGCTCCCCGAGGAGTTTCTGCGGCCTTGACGGCAGAAACCGCTAATCGAGATCGAAGTCGCGCATCGGCTTGGTGACGGGCTCGTCCTTCGCCTGACGCAGGGCTTCTTCGAATCGCCTGGACAGGGCGTCACCGCGCGTTTTTTCGGCGTCCACCGATTGCTGAAAGATCGCCTCGCGCCGGGCGGCCTGTTCGGCGAGGATCCGCTGCGCGTCGGTGAGCTCCGGCTTGTCGCCGCGCTCGGGCTCTTTGTGGGAGATCACGCGCCCGAGGTTCGTATCGATGACGAGCGTCGCCTGGCAGCAGGGGCACTCGACTTCCAGTTCAGACTTCAGCTTCGGCATGGATCTCTACCTCCCGGCAGCGCCGAACGCACGCCTGATCTCGATGGGCGTGCCGTCGGCGAGCCTTGCCGTGAGCCGCACGTCGCGAACCCGCATGCCCCCGAGCAGGAAGCGCTGCCCGAAGCCGGCGACGAAGTTGTCGAGCGACGTCTGAAACCGCCCCTTCGGCGGAATCGACGGCGTGGTGACCCGATAGTACGTATTGAGCCAAATCTCGACGCCCCGCCATTCCTGCGACGATCGATTGTCCACGGTGAGCACGTTGCCGTGGAGCGTCAACGGTTCGACCGGCGGTCCGGAACATCCGGACACCATCTCCATAACCGCGCACGTCGCCACGAGAACGGCCGCCTGCGCGCGCCTCACGACGAACTATCATAACGTAGTGACTGCCGGGATGCGGTCGTCCGTCCGCGTCGCGACCTACAACATCCACCGTTGCCGCGGTCTCGACGGACGCACCCGCCCGGATCGGATCGCCGACGTGATCCGCGCCATCGACGCCGACATCGTCGCGCTGCAGGAAGTCGTCGGCGCGGGTCCTCGCGGCGGAGGCCACGCGGAGCAGATCGGAGCGGCGCTCGGGATGGGGTGGGCGATGGCCCCGGCGCGCCAGTGGCGTGGCCACCAATTCGGCAACGCGGTGCTCAGCCGGCTGCCGATCACCGCGCACATCGAGCACGACCTGTCGTGGAAGACGTGCGAGCCGCGTCGGATGCAGCGCGTAGACGTCAGCATCGACGAGAGAGCCGGGGTCACGCTGCACGTGTACAACGTGCACCTCGGGACGGCCATCCTCGAGCGGCGACATCAGGCGGAGCGGCTGGCCGGGATTGTCTGCGATCGGCACGTCGCCGGCCCCAAGCTCGTTCTCGGCGATTTCAACGAGTGGATGCGGGGACAGGCGACGCGAACGCTGAGCGAGAGGCTGCACAGCGTCGACTTGCGAAATCATCTGCGGCGGCGGCGGACCTATCCTGGGGTCTTCCCGGTCTTGCACCTCGACCACATCTACTATGCCGGGAGGGTCGACATCACGAGCATCGAGCTGCCACGCACGCGCCTGTCGCTGGTGGCGTCGGATCATTTGCCGCTGGTGGCTGACGTCACGCTTGGCTGAGCGAGGGCGTTACTCGGGCTCTTCCGCCAGCTCTAATGAGAGCGGTACAGCGTCGATGATGCTCGGCACGGCCTGGGCCGCCCGCCGCGCTCTAAGGGCGCGTGCCTCCTTATAGATACGGTCCGGGACGCCGTTCAGGTCCCACGCAAGGCCGATCGCCGCCATTGCGCGGATGACGTACCACGTCGGATCGACCTCCCACCAGTAGAAGCCATTGCGCGCCGCGCGCTGATAGCGGTGATGGTTGTTATGCCAGCCTTCCCCCGCGGCGAAGAGCGCGGTGATCGGATTGTTGCGCGATTCGTCGGCGGTCTCGAACCGGCGCGAGCCCCAGAGGTGATTGACCGTGTTGATCGCAAACGTCGCGTGCGCCAGCGTCATCGTCGGAAGGCAGAAACCCCAGATGAGCCACGGGAAGCCGCCGGCGAGAAACACGGTGACTGCGACCATCAACGGCGGCACGAAGAAGTAGCGCTCGAGCCACGCGATTTCGGGGACCTTGCCAAAATCACGCAGCACCGGGTTGGTCGCTTCGACGCGATCGTGCTTCGTATCGTGGAGAAACCATCCGATGTGGGCGTAATAAACGCCGCTCACCATCGGGCTGTGCGGATCGCCCGCGCGGTCCGCGTACTTGTGGTGGTTCACGTGATGGCCGGCCCACCAGAGCGGTCCCTTCTGCATGGCCGCCGTGCCGATGAAGGCCCACACGAACCGCACCACGCGGCTCATCTTGAACGTCCGGTGAGCGAAGTACCGGTGGAAGGCGAGCGTCAGCCCGATCGCGCGCGCGAAATGGGACGCGGCCCACAGAGCGACGAACGCCCATCGGAAGGGCACGGCGAAGACGAGCAGAGCGCTCGCCTGGACGATCCAGAAGAGGGTGACTTGGACGACGTTTGGAAGCACGATTCTAGATTTCCCTCAACGCGCGGGCGACAGGAATGCGAGCGGCGCGAATGGCCGGGAGCAGGCCGCCAAGCGCTCCCATCAGCGCGGAAAAGATCACGCCGCCGACGAGCAACGCCGGCGTGATACGGAATTTGAATGCCACTTCGCTGAAGCTGGAGAAGTTCGTCGTTCCGGTCGACACCCCATGCACCGGTAGTGCGAGCAGGCAACCGATGATGCCCCCGATGAGCGCGAGCGCGATCGATTCGGCGAGAAAGGCCGTCACGATGCGCATGCGTGAGAAGCCGAGCGCTCGAAGCGTTCCAATCTCCCGCGTCCTGTACGCGACCGCGGCGTACATCGTGTTCATCGCGCCAAACATCGCACCGATGGACAAGATCAGCGTGACAAAGGTCCCGAAGATGCGGATGACCGTCGTCATCGCCAGCGACTGCGCCGTGTAGTAGTCCCGCTCGCGCTGCGGCTGCAGGTAGAGCCGCGGATCGCTCTCGACGGCCGCCTTGAACGCGTCGAACACCTCAGGGTCGACGAGCTTGACGATGATTGACTGGTAGCCGTTGCGCTGAAACGCCGGCATCATCAGGTCCACGTCGCCCCAGATCTCCGACTCGAAGGCCCCATCGTCCGCGGTGAAGATGCCGACGACCTTCCACGTCGACGCAGCGAACTTCACGTCGCTGCCGATCGTGAGGCCCTTGAACCGGCCGACCGCGAGCCGGCCGACGTTGATTTCGCGCGTGCCGGGCGTGAAGCGCCGTCCCTCGGTCATCCGCAGGGTCGACCGCACATCGAACGCCCTCGGCCCCACGCCGCGTACCGGCACGTTGGCCGCCTGGTTGTCGGATTGACGAGGCAGAGCGATGGCGATAACAAGCTCCGGCGACGCCAGGGGGCGGTTGTCAGGGCTTCGTCCGACCTGCGGCAGGCTCTCGACCAGCGGGACGTCCGTTCTGAGCACCCCGCTGGTCGTTTCGGCGGTCGCCCCCTTTCGAAGCACCATTGCGTTGTCCGGCGAACCGCTGGCGACGAGCGTGGCGCGAAATCCCTGGGCGATCGCGAGCGTCATGACGAACACCGCGACGACCATGGCGATCCCGCCCGCGGTCATCGCGGCCGTGCTCTTGCGCACGATCATCGACCGAAGATTGTAGTTGGCTATCAGACCCATACGTGGCTTACGCGACGCGCCTCAGCGCATCCACGATCTTGAGCCGCGAGGCCATCGTCGCTGGAATGACGCTCGCCAGCGCCCCGATCGCGGCGCTGAGGGCGAGACCGACCGCCATGTTGGTGCCATTCACCCTCAGCTCGGGGATAAACGTGCCGGCTTGGAGAACGTTCGGGTTCACGATCGCGCGGGCGAGCGCCACGCCGATGACGCCGCCGACGATCGCCATCATCAACCCCTCGCCCGCGATCAACAGGAAAATCGTCCGGACCGGGAAACCGAGCGTGCGCATCACCGCGACCTCGGTGGTGCGCTCGCGCACGGACATGGCCATCGTGTTGCCGGACACGAACAGGGTGGTGATGACGACCGCGAGCGCAATGCTGCCGAGGAGGAGATTCAGGTTCCCGAACATCGAGACGAACGTGCTTTGAAATGCCTTCTCAGTCTCTGTTTTCGTTTCGTTCGGTGAGTTCGCGAATTTCGCGTCGATGGCGACCGCGATCTCCGTCGCCCGGTCGGGATTCGCAATCTGCGCGATGAACCATCCGACCTGACCCGCCGGGGTCGATCGCTCGTCCGCGTACTTCCAGTGGAACAGCATCGACTGGTTGTCCACGGCCGCGCCGCCGCTCCTGTAGATCGCCGCGACGTTGAAGTCGAAATCCCTCGTGCCGTAGATGGGAATCCCTACCTGCAGGGTGATCTTGTCCCCCACTTTGAACCCGTACCGCCTGGCGAGGCCGTCGCCGACCAGACAGGCGGTCCGGTCCGCCAGAAACGCCTCCCGCTCCTCGGGCGTGATCAGGATCTCCGGATAGAGGCGCAGGTAGCTCTCCGGCTCGACCGCGAACTGTGCGAAGAAATTCTGCGGGTCCTTGTAGACTCCCCCGAACCAGTTCGCCCACGTCAGGTCCAGGACGCCGGGCGTCGATCGGATTGCGTCGGCATGGCTGGTCGGCATCGAGAAGAACAGCGACGTCGACCGCTGGGTCACGATGCGCGTCGACGAGCTGGCCTCGGCCGCGGCGTTGAAGCCGTCGAGCACCGCGCGCAGCGACGCGAAGAGGAAGACCGCGATCGCGACGCTCATCACGGTCAAGAGCGTCCGGCGCTTGCTGCGGCGCGCGCCCTTCAACACGAGGCCAATGAACTTCATGGGAATCAGGCGGTGATCGCCTCCGCAAGGGTGCCTTTTTCGAGGTGCAGCACGCGCGTCGCGCGCTCCGCCGCGTGCGGGTCGTGCGTCACCATGACGATGGTCTTTTTGTACTCGCGGTTGAGACGCTGGACCAGGGTGAGCACCTCGGCACCCGACTTCGCGTCGAGGTCGCCGGTCGGCTCATCTGCGAGCAGCAGCGTGGGATCGGTCACGATAGCGCGCGCGATGGCGACCCGCTGCTCCTGGCCGCCCGAGAGCTGGCGGGGATAGTGCTGCGCGCGGTCGTCGAGGCCGACAATCCCCAGCGCGGTCGTCACGTGATCCCTGCGCTGCTTCTTCGTCAAGTTCGTCAACAAGAGCGGCAGTTCGACGTTCTCGAACGCCGTCAACACGGGAATCAAGTTGTACAACTGGAAGATGAACCCGATGTGACGCGCGCGCCACGCGGCCAGCGCCCCCTCGGGCAGGTGGCTGATTTCCGTGTCGCCGATGCGAATCGAACCGCGCGTCGGGCGATCGATGCCCGCGAGCAGGTTCAGCAGCGTCGTTTTCCCGGAGCCCGACGGCCCCATGAGCCCCAGGAACTCACCCGCGGCAACTGATATGGTCAAGCGATCCAGGACCGGCACCTCGACAGCGTCGCGCTTGTACGTCTTCGTGACCTCTTGCAACTCGATGAGCGCCATCTTTCATTTCACCTTGACGCGGACCAACGCGCCGTCCGTCAGACCCGCGGGTGCGTTGACGATGAGGATCTCGCCGGGCGCCACTCCGCTCTTGACCTCAATCTGGTCGAGGCGATCGGCGCCGAGAGACACGGCGCGGCGCTTTGCCTTCGTGCCGGCGATCACCCACACGACCGACTGGCCATTGTCCTCGGACACGACGCGCTTGGGGACCAGGACGATGGGGTCGACCGGATCCGAACGTGATTGACCCAGGGGCCCCCGCCCCGCGGAAGACTTATCCAGGGCCCCCTGGCCCGCAGAGGATTTATCCCGAGCGACTCTTCCCCCGGCCCGGCCGTTGCCGGTGCTCGCCGGAGGCTCTTGAAACGTGACACTCGCGGTCATCTCGGGCTTCACGCGCTCGTCTGCGTTCAAGATGGTAACCCGAACCTCCACGATGGCCTTGGCGCGATCGGCGGACGGAAAAATCTGCCGCAGCCGACCTGCGTAGACCCGATCGGGATACGCTTGCAGCTTCACCTCGGCCGGCATCGCGCCGCTCAGCTTCGCGACGCCGTTCTCGCTGACCTCGGTCTGCACCTCGAGCTCGGCGAGATCGGCAATCGTCGCGATGGCTCCACCCTCTCTGGCCGATTGACCCGCAACGCCGAACGGCGACACCGTTTCGCCGACCTCCGCTCGCTTTTTGATGACGATGCCGTCGAACGGCGCACGCACATTGGTGTTCTCGAGCGCCTCGTCAGCCACGTGAACGCGGGCCCGCGCCGACTCGATCGCGGCCGCCGCCGACGTGACGCGCGCGGCCGAGACCGCGGCTGCCGCCTCGGCCGCGGTCAACGTCGCGTCGGTCGTGATCCCCTCCTTCGCGAGCGCGCGCTGCCGTTCGACGTTTCTGACATCCTCATCACGCTGCGCGGTGTTCTGGACGAGCGCGGCGTCCGCTTCGGCCACGGCCCGGCGCGCCGCCTCGAGCTGCGCCTCGATGTCCGCGTGCTCGAGTTGCGCGATGACCGAGCCTTTCCGGACCCGGGTGCCCTCTTCGAAGCCGAGCGTCAGGATTCGGCCACCCGTCTTCACGCCAACCTCGCTGCTGTGCCGCGCGACGACATAACCGCTCGCTACGAGTACAGGGAGCGCGATCGAACCGCTCGGCGATGCCACGATTTGGGTCGCCCGTGCCACGTCGACCTGCGGGGCGCGGCGCTCCGCGACATATGAGCGAGCCGAGGGATACGCCACTGCCGCCGCAGCTGCCACGACAAGGACCACGGCCCACGGCAGCCACCGGCGGCGCGGCGCCCCTTCCCGGTCGATGCGCAGGCGAGACAGGTCGGACTCGACTCCGGGCATTCAGCTCAGCTGCCAAGATTATTATGCGATCGCCGACCGGGACTGACGACGACCGGCCCCATTGCGGAGGACATCGAACGCGATGTTGCGGGAAGAAACGGCGCGCGGGCGCGGGAACTATCCTTCTTCCTCGAACTCTTCCTCTTCGGGTGGACCGACGCGAGTCGATGGGCGCAGCGCTTCCCGATAATCGTACAGGGGCAGATCCCGCACGTGCAGCGACAGGGTGCAGGCCGGCGACTTTTCATCCACCACAACCGTGACCGGGCTGCCCTCGACCCCCTCGCGGAAGGCAAGGCGGCAGCCGCAAGCGAGACGCGCGTGCGTAAACCCCTTCATCGCGCTCCGATCATACCATGGTGCGAAATCCGCGCCCGGCGCTCACACACCCAGGAGCCCCTGGATCATCTTCTCGAAAGACGGCTTCGACGCCAGGCCCGCGTGCTTCATGCAGATCTTGCCCTCGCGCGAAATAACCGCCGTCACCGGAATGCCGAACATCGGTCCATAGGCGTCCTGGACATCGTCATGGTTCAAGCCCTGCAGGACGACGTAATTCATCTTCATCGTGTCCACGTATGGCTTTAGCTTGGGCAGCTCGTCGTCAACGGAAATCCCGATCACTTGGAGGCCCGCCTTGCCGTACTTGTTCTGAAACTCGATGAACCACGGGATCTCGATCTTGCACGGTCCGCACCAGGTGGCCCAGAAGTCCAGGAGGATCACCTTGCCCTTGAACGACGACAGCTTGACGTCGTTGTTCGACAGGTCCTTCAGCGTGAAGTTGAGGTTCGCAGGCTTGGCGTCAGCGGGGCAGGCGCTGGCCTCGATGCCCGCGTTGCCGGGCCCTCCCGCCGCCGCCGCTCCGAGATGCGGCCAGTCCAAATCGGCGTTCAATGTGAGCAGCGCCAGCGCGAGCGCGCTCACCGATGCAATTCCCCACCGCATTCGTGTCGTCATGCGAAACGTCCTTACTTCCTTCCTTGCTTCCTTACTTTCTGACCGCCTTGCTTTTCACTTCATCACTTCATAGCCGTCCGGACGACCAGCGCCATGCGTTCGACTTCTTCCTTCGCTTGGCGCCCCACGAGGACGAACGTCCGCTCGCCGTCGCACCAGATGGCAGCGCGGTGCCCGAGAACCTGGACGATTTCCTCCTCCCGCGCCCGCGATGCCGGGAGCATGAACAGCGAGAGCGGCTCGCCGTGATGGCGATACATGATGTGGGCGACCCTGCCGTCGCCGTACACGCAGAGCCGCGATCCAATGAGCTCGAGGTCGCTCGCGGAGGCGGACGATGGAACGTGCATTCGCCAGCCGAATCCCGACAGCATCGAGCTCTCGACGGTCGCAGCCGTCTGGTGCGGGTGCAGGACGTCGTTCATCGCGAAGCACTTGAGATGGTCGGCGGCGAGCTCGGCGGCCATGACCCGGGACGAGGATGCCGTGAGCTGGTACAGAAAGGCGGCGCCGACGATAAGGACCAGCGACGCGGCGAGGGCAAAAGGCGCGAACCGCGAAGATGAGCGCGGGGGACGTGCAGGGACGCCGCCGCGCGTGAAGGTCGCACGCCGCCATCCGCCTTCGCGTCCTGTCACGATCTCCCGCCGTGTCGGGGCCGCTTCGCCGGATGCCGTACCGGCGCGCATGGATCCGCCAGTCTCGCGCCAGGCGTGCGCAGCGCAGCGGGCATGCAGCGCCGCCGGGGCGCAGGCGGTGCCGAGCGCCTTCCGGCGCGCCTGAATCAAGTCGTGAACTGAGCGTTCGGCATCTACCCGTAGCTGGCACGGCGGGCAGACGCGCATGTGCTGGTCGACCAGCTCGCGCTCCCCTTCAGGCAACTCGTTGTCAACATACCGGGTGACGAGCGGATCGATCGTGCGACAATTAGACATTGGCTGGCCGCAAATGGTTCAAGTGTTCGAACAACAGGTGCCGGCCACGGGAAATGCGAGACATGACCGTTCCCACCGGAATAGACAACATCTCGGCAATTTCCGCGTAAGAAAACTCCTCCACGTCGCGTAACCAGACCGCTTGACGAAACGCCTCTGGCAGGGCGTCGATCGCTGCCTGTAATTCTGGCGCAAGAATGTCACGAAGCAACAGCGTTTCTGGTGTTTCCGCAGGTCCGCCCGGCGCCGGTGCTTCGGCGGCCCGCTCCACCAGCTCGCTATCCGCCGAAACAGCGTCACGGGCCAGATCGCGCATCCGGTTGCGGGCCGTGTTATGGAGGATCGTGAACAACCAGGCCCTCAAGTTGGTTCCCGGTTTGAAGCTGTCGGCCGCGCGAAACGCCTTCAAATAGGTCTCCTGCACGAGATCCTCGGCGTCGGCCGGCACCCGCGTCAAACGCATGGCCGTGCGATACAGGCTGTCGAGCGACGCCAGCGCCTCGGCCTCGAATGCCGGTGTCACCACGCGTAAACCCTGGGAGCGGGGCATTTATTCCCTACCTGACGCCTCGACGACGACCCACCTGAACTGCCTGTTTTGTCGAACGTGCCTGGCTTGGCCCGACCACTGAGTATAGCGTTGTCGCCCGCAGGCGTCGGGGACGGCGCCGCGAGAGGACAACCACCGTCGGAGAAGCGCGCGTTACGTCGAGAAAAGCGCGTCTTATGCCGGGAAGCGCGGCGCTATTGTCGAGCACAGGGTTTGCAGGCGACTCCGGGTCAACAGTAAGATCGCAGCGAGTTTGACCGCTCGAGCAGGTTTCCCAGCTGGCCATCGCAGAGTCTGCACCCCGCCGACGCGAAGGGCCGGCTGACTCAGAGGATTCGCTTATGCGCCCCCGCGTGCCGCTGCCCTCCCCTCGATCATCGATCCGTGTGTTCGGCGCCGCCGCGATCGTTGCCGCGCTCGCCACGGCCGCTGCGGCGCAGACTCCGTTCATCCCGTACTACGGCAAGAACAACCCGCACTACGACACGTTCAACTGGCAGATCTACACGACCGATCACTTCGAGATCTATTTCTATCCTGAAGTGCAGCCTCATCTCGAGCGCATCGCCAGCTACGCCGAGAGCGCGTACCAGCAGATCAGCGCGGACCTCAAGCACGACCTCTCGTTCAAGGTGCAGCTGATCATCTTCAAGACCCACAGTGAATTCGAGCAGGAGAACGTCGACCCGGGCGCCGGCGTGGAAGGCGTGGGAGCGTTCGCCGAGCCGTTCCGCCAGCGCATCGTCGCGCCCATCGACGACCCGCCTGATCGGCTTTACGGGCTCATCGTTCACGAGCTCACGCACCAGTTCCAGTTCGACATCATCCCGCAGACGCTGATCCGCCGCAGCGTTCCGTTGTGGGTGAACGAAGGCGGCGCCGATTACGAGCGGGGCCAGTGGGAACCGCTGGATCTGATGGTCGTCCGCGACGCGGCCATCGCCGACGTCGTGCCGAAGATGAGCCAGCTCGAGGGCTACGGCACGGCGGGACCATCGCGGCTGATCTACAACCTCGGGCACGCGGTCTTCGAGTTCATCGAGGCCAAGTACGGCAAGGAAGGCATCCGTCAGTTCATGTTCGCGCTCCGCAAGAGCGTCATCGGCGGCGGCGAAGACGCCTACGAGGAAGCCCTGAAGCTGAAGAAAGAAGAGTTCGACGAAGCCTTCGAGCGGTACTTGAAAGAGCGGTTCAAGCCCTTCCGCGATAAGGAGCGCCCCGCGGATTACGGCCGCGACCTGTCGCCCAATCAGGAGAAGACCCATTTCGCGCAGGCGCTCTCGATCACGCCCTCTCCGTCGGGCGACCTGCTCGCGGTCGTCACCGCCAACCGCAAAGATCAGGAGCTCGACATCATCCTCGTCTCCTCCAAGGACGGTTCCATCGTCCGCAATCTGACGCCCGGCTTCGACAAGGACATGGGATTCGATCACATCGTGCAGATGGGCGTGGACCAGATGGCGAACCCGTGGATGGGCTGGTCGCCCAAGGGCGATCGGCTCGCCTACTTCGTGCGCACGAACAAAGAGCGGACGCTCGTCGTGCAGAACGTGCTCACGCGCAAGATCGAGCTGCGAATCCCGATGAAGTCGGTGGATGAGCCCGAATCACCCGCGTTCTCGCCTGACGGCAAGCTCGTCGCGTTCGATGCCCTTCGTGGCGCGGTCGGCGACATTTTCACCGTCGACCTCGAGACGAAGGAGGTCGTGAACCTGACGAACGACCCGTTCGGGGATCGCGCGCCCAGTTTTTCGCCCGACGGGAAGTTCATCCTCTACACCGCCCGTGTCAGCGGCAACGACAAGCTGTTCCGGCTCGATCTCGACACCAAGAAGAAGACTCAGATCACGTTCGGCACCCAGGACGAGACGGGAGCGCAGTTCATCGACGACCACACTATCGTGTTCGCGTCGACCGCGACTGATCCGGCCATCCCGCTCGAGCCTGACGTCGCCCGCAACGGCAACATCCTCAACATCTGGACGCTCGATCTGACGAGCGGCGAGCTGCGGCAGTACACCGACGCCGTCGGCGGCAACTGGTCGCCCGTCGTGCTGAACGAGGGCAAGACCAGTCGAGTCGCGTTCGTCAGCTATTTCAAGGGCGAGTACTCGATTCGAACGCTCGAGCGCAAAGAGCCGCTGCACACGGCGTCCTCATCCGACTTCGGCGCGCCCGGGCCCATCATCGACTTCCAGCCGCCGCTCCAGCATTCGGTCGTCCAGTCCAATGTGCGGAAGAAGGGCGCGTGGGAGAAGATGTTCCTTGAAGGCCGGCCACCAATCAACGTCGGCGTGACGAGCAACGGGGACATCTTCGGCGGGACGGCGGTCACGTTTGGCGATGTGCTCGGCGACAAGCAGATCAGCATCTACGCCGCGTCCATCTCGCAGTATCGCACCCTCGCCGCGTCGTACGTGAACCTGGGGCGGCGCTTCCAGTACGGGCTTGAAGGCTACTCGACCACGCAGTTCTTCTACGGCCAGCTCGGAGGCGTCTTCTACGATCCGTCGTTCTCGCCGTTCATCGACCGCAGCCTGGCCATTGCGACGCGAACGGTTCGAGGCGGCCAGGCCGTCGGCATCTATCCTCTCGACCGCTATCGCCGCGTCCAGGTGTCGGCCGGCTTCATGCAGCTGAACGAGGAGTACAACGATCCGAGTCTCCAGCAGCAGGCGATCACGTACCAGCAACAGGTCTACGGGCAACCGATCTTCCGAAACGGCTACCTGATGCCGTTAGGCGTGGAGCTCGTCCAGGAGACGACGATCTTCCGGGAATTTGGTCCCCTGGCCGGCAATACCTTCCGTCTGTCGTACAGCGTCGCGCCCAAACTCGGCGGCAGCATGTTGTCCCGACAAACCTTTGACGGGGAGTTCCGGCACTATCTGCGCATCGGCGGAACCGGAGTGCTGGCGACCCGCATCAGAGGATTCAAGAGCTCGGGGGATTTTCCTGACTTCATCTATTTCGGCGGCAACGCCGATCTGCGCGGCTACGACTACCTGCAGTTCGCAGGGCAGAACGTCGTGTACGGCAACGCCGAGCTCCGGTTTCCGCTCATCGAAGCGGCTCTCACGCCAATCGGCGTCGTCGGCGGCGTACGCGGCGTCTTCTTTGCCGGCATGGGCGGCGCCTGGTTCAACAACCAGCCGTCGTCGGATCCTTGCACCACCGGGGGGTATACGTTCGCGACCAGCCGGTCCGAGGTCTGCCGCCCGGTGACCGGCTATGTGGCGGATCCATCTGGGCTACCGATTCTCGGCGCCAACGGTCAACCACAGCTCATTTTCGGCCAGCCGCAAGTCATCAGTGGGTTCCGGCTGAAGGACGGCCGTGCGTCGTACGGCCTGGGCCTCGAGACGTTCGCCCTGGGATTCCCGATTCACTTCGACTGGTCATGGCGCACGACGTTCAACAAGGAGTGGGAAGACGTCGTGTTCGCCAGCAGCGGCGGCAGCTCGTGGTTCCGCCATCCGCGCTTCGCCATCTGGATCGGGTACGACTTCTGATTGCGTGAAGGATCTGGCCGCAAAGCGCGCCGCCGATTCGGCGACCGAGATGGTGCAGGTCGTCCTCCCCAACGACGCCAACCCGCTCGGCTTCATCCTGGGCGGAACCGTCATGCACCTCATCGACATCGCCGGCGCAATCGCCTGTCATCGACACACGCGGACGCTGCTCGTGACCGCTGCGGTTGACGACCTCCAGTTCTTGCACCCGATCAAGGTAGGGGACCTGATCATCCTGAAGGCGCGCGTCACGTGCGCCTTCACAACATCACTCGAAGTCCAGGTGGACGTGTTCTCGGAAGAAACGCTGACAGGCAGACGTCAGCTCACGAGCCGGGCATTTCTGACCTTCGTGGCCATCGACCGAGACGGCAGGCGCGTGCCCGTGCCGCCGCTCCTCGTCGAGACCGAGGAGGAGCGTCGCGTGTGTGAAGAGGCGGCTGGCCGGCGGGAAGCGAGGCTGCAGAGAAAGGCGCTGGCGGCTACGACACGTTCTTCAGCCTCAGCACCGAACGGTCCAGATCGATCGCCACGCGGTACTTGCTGAGAAACTTGTGGCCGACGATTCCGCCAAGCTGGAACCCGAGCAGCGCGCTCGGCGCGTCGAGATTCAAGACGACCACAGGGAAGTTCTTGTACTGGATTGTGTCGAACGCGAGGTCGACACCCGGCAACAGAAACGCATCATCGTCCCAACCTGACGTGCCGTAGACCTTCAGCGCGATCCGGCGTGCGCCCTGTGGTTTGTGGAGCGCGGAGGCGGTCGCCTGGCTGATTGAGATCACCTCGCCCCCCGTGTCGACGACGAAGTTGGCCTTGTGCCCGCCGTCGATGGTGCCGCTGACCGTCGCGAGGCGGTAGAGACGCAGCGGCAGCTCGAAGTCCTTCGCCTCGTCCGGCAACGTCTTGCCGAACGTCAGCTTGTGCGTCCTGTAATCGATGACCATGGAATAGCCGAGCGCAAGCGGCGACAAGGCTTCAGTTTCCTTGACCGGAATGTCGCGGAGCGGCGGGTTCTTGATGAGGCAGGGAACGTTGCGGAGCTTGAGAGATCCGATCTCGAGCGAGTCCATGCGCGCGAGCTGCAGTCCCCGGAGGCCGATCCGGCCGACGCCCGCGCTGAGCGTGTAGGTGACTGGCGTAATGCCGAAACGCTGCGCGGTCCCGCGCGTGATCACCGTGTTCTCCGAGCCGGTGTCAATCACGAAGTCCTGCGCGGCTCCGTCGTTGACCTTCGCGCGAACCACGATCTTCTCGTTCACGAGCCGGAAATCGACGGTGTAGAGCCGATCGTCCGCTCCTAGGTCGGTTTCGAATGGCACGCGCTGGCCGAACGACCGCAGGAAGCGAATCTCCGCACGCGACCAGGCCGCTTTCTCGCTCTGATCTTTGTTCGGGAGCAGGTTGACGTAGTTCGAGTACGCGACGGCCGCCTCCTCGAACTTGTGCATTCGCTCGAAAATGGACCCCACGGTGTGGTGAATCTCGAGATCGCGCGGCGACAGCCTGAGCGCCTCCTGCGCCTCGGTCATCGCCTCGCCCAGTCTCGTTCGTGCCGCGAGCGCCCGCGCCAGCCCGTGATGTCCCCGGGCCAGCTGGGGAGCAGACGCCAGCGCCGCCGTGTACTTCGCCTCGGCGTCCTGAAAGAGGCCCGACGCCCAGAGCGCATCTCCATAGAGCGCGATCGATTCGGGACCGGTGGGATCCGACTGGTACAGTTTTTCTGCTTCCTCGCGCGCGATCTCGAACTCGGCGACGCGAAGCGCCGAGGAGATGACGCCGACGCGCGGCCGACGCAACGAATCAGGCGGCGCCGTCTTGAGGGCGTTGCGATAGGCATCGAGGGAGTCCAGGTAGCGCCCTTCCGCAAAGAGGAGATCGCCGAGTTGCAGCTGGATTTCGGATGCCTGCGACGAGGACCGAACATCCGCCCGGGTGGCAAGTGACGCGGCAGCAACGATGCTCGCCGAGGCGGCGACGACTCGAAGACGGCTCGTCATGAAGCAGCTTCTATTCTCCGGGGCCCCTCCCCCGGACAAATGGTTCTTGGGCCTTGGTCCGTCCGTCGTCCTTGGTCCCTTCGCTCCTGGGCCTCCGGGATCCTACATCGATCGACCACCGCGAGACCCTGTTTGATTACACAGGGTCGGTTTTTCTTTCACCGTTAGGGCGACGCCGGGATACCGGTCAGACGACGCACCCATCGCGCCGAGGCCTTCCCGATCCGGGCGGACGTCCAACGGGAATCACTGCTCCCTACAAGAATCGCGCCGGCCGGAATCTGCCAAATCCTGGGCGCTGTTTGCGCCCCAGCTTACCGAAAAGGAAAGTTCAGTGCGTGTATTGTTCGATCGGCACGCCGTCGTACATCTGATCGACGCGGAGAATCTGCGTTTCCCGGCTGTAGCTTCCGAGTTCGTAGTCTTCGCTCATGATGAGCGCCTTGATCGGCTTGGTCGGGCAGACCTCCGCGCACAGGCCACAGAAGCTGCACCGTGACAGATTGAAGTCGAAGTAGTCCAGCACCTTGATCTTTGCGCCAGGCTCGCGATGCCCGCCGAGCGCGATGAGGTCGTCCGGACATGCCTTGGCGCACTGGTCGCACACGATACAGGTCTGCGCGCCCGTGCCGGGCTCCGTCTGCAGCCGCAGGACGCCGCGAAAGCGGGGCGCGGTCGGCCGGCGCTCGGCCGGATACTGGAACGTGAACGCCGGCTGGGGGGTGTATCTCAAGGTGACCCAGAGGCCTTTCAGCAGGTCGACCAGGAAGATCGTCTTGAAGAGCTTGATGATTGTCTGCATGGTATGACCGCGTGGCGCCGATTACGAGCGCTCCCCGATGATGACCGGCTCGGACTGGCCGAGCGGGATGATCCGATCCTTGCGCAGCACGGTGCCTTCCTTCCGAATCTTGTCCTGCAGGCGCATCAGACCGTACAGAAGGGCTTCCGGCCGCGGTGGGCAACCCGAGACGTAGACGTCGACCGGCACGACCTTGTCCACGCCTTGGAGCACGCTGTAGGTCGGAAACGGCCCTCCTGCATTCGAGCAGCTCCCCATCGAGATGACCCACTTCGGCTCCGGCATCTGATCGTAAAGCCGGCGAAGGACGGGCGCCATCTTCTTGGTGACCGTCCCGGCGACGATCATGAGGTCCGACTGCCGAGGCGATGCGCGGAACACCTCGGCCCCGAAGCGTGCGATGTCGTACCGTGATGCTGACGCGGCCATCATCTCGATCGCGCAGCAGGCCAGGCCAAAGCCCATCGGCCAGATCGACGACTCGCGGGCCCAGTTGAGCACGCGGTCGATGCTGGTCGTGATGAAGTTGTCCTCGAATCTATGATCGATGAGACCCATACGGTTTCTCCGTCGCGACGAGTACGAGCTACGAGTAATATGCCGCGTTCTTCCCTATGAAATCAGTCCATTTCGCCGGCGTTTCGTCGAGGGAGAAGATGGCGTCGACCGGGCACGCCGGAACGCAGGCGCCGCAGTCGATGCACTCGTCGGGATGAATATAAAGCATCTCAGCCGCCGCGTAGTCGGCCTGGTCCTTGCGCGGATGAATACAATCCACGGGACAGACGTCCACGCAGGCGGTATCCTTGGTTCCCACGCAAGGCTCGCAGATGATGTACGCCATCACATTGATAATACTAGCGTTATCAAACTCTTGGAAAGCGGGGTGCGATCCGGCGTTTCTGGCGCTTTTTACGCCTGCGCGCTCCCAGTACGGGAGTTACGAGGTCTGTACTACGACCGAATCGGTCGAGAAGACGGCCGCCGGGCATCCCAACATCCACCTCGCCGAAGCCGAACGGCTGGAAGCACTGGATGTCTTCGGCGCCGCAGGATCGTACGACCGGTCGAAGCTGGCCTACTTGTACGGAGGGCGCCGCGCCACGGTCGTCCGCGGCTGGCGTGTTCTCAACAATCGGCTCGAGTCGCTGACGTTCATCTCACCGTATCCCGACGTGTCGCTCACGCGGCTCAATTCTGGCACGATGATCATCCGCTGGACCCTGACCCTGGCCGAATGACGAGCCATGGCCGATCGACGATCAGCCATGAGCCATCAGCCACGACTGTGGCGCTCCGAGTCACCTACCGCTTCTCCACCGTGATGGCAATGTCACCCTTGACGGCGTCCAGCGACATGACCGGATCGCCGGCGCCGATGGTCGTCTCCCCGAAGCGCGGGCCGAACGCATCCTTCATTGTCAACGGAATGTCGGAGGTGATGACACCGTTGAACGTCAGCGCCAGAATCCGTGCGTTCGCCGGGGCTCGCGCGAAGCGCACACGCAACGGCCCGTTGAACACGCGCAGCCGGAGCATCCCGCCCGGCGTGAGCGTGGCATCGCGGACGTCTACGCTGCCGATGCCGCTCTCGAGCCGGACACGTCCTGCGAGCGCCGTCGCCTCGATCGCGCCGCGGCGGACGTCGACGTCGCAGGCGGTCGTGAGCGCCGAGACACGCACGCGCCCTTCGAACACCCGCACCGCTTGAAAGACGGCGTCGGCCGGCGCGCGAACCACGATCTCCGACTTGAGCTTGGCGTCGCGCCCGTCTTCGACCTGCACCGCGCCGATGTGAAGGGCGTCCGATCTCGTGTCGACGAGTGCCGGGTACCGGGCGAGCTCCGCCGGCGATGGCGCTCGTCTGACGATTTCGACGGAAACGTCCGAGCGGCTGGATCCAACAATCGTCACATCCGCAACGGTGGCATCGACACGGATCGGCAGTCCCGGCGGAAGCGGCACCGTCCGCGTCATCCTGTCGGTCGCGTCTGCTGCGACCGCGCGCTCGGCGTTGCAGGCGACAACGATCACCGCGATCACCGGAACGAGCGCCGCCCGCCGTAGGCGCCTCACGCAGCGGATTATAATTTGACCACGTGATGCAAGCCTGGAGCGCCGCTCGCCTTGCGCGAGCGTGCCGGTGCCTGGTTGTCGCCGGAGCGTGCTGCGCCGCCTGCATAGAATCTGCTGCCGCGCAAAGCGCCGAGTCGTGGCGCACGCTGGCGCCGGGGCCGATCAGCATGGCCGATGGCCACATCACGATCGGCGGCGATGTGTCCGCGACGTACGGATCGGACGATCCCGGGTTCTTCGACTACACCGACTACGGGTACTCAGCGCTCCGAATGTTTCGCGTGAGCGTGACCGCCCTCGTGAAGGCGAACGATCACGTGGCGGTCCTGGGCAATGTCGAGACGGAGAACTTCAGCACGATCAGGCCGTACGCGCTCTACGTGCGGATTCGTCCATGGACGACGCGCGACATCGACATCCAGGCCGGCCGAATACCGCCCACCTTCGGCGCGTTCGCGCGACGAACGTACGTGTCCGACAACCCCCTGATCGGATTCCCCCTCGCGTATCAGTACTTGTCGACGCTTCGGCCCGACGCTCTTCCGGCGTCCGCGGAGGAGTTGGTGCTGAAGAAAGGTACCGGCTGGAGGGTACGGTACTCCGTGGGCAGCCCGGCTGTTGAACACGGCGTGCCGCTCGCGAGCGCGCTCAGATGGGACACGGGCGTCCAGGCTCACGCGTCGTTCCTCAACGGACGGGCGCTGAGCGTGACGGCCTCGGTCACGAACGGCACCATCTCGAATCCGCTCTTCAAGGATGACAATGGAGGGAAGCAGGTCGCCGGCCGCCTCGAATGGCGGCCGACTCCGGGGCTTCAGATCGGGACCTCTGTGGCGCGAGGCGAATTCGTCAGCGACGCGGCGGCCAGTGCGGCGGCGGCCATCGCGCCGCGGCCGATCGCGGCGACCCCTTTCACGCAGGCGGCCTGGGGCGGGGACATCGAGTATTCGAGGGAGTACTTCCTCATGCGTGCGGAGACCATCCTCAGCCGCTGGCGCGTGCCGTTTGCGGCCGAGCCCGCGCGGACCGATCCGCTCGACGCTCTGGCCACCTTCGTCGAAGGACGCTACAAAATCACGCCCGGACTATACGCCGCCGCGCGCGTCGATTACCTCGGATTCGGGTCGATCGCCAGCGCGTTCGGCACCACGCCCTGGGACGCGCCGGTGACGCGCGTTGAAGCCGGCGGGGGCTATTCCATCGTACGAAACCTGCTGCTCAAGGTTTCGTACCAGCACAATTCGCGCGACGGGGGACGGCTCCCCGCCCACGAAAATCTGGTCGCGACTCAGGTGGTCTTTTGGTTCTAGCGCACACTTCCGCGGAAACGATACCTGCGCGACGACAGAGCCGGTTGCAGGCCTGGGCGATCCCTTTGGCCTCCGTGCTGGCGCTCGGCTTTGCCGCTCCGCGGGTCCCGGTCTCCCGGTTCCATGCGCCACCCCCTCCCATCACCGCCGCCCGGCCCGGCTCGATCCGCGGGCGTGTGGAGCTTCGTCGAGTCCCGCTGCCCGTCGAGCGGCGGCCCAGCGTCTCCGATCTCGGCACGCCGGCTCCACGCGACCTTCCGGATCTCCTACGATCGGTCGTGTACCTTGAGTCGGCGCCGCGCGGCGCGTTCGAGGCTGACGAAGGCGGACACGCCGTCATGGATCAGCGGAACGAGGCGTTCGTGCCGCACGTGGTGGCCATCATGACCGGAACCATCGTCGATTTCCCGAATTCAGACGCCTTCTACCACAACGTCTTCTCGCTCTCGAAGACCTCGCGGTTCGACCTCGGTCGGTACGCCGCCGGGCATTCCAAATCGATCCGCTTCGACAAGCCCGGCATCGTGCGCGTCTTTTGTGATATCCACTCGCACATGAACGCGTTCATCCTCGTGTTCAGCCACCCGTTTTTCGCGGTGACGAACGCCGCGGGCGACTACGGGATCGAGAACGTCCCTCCAGGCACCTACAACGTCATCGCCTGGAACGAGGGGACCGCTTCAGACCCCAAGCCGGCCGTCGTGCCCGACGGCGCCGCCGCCGAATTGGACTTCACGCTGCGATGAAGCCCGTCACGTCATTCGGATTCTCGTCACTGGGGAGCCGCATCTTCCTCGCGAGCGCCGCGCTCGCGGTGCTCTGCATCGGCGTGGCGATCTACCTCGTCAACCAGCGCGTCACGGCCGAAGCCGAGCGGACGCTCCAGCGTGAGATGATCGCGACGGCCGCGCAGGTCGATCATTGGCGCGCCGAGCGCGCGCAGACCTTCACGCTCATGGCGCGGCTCATCGCGGATCTGTCGACGCTCAAAGCCGCGATTGACACGAACGACCCGCCGACGCTCAAGGAGATCGCCGCCGGCTACCAGGCGCAGCTGAAAGCCAACCTCGTCCTGGTCACGAACAAGAACGGCGAGGTGCTCTACTCGGCCGGCGGATCGCCGCGCGCCGCCGCAGTCACTGCGCACCAGCCGGCCATCCATGACGCGCTGGCCGGCCACGACAGCGTCAGCCTCTTGCCGCAGCCCGGCGGCATCCTTCAGACCATTACCGTGCCCGTCGTGTTCGAGCGCCCGCGGTTTGAAATCCTCGGCACTCTCAGCGCCGGCTTTCTTCTCGATGACGCGCTTGCGTCGGAGTTGAAGCGGATCACGGGGAGCGACATCGCGTTCGGCATGAACGGGCAGGTCCTGGCGGCCACGCTGCCGCGCGACCAGTACGGCGCCCTCGGCGGGTACCTGCGAACCACCTCGATCTCGCACGTGCAGATTGGCCGCGAGGACTACCTCGCCCTGCCGCGCCCGCTGACCGTCGTCAAGGACGCCCCTTCGGCCGCGCCGGGCTCCGCCGTCCGTCTGAGCCCGGTCGACGCCGGCGGGTCGGACTCCCTCGGGCCCCGGGATGCCGCCGGCGCAGTCGCGTTGATTCTCCGTTCGAGCGCCGAGCAGCTCCAGTCACTCCAGAGCATCCACACCGGCCTCTTCGTCACAGCGATCGTCGCCGTACTGCTCGCCATCGGCCTCAGCTTCGCCGTCGCACGGACGATCGCGCGACCGCTCGGGGCCATCACCGCCGCGATGCGTGACGTCGCCGCGACCGGCGACCTGACCCGCAAGATCGCGCTCCGCCATCCGAACGGCTGGGACGACGACGACGCGCGGCTCCTGGCGACCACGTTCAACACGCTCACCGAGTCGGTCGCGCGCTTTCAGCGGGAGATGTCGCAGCGGGAGCGGCTCGCCTCGCTCGGCCGTCTCTCGACGGTGATCGCGCACGAAGTCAGGAACCCGTTGATGATCATGAAGGCGTCGCTCCACACGCTGCGGCAGGCCGGCGCCGACGCGACGAGCATTCACGAGGCCGTGCACGACATCGACGAAGAGGTCGCACGGCTCAACCGTGTCGTCAACGAAGTGCTCGATTTCGCGCGGCCGATCCAGTTCAACCTCGCGCGCGCCGACGTCAACGCGTTGTGCCGCGATGCCGCGGCCGCCGCTCTGGCCTCGGGCCCGGGCGTCGAGATCTCGATGGCACTCGACCCGGCGCTCGGAGCGGTGACCACCGATCCGGAGCGCCTCCGCATCGCGCTCGTCAACCTGCTCGTGAACGCCCGGCATGCTGTCAACGGGGCGAGCGCGGCGCCGGTGACCCTGTCCAGCCGCGCACGCGGCGCCCGCATGTCGATCGAAATCACCGACCGCGGCGCCGGCATCACCCCCGACACGCTCTCCCACATCTTCGATCCCTACTTCACGACCAAACGCGGCGGGACTGGACTCGGGCTGCCCATTGCGAAGAACATCATCGAGGGTCTGGGCGGAACGATCCTGGTCTCGAGCGCGCCCGGATACGGCACCGCTGTGCGCATCGACCTTCCCGTCGACAGCGCGTCGGGCGCCCCCCACGCCTTCTCATGACGCACCGCGGCTCAATTCTGCTCGTCGACGACGAAGAGAAGATCCTCAAGGCGCTCGGGCGCGCACTGCGCGACGCGGGCCACACCGTGACGGAGACCGCCTCGGCCCGCCACGGCCAGCGCCTGCTCGCTGAGCGAACATTCGACGTCCTCATCGTCGACAACATCATGCCGGAATTGAGCGGACTGGACCTGATTCGCGAGTTCGTCGCGGCGGTGCCCGAGCACGAGCGGCCGCAGATTCTGATGATGACCGCGCACGCCACGGTCGAAAGCGCGATCGAAGCGATGAAGCTCGGCGCGCTCGACTATCTGCAGAAGCCGTTCGAAATCGACGAGCTGCTCGTCGTCGTGCGCCGGGCGCTCGACCATCAGCGCCTCCGGACCGAATACCGGTATCTCGTCAACGAGCGCGACGAACAGTTCGATCACTACGGCATCATCGGACGCAGCCGCGCCATGCAGGAGGTCATCCGTCGCGCCGAGCTCGTCGCGGGAACCAAGAGCACCGTTCTCATCACCGGCGAGACCGGAACGGGCAAAGAGCTCGTTGCGCGCGCCATCCACGACCGGAGCGCCCAGCGTGACATGCCCCTCATCAAGGTCAACTGCGCGGCCATCCCCGAGACGCTACTCGAATCGGAGCTCTTCGGTCACGTCCGCGGCGCCTTCACCGGGGCGACGACGACGAAAAAGGGGAAGTTCGGGCTCGCCGACGGCGGCACCATCTTCCTCGATGAGATCGGGACGATGAACCCGACGCTGCAGTCGAAGCTGCTTCGCGTGCTGCAGGAGCGGGAGATCGAGCCGCTCGGGTCCGAGCGCACGGAGAAGATCGACGTTCGCGTGATCGCGGCGACGAACCGCGACCTCAGGCAGATGGTGGCCGACGGGAAATTCCAGGAAGACCTGTTCTATCGCCTCAACGTCATTCCGATTGAAATTCCGCCGCTGCGCGAGCGGCGGGACGACATTCCGGCGCTCATCGAGCACTTTGTGCGCAAGCACGCGCAGCGCATTGGTCGCCGCGTCGATAAGATCGACGATGGCGTGCTCGCAGGCCTGCAACAGTACGACTGGCCCGGCAACGTGCGGGAGCTGGAGAACACGATCGAGCGGGCCGTGGTGCTCGCGGCCGGCCCGGCGATCACGGCCCAGGCGGTGTCGGTGATCGGCGCCGTCACGCAGCAGACGACGGGCCTCCCGTCGCTGCGGCTGCGCCAGAACATCGAATGGGTCGAGCGTGAAACGATCCGCCGCGCCCTGGAGAGTGCCGGCGGGGTCAAGAAGGACGCGGCCGAGACGATGGGGATCAGCCAGCGGGCGCTGTCGTACTACCTGGCGAAATACAGGCTGGAAGCGTGACCACATTGCGGATTGCAGATTGAGGATCGAGTGTCTGATCGTGGGGGCCGCGTTGGCGTCGGCATGCGGCTCGAACGCCACGACACCGACGCCGTCGCCGTGCAGCTCGGGACCGGCGACAACGACCATCACAATCCTCAACAACGCCGTGTGCCCTCAGAACATCACCGTGCCCCCCGGATCGCAGGTGCTGTTCGTGAACCAGGACACCATCGCGCACGAGATGTACTCCGATCCGCACCCCGCGCACACGGATTGCCCGGAGCTCAATCAAGTGGGCCATCTGGAGCCTGGGCAACGGCGCCTGACTGGTAACCTCAACACTGCACGCACCTGCGGATTCCACGACCACATCCACTTCGACATAGCCGCGCTCAAAGGCACGATCACGATTCAATAAGAGCAGCGTGGTCAGTCGGTCGCGTGGGTCAGCGCGCGGTTGCCAGGCCCAGGCTGTACAACAGTCGGAAGTAGTAGTAGCCGAGGTCGATCTCCCCGGGCTTCATCGAGAATCGAGGCGAATTCTGCACGTGATGATGGTTGTTGTGAAGGCTTTCGCCGCACGTCACGATCGCCCAGCCGTTCCCCGGTAGATTGCGGGAGTGATCGGGTGTCTCGAAATTGCGGTACCCCCACCAGTGGCCGAGACCGTTGATCACGCCCGCCGCAAAGAACGGGATCCACGCCATCTCGACGAGCCACATCACGGCGCCGGCGGCCCCGAATACGAACAGATTCGTCACGAGCGTGATCACCGGCCCCACGAGGCTGAACGGTTGGTACACACGATGCTCGACCCAGTCGGCAGGCGTGCCCTTCCCGTACTGCGCACAGATTGCGTGGTCGTGCGCGGCGGTGTGATAGAGATGCGTGCCCAGGAAGACAACGCGCCAGATGCCGAAGAAGATTGGGCTGTGCGGGTCCTGGTCGGTATCGACGTGAGCGTGATGACATCGGTGCACCGCGACCCATTCCTTGGTCGGCATCGCCGTCCGGAGCCACAACCAGGCGCGCATGGCGTGGGCGACCAGCGGATGAAACGCGATGCTGCGGTGCGTCTGGCTGCGGTGAAGATACAGAGTCACGCACGCGGTCGTGATGTGCGTGTCGATCATCGTCGCGAGCACGTAGAACAGGATGGGTGCGTGGCCGACGAGCGCGTGATCGTTCAACCACGTGATCATCGCGCGATCGTCAGGTGCATGGGGATGTCCTGGTGAGATTGAGTCTCAACTTGCTACCTGAGCATAATTTCGACCAGATCGGCCGGTCAAGCAAAAATCAGAACGTCGCAGCGGATTGGTTGAAGGTGCGTGCAGCTTAGTTGACCGGCACCTTCGCGAGCCCGATCAAGTTCGCCAGCAGCTGATACGCGCCTTCCGTTCCGGCCGGCAGCTGGCGCCACAAGCTGAGCCCCACGTAGACCCATCGTCCCTTGCCAATCCGGCCCTCGACCAGCGAGCCGAGCTGCTCACCGGGGTTGTCGCGGAACGTGTCGACCATCGAGATCAGATCGACGTACTTCGGATCTTTCTGTCCCAGGAAGTACAACCCCCGCTCCTGAACCCAGCCGTCCCAGGTCGCCTTCCCGATCTTGTTCGGGACGTTGAAGACCGGATGACCAGGCACGAGCACCTTCACCGGCGCCTCTTCATCCGCAACACGGTTGCCGCTGACCCTCGCCGGAAACGGGCCGTACTGCTCCTGGTTGAACTCGAACTTGTTGTATTGCACGATGACGGTGCCTCCCCTCGCCGCGTAGTCGAGCAGCCGCTGGTTGTAGGCGCGCAAGTCGTCGCGCCGCTCGTACGCGCGCACGCCCGTGACGATCACGTCGTACTTCGAGAGGTCGCCCCACGCGAGCTCGTCTCGATCGATGAAGGCGACTCTGGCGCCGAGCTGTTCGATCGCGGGCGGGACCTGATCGCCGGCCCCCACGATGTAGCCAACCGTCAAGTTGGGCGCCGTTCGTACATCGACGACCTTCAGCTCGATCTCGGCCGGCTTGATGATCTGGCGGCGCTCGATGTGCGGGTACTCGATCTCCTGGTAACCGCTCGAGAAGGACGCGTCGCCGGTCGCTGTCGAGGTGACGACGGCGCGAAGGGTGTAGGTGCCGGGCCTGACTCCGGCCGGGGCGGCAACCTGAAACCGCGCGGACAACGATTCGTCTTCGCGAGCAAAGCTGACGGTCGCCGTCGCGGGCGTCACCGTCCAGCCAGTCGGCGCTTCCAACCTGACGGCAGCCGGCGCGGGGCCCTTCAAGCCGTTGGTCACCGCCACGTGGATCTCGCGCACGGCCGGCCCGGGGAGCGATTCAGATGCCCCGGCCGGGACGATGACGAGCGCCGGCGTCGCTCTCACGGAGAGCGCCGGCACGACGTTCAGCTCCATCCGTTTGTCGCCACTGAAGATATCCCGCACGTACCGGAACTGGACCGGGATCTCCTTTGCAACTTCGGCTTCCCCCGCCCCCACGCGGAACGTGACGCGAAACGGCGTGGGCGCGAACGGCACGCCGAACGGCACCCCCGGCTCGAAGCGATCGATCGCGGGGTTGGATGGCTTCTTCCAGTACTCGTCGGTGAAGTAAGGGGTCGTCAGCTTCGCCGCTGCGGGCACATGGACGTCCGCGATGCAGCTGTAGACACCGTCCTGCGGCAGGCGCCCCTGTGCCGGGCGCCCCTCGTCTACGTTCCCTTGCTGCACGCCGTTTTGCTCCGCGCGCGCAGACCCGCACGTCGGCGCTCCGTCGAAGCCGGCGATGGCGACGTCTCTGATGATGACCTCCGACCGGCCACGGTTCACGACGACGAGCGAAAGCTTCACCCTCTGTCCGCCGGTCACCAGCCCATCGTCCGCAACCGCATCGAACGACAGGCCGTGCGCCGCCAGGACAGCATCCTCGTAGTCCCGCTGCTTGAGGTCGAGACGAAAATCGATTTCGTACCGTGCATTCTCGTCCAACAGCATGGAGCGGAGTTGCCCGCGCAGCGCCCGCACGGCCGCCAGACCCGCTTCGACCGGCGCGGCCACGGCCGTATCGTTGCCGCTCTCGAAAGCCTTCTGCGCGCGTGAGGCCTGATCGGCGATGGCGGCGAGACCCGCTTTGAGCGCGCCAGGAGGATTGGCCCCCGCGTACTGCGCGATTCCTGCGAGCGTCGTATCGATCCCGTCGAACATCGAGGCGTCGTCCCGCTCCATCTGCCCGGAAATCCGGCTGTCGACCAGTTGGTAGCCGCCGCCACCGAACCCCCGTCCGCCGGACCCAGGCAGCGCGGGCAGGAAGTTCATGCCCTGGCAAATGTGGTAGCTGTGGGCGTCCGCGCCGACCTCGGCGTAGCTGCGGCCGAGGAGCGGATCGTACGCAGACGTGTCGGGCCGGACCACGCGACTACGCACGGATGCAGACGACGCGCCGCCCGTGAAGTACAGCTTCTTTGGCTGCCACGGGCGAAGGCCCTCTTTGAGCTGCCCGGCAAACATCGCCGGGTTGCCGGCCGCTATGTACGCTTCGCGGACGAGAATGGTGGTCGCCTCATGCGCCCGGTCGCCGCCGCGTCCCTGAATGTTCATCGTGAGAACGACATCCGGCCGGAGGGTCCGCATCAGCCGAACGAAATCGCCGACGATCTCGTCTCGACCCCATTTGTTGATGACTTCCTCGGGATCGAACGAGTAGCCGTAGTCAATGGCTCGCGTGAAGTACTGCTCGGCGCCGTCGAGGCGATGCGCCGAGAGCAGCTCTGAGGTCCGCAAGACGGCCATGTCCTGGAACAGCTCGGGACCGATTTCGTTCTGCCCGCCATCGCCACGGTTCGTCTGCACGTCGACCGCTCGAAAGCCCATGCCGTAGCGAAACAGGGCGAACAGCCCGTTGTGCTCATCGTCGGGATGCGCGGGCGCCTGCATGAACGTCGCAGAGACGTTCAAACGGCGCAACGCGAGGCCGAGGGCGGCATGACCGCTCCTCTGGGACACGAGGGGGAACGTCATCCGGTTCTGAGCGTGAGGCACGCTGGAAACCACAAGGGCCGCCACGCACATCCCAAGCGCGAAATGGTGTCTCAACAAAGTCACGCCGCAAGCGTACCGCTCGACGAGGGCTGGGGCAAGCGCCTACCAGCCGAGCACCTTCGCGAAGATCAACGGAGCGACGATGGTCGCATCCGACTCGATGACATACTTCGGCGTCGCGGCGCCGAGCTTGCCCCATGTGATTTTTTCGTTCGGCACCGCGCCCGAGTACGAGCCATAGGAGGTCGTCGAATCGCTGACCTGGCAGAAGTAGCCCCAGAGCGGCACATCCTGAAGGCGCAGATCCTGATGCAGCATAGGGACGACGCAGATTGGAAAGTCACCGGCGATGCCGCCGCCGATCTGGAAGAAGCCAATCGAGGATTGCGCGCTCGTCCGCCGGTACCAGTCCGCGAGCGCCATCATGTACTCGATGCCGGACTTCACGGTGTGAACGGACTTGAAACGGCCGGCAATGTTGTACGCGGCGAAGACGTTGCCAAGCGTCGAGTCTTCCCAGCCGGGCACGAAGATTGGGAGATCGACCTCGCTGGCCGCGAGCAGCCAACTGCCGCGCGGGTCGATCTCATACCACGGCTCGAGGCGCTTCGACCGCAGGACTTCATAGAGGAACTCGTGCGGAAAGTATCGTTCCCCCGCCAGGTCCGCCGCCAGCCAGCGCTCGAGGACGATGCGCTCGATGCGGCGCATCGCTTCTTCCTCCGGAATGCAGGTGTCGGTGACGCGGTTCATGTGGCGATCGAGCAGCGCCTGCTCGTCGCGCGGCGTCAGGTCGCGATAGTTCGGCACGCGCTCATAGTGCGAGTGGGCCACGAGGTTGAAGACATCCTCCTCGAGATTGGCCCCGGTGCAGCAGACAGCGTGGACAAGCCGCCGGCGAATCATCTCTGCGAGCGACAACCCGAGCTCGGCCGTGCTCATGGCGCCGGCCATCGCGAGGAGCATCGAGCCGCCTTCAGCGAGATGGCGCGTGTACGCGTCGGCGGCGTCTTTCAAGGCTGCCGCGTTGAAGTGGCGAAAGTGGTGATCGACGAACGACGAGACGGGTCCGATGCCGGCCGTCATGTGGCGTCTCCTGCGACCGGTAGCCGGACCACCGGTCAAGCTGGGTCGCAGCAGCTCGCCGGCGCGTCCTACGGTCGCTCGACCTGGGGCAGAGCCCCCAAGTGCGAACGACCGCCATCGGCACGCAGGGTGGCTTCGCAACGATAGAGAATCGATCTTACTAGGGGCGCGCGACGAGGGCAACGCCCCAGGGCCCTCGTCCAACGGCGATCCGCTGCCGGATCTGCATCGCCGGCGACAAGTCGATCACTGAAACGTCGTTGCCTGGACCGTTCGCGGAGTACAGCGTCGTCCCTTCCTTGGAGAGGGCGAGACCCCAGGGGCGCTGACCCGCCTCGATGGAGCCCACGACGCTGTCGGTCGCCGTGCTCACGGCGAGCACCATCTTGCTGCGTCCCGTCGATACGTAGACGTGTTTACCGTCGGCGGTCGCGATGGTCCCCATCGGCCGCATGCCGGCATCGAGGGAAATGGTTTTGAGCACGCGGAGCTTGGCAACATCGACGACGGTCAACGACGCGCCTGTTTCCGAGGGCACGTACGCCTTGGAGCCGTCGGGAAGGAACGCGATGGACCTGGGCCGCGGTCCGACCTTCACCGACCTTGGCGCCCGGCGGGTCTTGAGGTCGATCACGAACACCGCCCCGTCCTGTTCGGACGTGACCCAGACGCGTCCGCTCGATGGCTCCACCGACACGCCTTCGGGCTCGGCGCCAATCTTGTACGTCTCAACGATCTTGCCGCTCTCCACGTCGACGATGCTCGCCTGCGCCGCGTCTTCGTTGGCGACATAGACGCGTTGGCCGTCGGGACTGACGGCAACCTGCTCCGGATCGGGGCCGCTCGGCAACACTTTGAGCAGCTTCGCCGCTTGGAGATCCACGACACCGATGCCGTCCGCGCTGCGATCGGGCGGCGGAAGCGTCTTCTCGTCCACGCCTGGAGGCGCTGCCGGCGATCCGCTCAGCGCGACATACAGGCGCGATCCATCGGGACTGGCGGCAATGCCGCGCGGACGTTTCCCGAGCGGGATCGTGGTCACCGTGGTCAACGTGGCCGCGTCGATAACCGTCAGGTCACCCGAGGTCTCATTGGTCACATAGAGGCCGACGGACGGCATCTTCGGTGGACCCGGTGGCGGCGCTGGCGCCGCTCGGGCCGGCGGCGGCGCCTCAGCGCGCCCGCACGCCATCGCCGTGAGCGCCAGCGCGATCGGCGCCGCAAGGAAGATCGCCGCGATGCCGATAGTCGAAGGTCTCATAGCGGTTCGGATTCTACACGCGGTCAGGCCCTGTTGAGGTCGACCCAGACGGTCTTGAGCTGCGTGTAGTGCTCGAGCGCGTGCACGCTCATCTCGCGCCCGAACCCGCTCTGTTTGTAGCCGCCAAACGGCGCCGCGGTGTCGTAGACGTTGTACGTGTTGATCCACACCGTGCCCGCCTGGAGGCAGCGAGCCACATGGTGCGCCTTCTTGATGTCCCTGGTCCACACCGCGGCGGCGAGCCCGTACGTGCTGTCGTTGGCGCGCGCGATCGCCTCGTCGACGTCGCCAAACTCGATTGCCGCCAGCACCGGTCCAAAGATCTCTTCACGCGCGATCGTCATGTCGGGCGTCACCCCGTCGAAGATCGTCGGCTGGAGGAAATACCCTTTCCCGGTGCCAATATCCGCGCGCGCGCCGCCCGCCACCAGCTCGGCGCCCTCCTTCTTGGCTACCTCGATATAGCGGAGATCCGTCTCGAGTTGTTTCCTCGACGCCACCGCGCCGAGGCGCGTCTTCGGATCCATCGGGTCGCCGGGCACCATCTTCTTGGCGCGGGCGGCAACTTTGTCGACGAACTCGTGCTTGACAGCCTTGTCGACCAGGAGCCGCGATCCCGCCGCGCACACTTCGCCCTTGCCGTAGAAGATCCCGGTCGTCGCCCCGCGAATCGCAGCATCGAGATCGGCGTCGGCGAACACGATGTTGGGCGACTTGCCGCCGAGCTCGAGGGTGATCTTTTTCAGCGTCTCCGCCGCGCCTCGCATGATGCCTTTGCCGGTGGACGTGTCGCCGGTAAAGGCAATTTTGTCGATGCCCGGATGCTCCACGAGCATCTGTCCGACCGTCGATCCCGGGCCGGTGATCACATTGAGGACGCCCGGCGGCACTCCGATCTCCGCTGCGATCTCCGCGAGCGCGATCGCCGTCAGCGGAGTCTGACTGGCGGGCTTGATGATGACCGTGTTCCCGCAGGCCAGGGCCGGGGCGACCTTCCACGCGGTCAGCAGAAGCGGAAAATTCCACGGCACGATGGCCGCGATGACGCCGACCGGCTCGCGCAGCGTGTAGGCGAGGTACTCCCCGCGGACAGGAATGGTCTCGCCGTGAAGCTTGTCGGCCCAGCCTGCGTAGTACTGGAAGCACTCGGCCGCGGCCGGGATCTCGATCTGCCGCGACTCGAAGATCGGCTTGCCGTTGTGCAGCGTCTCCAGGCGGGCGATCTCGTCGGCCCGCTCCATCAGCGCGTCGCCGACCCTCCAGAGAAGCCGTCCGCGATCGCGTGCGGACATCTTCGACCACGGCCCGTTGAGCGCGGCGCGCGCCGCTCGAACCGCGGCATCCACGTCCGCCCGATCGGCTGAGGCGACTTCCGCAACGATCTCTTCCGTCGCGGGGTTGACGACATCGAGGGTCTTGCTGCCCTCGCCATCCCGCCACTCGTTGTTGATGAAGAGCCGCTTGCGCATAACAGACGCCAACGTCATTGGTGCCTCACTATTTTGATTCGGGGGCTCGCTGCCTAACGCGTCGTTTCACCCGGTTTCAACTCGAGCACCTCCACGCCGCGGGGCGCCACGAGCTCGCGCAGCTCGGCCGGCGTGCCGGTCAAGACGGGGAAGGTTCCATAATGCATCGGGACCACCTGCTTGACGCCCAGCAGCTCGCACGCCTTCGCCGCCTGTTCCGGGCCCATCGTGTAGAAGTCGCCTATTGGAAGAAACGCAATAGTCGGGTGATACATCTCGCCAATGAGGCGCATGTCGCCGAAGATCGACGTGTCGCCCGCGAAGTAGATCGTCAGGCCGTCCTCGAAGATCACCACATAGCCGGTTGCCACGCCGAGGTACACGACCCGTCCGTCTTCCTCTATGGAGCTGCTGTGCGCCGCCGGCACCATCGTGATCGACAGACCGAGCGCGCGGAGTGTTCCGCCAGGATTCAGGCCGGTCACCTTCTGGAGACCCTTGCGCTGAAGCCAGACGGAAAGCTCGAACGGCGCGACGACTTGAGCACCGCTCGACCGCCCGATCGATACGGCGTCGCCCGTGTGGTCGCTGTGCCCGTGCGTGATCAAGATCAGATCCAGGCTGCCGATCTTCTTCCCGGACTCAGGCGTCAAAGGGTTGCCGGTGACCCACGGATCAAACAGAATGCGCTTCCCGGCCGGCGATTTCAGCAGGAAGGCCGCATGCCCCAGCCACGTAATCGAAAGCTTGTCCATGACTCGTTGCTCGTGGCTCGGAGCTCGTCGCTCGGGGCTCGTGGGCTCGTCGCTCAGGGCTCAGTGCTCGTGACTCGCCGGCCTAAGCCTCCGTCCTGACGTACTGAAAATCGACCGGCAGCTGGTTGATCCCGCGGCGCGGGGGCGCGATATAGTTCGCGAACTTCCCGGGCTCGTAGATCGGCTCGGCCATGATACTGAGAAGATACTCGCTGTCCGCCTCAGACGGCAGCCACTCGAGCTTGCGACGTTCCCACTCTTCCGTCGACAACGCGACGCCACTCGGATCGAAGTGGAACCCGGAGTACATCCCGATGTTGCGATTGAACTTCCGGTCCGGAAGCCGCAGCCGATCCGGGATGCCGTACTGATCGAGGATGCGGTTCCACCGGGCGACGCCCGCCGCGCAGTCGCCCACGTACCAGTCGCGCAGCACTTCATTCATGGCGTTGCGCATCGGGATGTCCCTGGCGACCCTCTGGCCGCTCTCGAAGAACTCCATCCGGTAGTACGCGTCTCTGACAAGATGTTCGTCGAAGGTCTCCTCTTTCGCGCGACCCTTGAGGCCGTTCGCAAAGTAGGACGCGGCGTTGCTCGACACTTCGCTGCCGTGGAGGTCGAGACTCAGACTGAACCACTGGTTGAGATGCTTCTGGATCGTCGACAGATCGATTCCGCCCACCTTCCGGACGTCCTCCGAGTAGCCGGCCTGCCTCATCAGCTGACAGGTCCGCTCGAGAATCCGCGCCACGCCGGTCTCCCCGACAAACATGTGATGCGCCTCTTCCGTCAACATGAACCTCGTCGTCCTCGACAGCGGATCGAGCGAGCTCTCCGAGAGCGACATGAGCTGCGACTTGCCGTCGCGGTCGGTGAACATCGTGAACATGAAGAAATCGAGCCAGTTGTCGATCGGCTCGTTGAACGCCTCGAGGATGCGGGGCTTGTCGCGGTTGCCGCTCTGCCGTTCGAGCAGCTCCTCCGCTTCGTCGCGGCCGTCGCGCCCGAAGTACGAATGGAGCAGATACACCATCGCCCACAGGTGACGCCCCTCCTCGACGTTCACCTGAAACAGGTTCCTCAGATCGTAGAGGCTCGGGCACCGCCGGCCGAGCCAGCGCTGCTGCTCGACGCTCGCCGGCTCCGTGTCGCCCTGCGTCACGATCAGCCGCCGCAGCTGGTTCCGGAATTCGCCGGGCACTTCCTGCCAGACCGGCTGGCCGAGGAAGTCGCCGAAGCCGATGCGACGATCGTGCACCGGATCGGCGAGGAAGATGCCCCATCGGTACTCGGGCAGCTTGACGTACTCGAAGTGCGCCCACCCCTCCGGATCAACGCTGACGGCGGTGCGGACATAGACCCGGTGGTAGTCCTGGAAGCCCTGCGGCCCCATGTCCCGCCACCACTGGATGTACTTCGGCTGCCAGTACTCGAGCGCGCGTTGCAGCCGCTTGTTGCTCGACAAATTGACGTTGTTGGGAATTTTCTCAGCGGAAATCACAAGGCCTCGAGGCCTTGTGATTTCCGCTGAGAAAATTCCCAACAACGTCAATTTGTCGAGCAACAAGCGGCTGCAACGC
>DATKHR010000167.1:0-21076 GCA_035510155.1 Vicinamibacterales bacterium
TGATGGGCGGCGCCGACAGCCGGCAAGTCCTGGTCGACGTGTATCGAAGCAGCAACGATCCGGCGGTCAAGCGGGCCATCCTTCGCGGCTACATGCAGTCCGGCGACCGCGAGCGCCTGTTCGGACTGGCGAAGAGCGAGACCGATCCGTCGTTGCGTGCCGAGGCCGTCCGGCAGCTCGGTCTCATGAACGCGCGCGGCGAGCTCGAGCAGCTCTATTCGAGCGAGTCGTCGGCGGACGTCAAGAAGCAGATCCTCCAGGCGATGTTCCTCGGCGGCGATTCGGATCGGCTCATTGAGCTGGCCAAGAGCGAAAAAGACCCGGAGCTTCGCAAAACGGCCATCCGCAACCTCGGATTGATGAAACGCGCGGGGACGGGCGACGCGCTCGTGTCGATCTACAACGCGGACTCGTCCGTCGACGTCAAAAAGGCCGTCATCAACGCCCTGTTCATCCAGACGAACGCGACGGCGCTCGTGACACTGGCGCGCGCGGAGAAGAATCTGGACTTGAAGAAAGACATCGTCTCGAAGCTCTCGACCATGAAGTCCAAGGAAGCCATGGACTACTTGATGGAGCTGCTCAAATGACCACGGTCCTTGCCTGGCTGCTGCTCGCCGCGACCGGCCTGGCGGCGCAGGGGCGCTTCACCAACGTCAAGTTAGAAACACGATCGGCCGCGCAAGGGCTCGAACGCGAGATCCGCGCCGAGGCGGCGCGGGGCGGCATCGTCTGGATCGGCTACCGGGCGCCGATGGTGGTGGGGCCCCGGCGGATGTGCTGCTCCGACAGTGTCACGGGCGACGGCGATTCGAGCATCTGCTGCGGTGTCTGCCGTCTCGACGGCGGAAGCGGCGTGACACTCAGTACTGCGGATTCCGCGTCGCGGATCGTGCTCGAATCGCCCACCGAGTTTCTCGTCCTGGCGCGTTTCGAGAACGGCGGTATCACGCGTGTGCGGACATTCACGCCCGACTGCGATATCGATGCCGGCGCGATGACCATGATCTGGATGACGGACGTCAAGCCTGAAGAAAGCGTCGCCTGGCTCTCGACGCTCGCGACCTCCACCACGGCCGCGTCCGATGCCGGGCGGGCGCGCGAGCGCGTCGCCAAGCAGGCGGTCACCGCGATCGCTCTGCACAACGTCGCGGCCGCCGACCGCGCGCTCGAGGGGTTCGTCGCGCCAAGCCAGCCCGAATGGCTGCGCAGCAACACGGCCTTCTGGCTCGGATCGGGCCGTGGCGAGGCGGGCGCCCGCCTCCTCGCGCGAATGGTTCAGCAGGACCCGAGCGACAAAGTGCGCGACAAAGCCGCCTTTGCTCTCTCAATCAGCCAGGCCCCATCCGCGCTGCCAACGCTCATTGCGGCGGCGAAGGAAGACAAGAGCCCGCGCGTGCGCGGCCAGGCCCTGTTCTGGCTGGCGCGTAAGGCCGGCAACGAAGCAGCCGTGACGATCACGGAGGCCATCGATCGGGATCCAGAGACCGAAGTGAAGAAAAAGGCCGTCTTCGCGCTGAGCCAGCTGCCCAAAGACGAAGGCGTGCCCAGGCTGATCGATGTGGCGCGCAACAACCGCAACCCTGAGGTGCGCAAACAGGCGTTTTTCTGGCTCGGACAGAGCAAGGATCCGCGCGCCGTTCAGTTCTTCGAGGACATCCTCCTGAAAAAGTAGCGCTGCCGGCGGCGACGCTACTTCACGGCCGGTTTTCGCGTTTGGTCCACGATCGCCTGTATCTGATCGTGCGTCAGCGTCCGATTCGAGGCCTTCGCCGCCGCAAAAATCCGATCGACAATCTCGTCGCTGGATGGCAGGCCGCGGCTCTCGAGCCAGAACACCACGTTCGAACGCCCGGACATCGGCCCCACTTCGATGGCCTGCTGCCGACCCACCAGGCTCGCGGGGACGGCGGCGTAAACGGCGTCCATCAGCGCCCGATCGCCCTTCCGGAACGCTTTCACCACGGCCGCAGCGTGCACGCCGGTTGCGGTCCGGAACGCATCGGCTCCGATGACCGGATAATTCGGCGGAATGCGCACGTCGCAGAAGCGCGCGACCGCCTCGCAGTACGACGGGAGGCCAGTGAGGTCGTTGTCGCGGTACCCCATCATCACCAGGTTGACCATCAACAGATCGATCGGCGTGTTGCCGCAGCGCTCGCCGATGCCGAGCGCAGCGCCGTGCAGCCGCGTGGCTCCCGCCTCCAGCGCTGCGAGGCTGGAGGCGACGCCGAAACCGCGATCGCGGTGACCATGCCAATCGATGCCGACGTCCGCGCCCAGCTCCGCAATGAGCGATTTGACGAACGCCACGACGGCCTTCGCGCCGTTCGGCGTGGAGTAGCCGACGGTGTCGGCCACGCACAGGCGCTTGACCCCGGCCCTGACGGCGGTCGTAAACAGGAGGCGCAGGGACTGGGGATCGGCCCGCGTCGTGTCCTCCGTGACATATGTCGTGGTCAGCCCTTCCTTCGCCGCGAACGCCAACGCGTCTTCGGTGGCCTTCTGCAGATACTCAATCGTCCACCCCTCGGCGAACTGGCGAATGGGGCTCGACCCGATGAACGTGCAGCACTCGATCGGCACACCCGTGCGTTGCACGATGTCCGCAATCGGCTTGATGTCCGCGACCAGCGTCCTGGCGGCGCAATTGGCGCGGATCGATAGACGCCCCTCGCCGATCGCGCGGGCCAGCCGCTCGACATCCCGCGCGACGTGAGGCCCGGCCCCGGGCAGGCCGATGTCGGCCGTGTCGATCCCCAGACCATCCATGTGTCGCAGAATCTCGATCTTCTCTTCAATGCCTGGCGTCCGGACCGACGGCGACTGCAATCCATCACGCAGCGTCTCGTCGTCCAGCATCGCAACGGGCCGCGGCCCCGCTGCATCGTCGTTCCAGTCGTAGATCAACGGGTGCGGCGCTACGCGCACGGGGACACCGGCTTTGCCGGAATGCGAGCGGCTGCGCGCACGAGAAGATATCCGGCACACAGAATCGCCGCAGAGCACGAGCTGGCAATCCACAGACCGCGCGCGACGGCTGGCCGCATCCAGCTGTCCATGTTCTCGTAACCGGACGGATTTGCTCCGGGAGCCCTTTCCCCTCCGCCGGTGAGCTGCGCTGGATCACCGCTCGTGGCATGCGCTTGCGCCGCGGCGATGTACTCTCGCCCCGCCACGACGATCACGTGATCGAACACCACGTTCCAGACGATGACGGCCCAGGCGAGCCAGAGCAGGAGGGCAATTCGCGAGGCGCTGTGAGGCTGCCTGAGCGCGGCGACACGCTGGCGCGCGACCGCGGTCAGCATATGGTGCGATTATCGCACGACGCTCGTTCCTCGCGCGGCGCTAGCCCACATGGCGCAGGAAGTACGCGGCAGCCATGAGCAGCGCAAGAACCACGAGAACGATCCATACCATCCTCATGCCACCCGGTCCGGACCGTGCCGGCCGGATCGGCGGCGGCTGGTATTTCGCCTCGGTCGTGGCGGTCCCGCAACGGTAGCAGATGAGCGCCTTGTCCGCGATTTCAGCGCCGCACTGTCTGCACGTCACGCTCGCCCGCCCCCACCCGCTCCTCACTTGGGAACAATGGCCGCACCGCCGCCATGATAGCCAGAACGAGACCGAACGTGCACACGATCGTCGCGCCGGTTGGAAGGTCGACGCGCAACGAAAGATACACACCGAGCGCCGACACCAAGGTACCCATCGACCACCCGATCGCCAGCCGTTTGCCAATCGATTCGGCATACAGCATCGCGGCGACCGACGGAACAATCAAATAGCAGAACACCAGGAGGACTCCCGCGATCGACACCGAAGAGGTGACGACGAAGCCGAACGACGCATAGAACAGAAAATCCCAGAATTTCGTCGAGACGCTGTGATCGTATTCATTATGGTGCGCCAACGAAATCGCGAGGAAGCGCTTGCGGAAGATGTAATGGAACAGGCCGATCGCGCCGTACAGGAGCGCCGTTTGCCCGACCTCCGGCCATGAGACGGCGAGGATGTTCCCCACCAGCATGTCCTTGAGGTGCTCGCTCTCGGAAGTCGCCTTGCTCATGGCGAGAATCGCGGCAGCTGACGCCACCGCGTAGCAGATCCCGATGATGGCTTCCTGCGGGATGCGCGCACGCTTCGCCCGTAAGGTTGAGAAGACGAGCGCCCCGAGAAACGTGAACCCGAGGCTGACCCAGTAGACGACCGGCGCATGTGGATCGCCGTTCGAGATCGGCAGGAGGATCGCGATGGTCGCGCCGAGGGCGGCGATCTGCGCGAGCGACAAGTCCACGAAGATGACGCCTCGCTCGACCACGTGCACGCCGAGATACGCATGAATGCCGGTCAGGATGAGGCTCGCCGCAAACGGCGCCGCGAGGAACTGGAGGGTTGTCGTGTCCATCATTTGTCTGCGCCGCTCTTCTTGATGGCATCGATCACGATCGATACGTCGTAGTCGAAGAGCTTGAAGTAGTCGGTGACCTCTTTGACGCCCCCGACTGATGGCGGGACGACGAGCACCTGCGCGCCAGTATCGCGTCCTATCGCGTTCGGCGTCTTGAGGTCGAAATACGGCTCGACGAGCACCAACTTCACGTTCTGGCGCTTCATCTCGTTGACGAGATCGAGCGTGTGTTGGGGGGTCGGCGGGATGCCTGGCCGCGGCTCGACGTACCCGACGATATCGAGACCGAACCGCTCCGCGAAATTTGGAAACGAGCGATGGTACGTGACCATCTTCGTCCCCTTGTATGGCGCCATCTGTGCCAGCCACCGCTTTTCCGCCGCATCGAGGCGCGTCGTGAAGTCCGCGAGCCGCTGCTCGAAGACGGGGCGGTCGCCGGCCCTGAGCTGTGAGAACTTTTCGGCAATAGCCCTGGCGATGCGCTTGCCGTTCTCGGGATCCAGCCAGTAGTGCGGGTTCCCAAGCGGGTGAACGTCGCCCATCGCTCGCGTGATCTGTCCGGTCGGGATCTCCAGAATCTCGGCGGTGAGCGAGGCGTCGAGATAGCCGTCGGCGCCGGGCTGAATCTTGCCGTTGCGGCTCTGCTGGATGAGCGGGGGCAGCCAGCCGATTTCCAGCTCCCGACCGACGGCGATCAGCACGTCGGCCTTCTGGAGCTTCAGGATGAAACTCGGTTTCGCTTCGACGAAGTGAGGATCCTGATACCCGCGCGCCAGCGCCTCGACGGTGATGCGGTCCCCGCCGACCTCGCGCGCGATCGACGCCAGATCCTCGGTTGACGTGACCACGTTGAGCTTTGACTGGGCGAGCGCGGGGCCGGCAAGCAGCGCCAAACACGCGGCGAGAAGGGCTCGGGTCGTTTCACACTTGAAAGTCATGGCACACCTAGAAGGGATGCGCGCCGTGCGCGCCGATCGAGAACTGGAACTGAAACAGGAGCTCGTTGGCGATCTCTCCCGTGCCGTAGTTGGTTCGCCGAAACTGCCCGCGCACCTGGCTGAACTCGCTGGGCCAGTAGGTCATCGTCAATGAACCGCCTCTGTCGATGAGCGAGGCATTGTAGGCACGCGCGCTTCGATCATACCGAGCGCCCGCAAACCAGCGGCGGGCGAACTGATAGTCGCCGGAGACATAGAATCCGCTGCCGCTTTGAAGACCGTTCGGCTGGTCGCGGCGGCTCCAGACGACCTCTGAACGCCCGATGAACGATCGGTAAATCGATCGTTGCAGTGGTCGCCAGCGATATGTGGCGTCGATGCCGTACAGCGATGTGGTCAGCGTGCTGGTCTCGGGCGCGTTCGGCGTCGCCGGCAGGCCGTTGTGACCGGTCGAATAGGAGAAGCCGACGTCGACATTGCTGTCCTCGGTGATGTCCTGGTACGCGCGCAGGTGAGCCACGTAGCTGAGGTCGCTTCGCGTGCTGGATTGGTACAGGGGGCTGGTTTCGCTGCCCGAATCGCCGCGGAACACTTGACCCGTCGCCTCCAGGAACAACCACGGATTCGGAATCAGCCGTGCGACCGAGAAGCCGGCGTCCGAGATGCCGTCCTCGCCCCCGACCAGATTCTGCGTCACGAGCGGACGATCGGTCCACGGCAGGACATGGTTGTGAAGCGTGTTGACTTTGCCGAAGGCGGCCCGCATTTTCCCCACCCTGGTCAGCAGACCGCCGGGCAACGACGTGAACGTCATGTAGCCTTCTTCGAGATTGACGCCGGACTCGCCGAACGAAATGAAGAAATCCGCGCGCGCGTACGGGTCCACCACGGCCTGGAATGACGCCTCCGACTCGTGCATCTCGAAGGCGGGCGGCGGCGCCACGGTGTTCGTCCCCGCCGCGCCGAGGAAATCGCCGATGACCGCGATATCCGGATTGAAGATCTTCGAGCCGGCGATGCCGGCGCCATAGACGGGCAGCGCACCCGCGGGACCGCCCGCTCCTGCCGCACCTGGCGGCACTTGCACCGTTGGCTGGGCCGCCGCCGCTTCCGGCGGCTTGGGTGGCGGCGCACCCTCCAACGTCGCGAGCCTCTGCTCGAGGCCTGTCAGCCGCTCGTCGTACTGGGCTCTCAGCGCCTCGAAATCTCGGCGCAGTTGATCCATCTCCTGTCGCAATGCCTGCGCGTTCTCCTGCGCGGAACTCGTCGCGGGGGTAAGAGAAACACCCATGATGACGAGGGTCGAAACCGTGACTCCCCGGATGGCGCGCATGACAAACACCTCCATCGTGGCCGATACGCCGGCCCAGGCGGCGACGCCGCCCCACGAACGCCGACTAGTGGACGATGACGCGTGAAACGAGAAGGCCTACACCAGGGCCGGCGGAGAACGACCGGTCGACCGCGCGACGAGCATGAGGCTGTTGGCGGCCAGGTCACGCGGAACGGCGCTGCCGGCATCGGTCAACTGCCCCGCACCGGGCGCCGTGGGGATTTGGGGATCGGCACCGACAGCGCTGGCAACACAGGCGGTGCAGTGATCCGGAGTCTTCAACTCGCAGGACAGGTCATGATGCTCGAACGGCGTCGCGAACAAAAACAGCGCGTACAGCGCTACGCCGGCAAGCGCCGCAACCCGAAGGCGACTGGCATCACTGCCCGAGTTCGAGATCGCCACTTGAGACTACCATCCGGCAGATGATACGACGCGATCACGACGGCAACAACTGCTCGGCAACGGTGGCAAGGGGTCCCGTCCCGTGAACGTCTCGCGGAAGCTGGCGGACCAGGACGCGCGGCAGCCGGGCAAACCGTCGTGAGATCTCGTCGAGATACTCATCTTCCTGCGCCTTCCGCGCCTCGTAGAAGCTTCCTGACAACCCCTCGGGCAGGACACGATTCACGACGAGCGCGCCGACGTCCAGCCCGGTCTCGCGCAGCGCGTCTGCCGCACGTGCGGTCTCATCGATGGCGAGGCGCTCGGGAATCGTCACGAGCACGAATGAGGTCCGCCCGCGGTCGCTCACGTGAGACCGCAGCTCGACGAGGCGCTGGTACCGTCGATCGAGCGCGGAAAGCACCGGATCGGACGACGCGGCCGCATCACGCTGCTCCTGAGACGGGTGATCGATGCGCAGCATCGCCCGGCGATGCCTGACGAGCGCTTGAATCCACGTTGTCATCGCTTCGGGCATGCGGAGGAGCTGCAGAGTGTGGCCGGTGGGGGCTGTGTCGAAGACGATGAGGTCCCATCGGGATGGCGCGGCATCGTTCGAGACAATCAGGTCGATCATGCGATCCAGCAAGGCCACCTCGCCGAGCCCCGGCGACGCCGCGGCCAAGTCGATCTGCTTTCGCGCGCGCTCCACGACGGTTGGGCTGAACATCTTCTCCATGTCGCGCTTGACCTGCTCGACGTATCGCCTCGACTCGCGATCGGGATTGATCTCGAGCGCCCAGAGCCGGGCCGAGAGCTGCCGCGGCTCTGCGCCGATGGGCTGTTGGAAGATATCCGCGGTCGAGTGTGCCGGATCGGCCGACACGAGAAGGACGCGCTTGCCTCGCTCGCTTGCCGCGAGCGCGTAGGCGGCCGAACAGGTCGTCTTCCCGACGCCTCCTTTTCCACCGAAGAAGATGACCCGCCGATCGATGAGCGTCAGCAGCACGGCAGCGCGCCGAGCGGAGAGTGGTCGATCCCCATCCGCTGGTGCCACGCGTGAAACTGCTCGAGCAGGTAGGGGTATACCTCGAGAAGATACAGCGTGGCCGGGTTGGGCAACGCTGTGGCCTCCATGAAACACAAGAGCGTGAAGAGGTCGTGCAGGTCCGCGGTCTGCTTCCGCAGCTCCCGCTCGTAGGGGCCGAGGGCCACGCCCCGCAGCACGTCCCCTAGCGCAGCCGCCAGCTTCCCCGGCAGGGTGCGCCGCATCTCCGGCAGCTCGTCTTTCACCGCGGGAGCCTGTTCACTTGCCGACGATGGCCTTGACCCGGAAGGAAAAGCCGCCGAGGTTGCTCTCGTTCAAGTCCTTGGAGATGCCTGCATCGCCAAGGATGCCGGGCACGTACGTGTAGTGCACGTCGGCGGCCACGCCGAACCACTGATGAAGGCGCACTTCCGCGCCGCCCTCGACGATTCCGCCAACATGATGTGTGTCGACGTTCTCCGCGTCGGTCGAGAAGCTCGATACCTGCTGGTACCCATAAATGCCCGCACCGCCGCCCACATACGGGCGAACGGGCGAGCCTGTGCTGAACCGGTAGCCTCCGGTGATCTCGAACGGGGTGACCGTCACGGTTTGGGGAATGCCCAGTGGAAACGCCTGACCATTGTTGACGAACGCGAGCTGCCCCGTTTTCTTGAACCGGGACGCGCTCAACTCCAGGTAAAAGCGGTCCTCCTGCGTGACGTTGAGACCGCCGCCCCAGAACGACCCGCTCGAGCTCCCAAAAGCTGCTGTGAACGTCTTGTCGGCCGCGAACTTCTGCTCGCTGAACATGGCAAACGGACGGAACGAAAAGTCCTGCGCGAGCGCCGCCGCCGGCGCAAGAAAGCCGAGCGCGAAGGCTAGGGCGATCGAGGCCGTCGAGCCTGTCCGGGCGGTCAAGGCTCGTGACGTCATCGGGCGATCCCCAATCCACGCAGGGCGTTGCGAGCGTTGACCAGTCCGTAGCCGTAGAGATCATCGCGGCCCGGCGGCCCCAGATCGGTCGCGAACCGTTCCAGGGCGGCCTCGACCGCCGCGGGATCTGTGATCCCCTGCTGCATCATCATCGCCGCGACGCCGGTGACATGAGGCGTGGCCTGCGATGTGCCGATGTAGCCAATTATCCCGATCTTGTTGAACAGGGGCGGACCGTACTGGTCGAGCGGAAGCAGGAACGTTTCCGTGTAGCGAAAGTCAAACGTCTGCTGCCACACATAGCCGTCTCGACCGAACCCACGTTCCGAACCGCCGGGCGCAGCAAGCTCCACCCAGCTTCCAGAACTGGAATAGTAGGCATGGCACGACGGCGATGTGGCCGTCCCCGCGCACTTGCCGTCGCCGGCCAGCGCGTTGCGGTCGACCGAGGCTACCGCGACGGCTCCCTGCACGCGGGAAGCGATGTCCGCAATCACTTCCTTCTGGTTCCCTTCCTCGTACCCATTGCCGGCGGCAATCGCAATAAAGACGCCTTTGCTGACCGCGTACTTGACGGCATCCTCGACCACGGGGGCGGTATCGGGCGGGCCTGTGCGACCGATGCTCATGTTGATGACCTTGGCGCCGTTGTCAGCCGCGTAGCGAATGCCTTGCGCGACCGTGGCGTCGGTCCCGGAATTCGGCGCGCCGAAGAGATCGTCCCACATGCTGTCGATCACCTTCACCGGCATCAGCTTCACGTTGAACGCCACACCGGCCGTATCGATGCCGTCGTTCGTGAGCTGGCCGATCGTGCCCGCCACATGCGTGCCGTGACCGTCGAAATCGAGCGGTTTGTCGCTGTCCCAGATGAAGTCGTGCGGGGCGACGATGCGTTCCGGCCGCACCAGCTGTGTGGCGGCCGAGTACGGAATCGTCGCCTGACCGAGCGCGGGGTACTGCACACCCTGATCGCTGACGAACCCTTGGATCGTCGGAGTCAGGGTGGCATTCATGTACGCCATACCCGTATCGAGTACCGCGACCGTGATGTTCGACCCGGCCTGCGGCTGGATGTCCCACGCCTGCTCGAGCCCGATCAAGGGAAGGTTCCATTGGCCGCCCCAATTAGGGCCCGGCTTGTAGAGTGGGTCGTTCGGCACGAACATCGTGTGCACGCGATACGCAGGTTGTGCATAGGCGACTTCGGCTCGGGTCCCGAGCAGTCGCGCGACAGCTTCCGCGTCTTCGTTCGCGCGGATCGTGACGATGTCGAAGTTTGAATACGAGGGCCGCGCGGTAATGGCGCCGGTCGGTGACGCTGACCGCACGGCATTCATTCGAGCTGTCGGAGTCGCTTCGTCGCGAAACTTGACGATGACCTTGCCGCGGGCGTAGGGAACACCTGATGACCCAACGCCGTCGGAGTGAAGGGCGGAGCGGATCGCCGCCCGGCGCCGTGTCTCGAAGGTCGCAGGTGTGTGCGTGTAGTCTGCTACCACTCCCCAGTCAATGGCTGGGAGTCCCACGTTCGGCCGAAGCCCCAGCGGGTCCTGGTCGGTCGCTGGGGTCGTTTGCGCGCGGAGGCCGAGCGTAATCAGCCCGGCAATCAGCGCAACGCCGCACGAGAACACACGAGTTCGGGACATCCGTGTATTCTAGCTGTTGAGGCGGGATCGCAGCCGCCCGATCTGAACATGGCTGAGGCACTTTTTCACAAAGTTTGGAACGCCCACACGGTTCGCCGCCTGCCGAGCGGGCAGACGCAGTTGTTCATCGGATTGCATCTCGTTCACGAGGTGACCACGCCGCAGGCGTTCGACATGCTGCGCCGTCACGGCTGGAGCGTCCGGTTTCCGAATCGCACGTTCGCCACGATCGATCACATCGTGCCGACGAGCACGCAGCGCCGGCCGTTCCTCGATGTCATGGCCGAAGAGATGGCCTCGTCGCTCGAACGGAACTGTCGCGACGCGGGCATTCCGCTGTGGACCCCCGACGACGAGCAGCAGGGGATCGTGCACGTCATCGGACCGGACCTGGGATTGACCCAGCCCGGCATGACGATCGCCTGTGGCGACAGCCACACGTCGACCCACGGCGCGCTTGGCGCCATTGCCTTCGGGATCGGCACGTCGCAGGTGCGCGATGTCCTCGCGTCGCAGTGCCTGGCGCTCGATCCCTTGAAGGTTCGGCGCATCGAGGTGAACGGCCGCTTAACGCGGGGCGTGTTTGCCAAGGACGTCATTCTCACGATCATCCGCCGGCTCGGTGTCCAGGGCGGCGTCGGCTACGCATACGAGTACGGCGGCAGCCTGATTGATGCGATGACGATGGAAGAGCGCATGACCGTGTGCAACATGTCGATCGAAGGGGGCGCGCGGGTCGGCTACGTCAATCCGGACAGGACGACGTTCGCGTTCCTGCGCGGCCGGCCGTTCGCGCCCGAGGGCGGCGCATTCGATCGCGCCGTCAAGTGGTGGACGTCGATGGCATCGGATCGCGACGCCTCGTACGACGATCGCGCCGTCTTCGACGCGGACGGCATCGAACCGACCGTGACATGGGGGATCAACCCGGGGCAGTCGGTCGGGATCGACGAGCCGATCGCTGCCGAAAGAGACGATGAGGCGCTGGAATTCATGGGATTCCGCCCGGGTGAGTATGTGGCCGGGACGCGGATCGACGTGGCCTTCATCGGATCGTGCACGAACGGAAGGCTGTCGGATTTGGAGGCCGCTGCCGCGGTCCTTCGAGGGCACCGCGTCGCGCCGCACGTCAAAGCGCTCGTTGTGCCTGGATCGAAGAGCGTCCGCAAGGCGGCGGAGGCGCGTGGGCTCGATCGTGTGTTTACCGCTGCGGGCTTCGAGTGGCGGGGGGCGGGCTGTTCGATGTGCCTGGGCATGAATCCCGACAGGCTCGAAGGGCGGCAGATCTGCGCGTCTTCCTCCAACAGAAACTTCAAGGGCCGGATGGGCAGCCCGACCGGCCGCACCTTGCTCATGAGCCCCGCGATGGTTGCTGCCGCAGCCATCGCGGGCGAGGTCGTCGACGTGCGCACGATGCTCGAGGGAGCGCCCGCATGAGCCATCAACCGTTAGCCATCAGCCATATCAGTGGCCGAGGTCTTCCGTTGCGAGGCCACGACATCGACACGGATCGCATCATGCCCGCGCGCTTTCTGCGCGCCGTGTCGTTCGAGGGGCTCGAAACGCACGTGTTCGAGGACGATCGCGCGGCCGATCCAGCCCATCCGTTCAATGATCCACGGTACACCGGCGCCGCGATCCTGCTGGTCAACGCGAACTTCGGCTGCGGGTCGTCCCGGGAGCACGCGCCGCAGGGCCTGGCGCGGGCCGGGATTCGCGCGCTCGTCGGCGAGTCGTTCTCGGAGATCTTCCGAGGCAATGCGGCGATGATTGGGCTCCCCTGCTTCGAAGCGGAGCGTGCGTCCGTTGAGCGACTGCAAGCGCTCATTGAGGCCGAGCCGAACGCCGTTATCGAGGTCGATCTGACAACGGGTCGCCTGCACACCCGCGCGCTTGGCTCGGACGTCGTTCTGTCGGCGACGCTCCCCGCCGCGCTTCGGGAGGCGTTCCTGACCGGTCAGTGGAACCAGACGGCCATGCTGCTCGACAGGTTCGAGGAAGTCCAAACGGTCGCCGACCGCCTGCCGTACATCCGCGGGTTCTGACCCGCGAGGTCGTGGCGGCGGTTTGCCGGCCCTGCAAGTAGATTGCCCCCGCCCGGATACCGCTAGTCGCTCTGTTCCTGCGCCACGCCCAGGAACGCTTCGCTCGCGTGAGATCGGTGGCTCTTCCGGCACACGATCATCACCTGACGCTTCCTCGACACGCCGGCGACGGGCACGGCCACCAGTCGCCGGTTGGCAATCTCGGTGATGGCGCAGCGGCGGGGCAACAGCGCGACGCCCAGTTTCAGTTCGACCGCGCGCTTGATGCCGTCGAGACTCGGAAGGGAAATCACCATCCGCAGTGGAACGTGCTTCGACTCGAACAGGCGCAGCACGCGCTCGCGCGCCGGCGAGGGGTCGTTGTGCGCGACTACCGGTTCCTTCCCGACGTCCTCCATTTGCACCTGACGGCGCTCGGCGAGCTCGTGGGACGGCGGCACCAGGAGCACCAGCTCGTCGCTGCCAACCGGGACGACGAGGAGCCCTTCTTCCGCCGGGTGAAACGTCAACGCCCCAAAATCGAGGCTGCCCTGCTGCACCTCGATCGCAATCTGACGGGCGGGCACCCGGCGGACATCGATTGCAATATCGGGATAACGCTGGCGGAACCGTGCAATCAGCGGAAGCAGCGTGTGAACGGCTGCCTCGTTGGCCCCGATGAGCACCCTGCCCCGCCGAAGGTCACGAAGCTCTCGCACTGCCGACTCGGTCTCCTCCGCGAGCCTGATGAGCCTCTGTCCGTAATTCTGCAGCATGCGCCCTGCTTCGGTCAGCGTCCCGGTCTTCGACGACCGGTCGAACAGCTGCTCGCCGAGCTCCACCTCGAGTCGGCGTACCGCCTGGCTCACGGCCGGTTGCGTGCGGTGCACCTTGGCCGCCGCCCGGGAGAAGCTGCGCTCCTGCGCCACCGTGAGGAAGATTCGAAGGGCGCTCAGGTCCATAATTGCTGTTTATTCTAACGTAACTATTATCACTTTGACTTCTAGCCCTGCATGACGCTACAACCAGAGCATGAGCAGTCCAACGCGCATCACCGTCTTCGACACGACGCTCAGGGACGGCGAGCAGGCCCCGGGGTTTTCTCTGGACGTGCCGGCAAAACTGTCCATGGCGCGCTCCCTCGATGCGCTCGGCGTCGACATCATCGAAGCGGGGTTTCCGATCGCCTCGCCGGCCGATGCGGAGGCGGTGCTGCAGATTGCGACGATCCTGCAGCGTCCGGTGATCGCGGCGCTGGCGCGGACACGCGCCGCGGACATCGAGGAGGCGGGGCGCGCGCTCGCCCCCGCTCAGCGTTCACGCATTCATACGTTCCTGGCGACCTCCGACCTGCACCTGACGGCCAAGCTGCGCATCACACGGGACGAGTGCCTGGCCGCCGCCGTCGACGCCGTCAAGCTCGCGCGACGATTCACCAACGATGTGGAGTTTTCAGCCGAGGATGCGACTCGCAGCGACGCCGATTTTCTCTGCCGCGTGATTGAGGCCGTCATCGCGGCGGGATGTACGACGGTCAATCTGCCGGACACGGTCGGCTATGCCACGCCTGATGAACTGCGTACATTCTTCGCCGATATCGTCGGCCGCGTGCCCAACGCGGACAAGGCGGTATTCAGCACGCACTGTCACGACGACCTGGGGCTGGCGGTTGCCAACAGTCTGGCGGCCATCCAGGGCGGCGTACGCCAGGTCGAGTGCACCGTCAATGGGATCGGCGAACGAGCGGGCAACGCGTCGCTCGAAGAACTGGTGATGGCGTTGCGCGTTCGGCAGGATCGCCTGCCCTACGACACAGCGGTCCACGCGCCTTCGCTGTTCGAAGCCAGCCAGCTGCTTGCGACGCTGACAAGCGAGCCCGTCCAGGCGAACAAAGCCATCGTCGGCCGCAATGCCTTCGCGCACGAAGCCGGGATTCATCAGGACGGCGTGCTCAAAGACGTCCGCACCTACGAGATCATGAGGCCGGAGGACGTGGGGCAATCGGCGGCCTCGCGGCTGGTGCTCGGGCGCCACTCGGGCCGCCACGCCGTTCAGCAGCGCTCGGAGGCGCTGGGCTTCACGCTCACGAGCGCGGACCTCGATCTCGTCTATCGCGCCGTCATCGCGCTCGGCGAGAACCGCAAGGTCATCGGCGACGGCGACCTGCGACGGATCGTCGAACGGGTCCAGTCGCCGCAGGCGTCAGCCGCGCTCCCCTCGACGGCGCCGCACGTCGAAGCGGTCGGTTACGGGCATGGAGTCTAGACAATAAATCCGCAATCCTGGGGTGGAGTCCGCAATCTACAATGATTGAGTGATTCCCCTCCGGGACGTCATTCCCTCGCGCACGACTCCTTACATCACCATCACCATCATTCTGCTGAATGCGCTGGCATGGCTCTACGAGATCAGCATGCCGGAGCGGATGCTCAACAACTTCCTGTTTGTCTACGGAGTGGTGCCCGCGGAGTTCAGCCCGGCAACGCTCGTCACATCGATGTTCCTGCACGGCAGCTGGTCGCACGTGATCGGGAACATGTGGTACCTGTGGATCTTTGGGGACAACGTCGAAGATCGAGTCGGGCACGGGCGCTTCATCGTCTTCTACCTCTTGTGCGGCATCGCCGCGGCGCTGGGCCAGGTGGCCATGGACCCGACCTCCACGCTGCCCACGATCGGCGCAAGCGGCGCGATTGCCGGCGTCATGGGCGCGTACTTCGTGCTCTACCCGCAATCGCGGGTGCTGACGCTCATCCCCTGGATCTTCATCCAGATCGTCGAGTTGCCGGCCGTCGTGCTGCTCGGCTTCTGGTTTCTGATGCAGTTGGTGAGCGCGGGCACGATCGCCGTGACCGCGGGCACCCACGGCAGCGGCGGCGTGGCCTTCGCCGCCCACGTCGTCGGGTTCGTCGTCGGCATGGTCGCGATCTTCGCGTTCAGGCGCCGGGATCGCGACTATTGGGATCGGGCGGAGTACTACATGTAGGAGCGCCTGCGCACCGTGCGTAAGTGCACCGGCGCGTCACGACTTCGCTTTGATCTGAAGCGAGACCCGCGCGAGCTCAGTGAGAATGCGTTCGAGCTCGGCCGCGTATTGCTCCGGCGAGAGCGCCTCCCTCCGCGCTTTCAGCTCCTCCAACGCAGCCTCGAGCGCCGCGCGCCGCTTGACGAGCACAGCCAACCCCGCGTCACTCGGCAGCTCGAGTGCCGGTTCGGGTTCTAGGTAGGTGACACGCGCGAGCGCGCCGTCGACGCCGGGTGCCTGCGCTTCCCGCCCGAGGCCTCCGCCGGTATCGTCGAGCAGCGCGCGTTCGGTCGGCAGCTCGCCTTTCTGCTCGAAATACTGACGGACCGCGGCGCTTGCGTAGACGAACGCCTCCCAGATCGACACACGCCCGCTCTTGTCGACGTCCGCCGACGCGTCACCGAACGCCTTGATGAAGAATTCCGGAAAGACTGTCTCGAACTGCTGCGCGGCAGAGTCCGTAGCCGTGAGCACCACGCGGCCGCGCCTCGCGAGCTTGTGCAGGAACGGGAAGCTGGCGGCGGTCGTGTTCACGAAGACGAGGCGGCCCGACAGCGGCTTCAACAACTCGGACCATTCGGTCGCGCTCAGATCCGGGCCGACGAGATTGAACTTGCCATCGTCGCCCACCGAACCTTCCGGTCCCTGCGTGGCTCGCGGGCTGTCAGCCAGGGTACCGTGACCTATCAACAGCACCAGGAGCTGGTCGTCCTTCGTCAGGCGCTTCTGCAATTCCGCGAACGCACGCTGCACGTTCTCGCGCGTGGCCTTCTGCACACGCTCGCTCTCGCCCGCCTCCGTCTCGGCGAGCACCACGATGTGGTCCGGCTTGTAGTTGAACGCGCTGCGGAGCGTGGTCGTCATCGCCTCGCGCAGCTTCACGTACTTCTGTGCGTACGGAGCGCCCCCTGAGGCGCCCGTGATGATGACGGCGTACCGCTCGCCCGCAGATACCGTCGAAGCGGCGAGCGACAGCACGATGGCGAGCGGCAAGCCGACGTGCCTCACCTGCCTGCCCCCTGCCCTGCCCTGCCCTCTCTGCCCTAACGCAGTCCCCACCATCTCCGAAGTATCCATTCCGTCGACAGGAGCAGAACGATCAGCCCGAACGCCCATGGCTCGTGCCAGAGGTCGCGGCGCTCCGGTGCAGCATCTTGCGGCGTCAACGACTCCAGCCAGGAGGGAACGCGCGAAGCTTCCGCCGGCCGCGCGTACCGCCCCCCAGTCGCGCGCGCGATCCGCCGCAGGGCACCTTCGTTGAGCCGGGGATCCGTGAACTCCCGGTCGGTGCCGCCGACGTAAAACCACCGCTCGGCCTGTCCGAGTGACTCGGAAGCGCGCTTCGCCTCCACGCGTACGCGATAGAGGCCGGCGCGATCCGGAGCGAACGCCGCGGTGAACCGCCCATCGGCATGACGCGGCTTGAGCGTCACCTCATCGCCGCCGGGCATCGTGACAGTAGCTTGAACGACGGCGTCGCGGACGGCCGCAAACATGCCGTCGCGGGCGTCGATGTCCAGGGTGGCGGCGTCGCCCGGCTCAAGGCCTTCCGGTGCTGTAACAGCTACCGGATCGGGTGAGTCGGCCGCGAGCCATCGGGCGGCCTGCCGCCAGAACACGTCGTAGGCGCGATCCGACGCGGCCACCATCATCTTCCAGCGCCATGACGCTTCACCCGCAAACACCATCGATCGACCCTGCCCGTACCGCTGCACCGCGACGACTGGAAACACGCCTCCGCCGGGCGCCGCCGTCACCGCCAGGATCTTTGCCCCCGGCCGCGGCCCGCCGAGCGGCGCGCTCGCGGCAAGGGCGGGCAACTTTGCCCACGCCTGTCGCGTGTCGGCCGGGGAGGCGCCGAGCCGCATGATGGGGTGCGCCTCCCCGTCGGCCGTCAGCGACATCTTGTTGTGCGAGTCGAGATCGCTCGGCGCCATGGAAGTGCGGACGGCGTCGCCGGTGCGGCGGTCGTTCAGCTCGACGGGCACCACCTCCTCGAGCGGCGTCCCGGCCAGCCCGCGCTGTGCGAACGTTCTCCCGCCCATCACCAGCAGCCCGCCGCCGCGCTCGCCGACGAAGTCGGCGGTCATTGCGAGCTGCGCGCGCGTGAAGTAGTCGCCTTCGACGTTGGCGATGACGAGCGCGTCGTAGCTGTACAGCTGGTCGCGACGAGCTGGGAACCCGGCGGTCAACGCCGACGTTCGCCCTGCGCCGGCCTGTACAAAGAATGTGTCCTGCCCCTCGGCGTTCTTGCCCTTGCGGGTGACGACATCGACCTCGAGGCTCGGGTCGCCAGCCCATGCGCGCGTCATGAAGCTGTGCTCGAACCCGGGCGCGCCCTCGACAACCAACACGCGCCGCTTGCGACCGGGGGGGCTCACGAGGACGCTCCGCGCGTTGTTTTCGACGACCGACTCGCCGTCCACGGGCGGAATCTCCGCTGCGTACACGGTCGGGTTCACCGGGTCGGGCGACACCGTGAACACTTCGTCCAAGGGCGATCCATCGGCAGGAGGCGTCACCCGGCGCGTTTCGAGGACACGGCCGTTTGCCACGATCCGCAGGGGAAACGCGGCGCGCCCGAATCCGGAGGTGACTGCGGACACATGGAGATCTATCGATGCGCGATCGATCCGCGGATCGCCGGCCGTGACGCCGAGGACCTCGCGGTCGCGGAGGCCATCGGGCGCCCCCATGCCAACGGCGAATACCGGCGGTACCCCACCACCCAACCCTCCTGCCGCCCCCGATGCGCCCAATCCTCCGGTATCGCCGCCATCGGACAACAACACGATGCCGGCGACGCGCTGTCCTCGGTATCGTTCGCGAACGGCCATCAACGCGCCGGTGAGATCGGTGCGGCGAGCATCAGCGCCGAGGCGATCCACGACGCTCGAGTCGATCGACCGTAGTCGCTCTCCGATGCTGAAGATCTCGGTTGTGAAATGGCGGTTCAATTCCGGCAGCAGCTCCGCTTTCAGCACGGCGGCGGCCCGAGCCAGCCGCGACTGCCCATCGGCATCGTCGATGCGCATGCTTCGCGACGTGTCGATGAGAACGGCAACGATCGCATCGCGAGGTCCAACGGGAGGAAGGATGGCAATTGGACGAAACAGAAAGAGCACCAGAGCTGCCAGCGAGACGATACGGAGGCCGATGAGTGCTCCGCGCTGAGTGCGGGTCAGCGGCGCGAGCGGGCGCCGATACTGCATGAACGCCGCGGCGCCGATACCCACCATCAACAGGACGGCGAGCCACCAAGGCAGCGAATAGGCAAGGTGCATGACAGAATGGCTAATGACTGATGGCTAGATGGCTGATCGCAACCACCGCCTACCGCTCGGTTTTTTTCTTCGCAATCGCCTTGAAGTAGTCGTCCACCTGTTTCCGGTACTCCGGTGGCGCCTTGTCGTCGGCGCCCGCTGCGAGACGCTCCTTCGATTCCTTCGCTTGAAGCTTCTTGGCGAGCGACGATTGTGCATTCTCCAACGCAGTGGTCGCCTGACGCCGGAGGTCCTCCCATTTCGCAAAGTCCTGCTTGAACGCCTCGGTGCCCGGTGCCGTCGTCGTCAACCCCTGCCCCTCGAACGTGAACCCCGCGCCGCCGCGACTGAAGCTCGGGTCCTCACGCCGCAGTTGTTCCATCAGCTCGCGCGTCTCCTGCATGGCCCGCTGCACCTCCTCTCGAAGACGCGCGGCGTCAAGGCTCCCGTTTCCCGGGCCGGCGCCCTGGCCCTGCCCCTGCCCCGCGCGGCTCGGCTCGCCCGGCATCCGCAGAGCGCTCGACGTCTGAGCGCTCGCCTGGCCCTGTTGTCCGTTCGAGTCCCGCCCTTCCCCGCCTCCGCCCGAGCCACCGCGCGCGCCCGAGTCGCCGCGCGCGTTTGAGTCGCCGCGCCCGCCACCGGCGTCGCCACGTCCGCCGGCCTCCCCGCGTCCCCCGGCGTCGCCGCGCCCGGCAACATCACCCCGACCGCCGGAGGTCCCGCGACCGCCGGGGTCTCCACGCCCAGCGGGATCGCCACGACCGCCCGCGCTGCCACGCCCGCCGGCGGCCAGTTGCTTCATCTGCTCGGCCAACTGATCGAACCGATCCTGGAGCTGCTGCGCGCGGGCGAGCTCGGTCGAGAGCTTGCCGGCCTCGCCGTCCTTCGACCCGCCGCCCGGCGAGACCAGGCGATCCGCAAGCCTGTCGAGCGACCGCGCCAGTTCCTGCTGGCCGGCCGCCTGTGCTCTGAGTTCATCGATTCCCGGCGAGGGCGCCGAAGGGGCCGTGCTGCCGCGCTGCGGGCCCGGCTTGCGCTCGCCGGCCGCCCGAATCGCGTCGGCCGACTGTTGCATGCGATCGGACAGCCTCTGCCGTTCGGCGTCCCTGGCGGCGTCGGCACTCGCGGGCTGGCGCTTCAATGCTTCCTGAAGCCGGCGCGCCCGATCAGCGAGGCGCTCCTCGTCGCCGGCCAGGCGCCGCAGCGCGTCGTTTCCCGCTTCTCCCGGCGTCGCCCTTCCAACCTCCGATGCCACCTGACGCTGTTCGTCAGCCAGTTGGCGCGCCTCGAGCTGCATCTCACCGAGCGCGCGGCGGCGCTCGTCGGGCTGCCCGGATTGCATCTGGCGTTCGAGATTTCGCAGCGCATCGAGCGCGCGGCTTTGAGCAGCGCTCGCCTGGCCAGCCTGCCCCGACTCCTGCCGGCGGAGATCATTCGTGGCGCTGCGCATCGCCTCGGACGCATCGCGCATCTGCTGACCCATCTTCGGTGCAAGCTCTTCGGCCCGCTGCCTCAGCTCCGACTGCTCACGCGTGAGCTTTTCGACCTCGCGCTTCAGCTCCTCGGCCGTCAGTTTCTCGCGGTTGCGTGCCAGTTCCTCCTGGCGCTTGAGGAGCGCCTCTTCCCGCCGCGCCAACTCGTGAACCCGGTCGAGCGCGCTCTCCTGCTGATCTTTCCGCTCCTCCGAGCTCGAGCGCGTCTCGTAGTTCGTCTGCTGCTGCTTCTGAAGCTCCTTATCGAACAGCGTGGAGAGGTCGTAGTTGCTGCGAGTGGTCCCTGCGCCGCTTCCCGTCTGCTGCCGCATCACGTCCCGTTTCTTGACGTCCGCCTGAGCCCGCAGGAGATGGGTGAGCGCCTCCATTTCGGGGCTTCTTGCCTCGGCCGTCTTCAGGGCGTCAAGTGATGCGGCCGCTTGGGCCATGGCCTCGGACGCCGCCGTCATCTCATCCTCTTCCGCCATCGTCTGGCCCGCCCTGAGTGGCTCCGGTCCCGGAGGGCCGCCGCGTCCGCCGCGCGGTGATTGCGGACGGCGCCGCGGGTCGCGCATCACCGACTCCCGGAACGAGCTGGACGCCCGCTCCAC
>DATKHR010000168.1:0-3007 GCA_035510155.1 Vicinamibacterales bacterium
GAGTGCTGATGAAGAGCGCGTATAAAAGGGTGAGCCACCTCGCTACGTAAGACCGGCGAGGACATGTGCGCTTGGCGACGCTGATGGGTCAACGGGTTCGGCGCACACGCCGCTTGAAAAAGACCGTGTGCACTCACTGGAGGTCTGTCGTTTTGAAAACGTCATCGCCGGCCAGCAAGCGCGTACTTGACAAGCCGCTTCATAAAAGTACTTCAAGAGATCGCCCAGTCGCTCGCGGCAGACGACCGTAACGGCATGTCCGAAGAACAATAAGAACGATCAAGATGGCTTGAGCGTTTAGTCGTGCCGTAGTGCGGCGATCGGATCGCTCTTGGTTGCCTGGCGAGCGGGAGCGTAGCAGGCCACCAGCGCGGCAGCCAGCATTAGCGCGGAAACCGATCCGAACGTCAGCGGGTCATAGGATCGCACGTCCACGAGGAAGCTCACGAGGACGTGGGTGACGGCGAGCGCCGTAATCGCACCAACGCCAATCCCGAGGCCTACCAGCATGACGCCTTCATTGATCACGAGCCTGAGGACGTTGCGCGGCTGCGCACCGAGCGCCATGCGGAGGCCGATCTCGTGCCGGCGCTGATTGGCGGCGTATGACACCACCGCGTAGACGCCGACGACAGCTAGCAGCAACCCCAGCGCGCCGAGCGTTCCGGCAAGTCCGGCGCCCATCCTGAACAGAAAATATCCGTTGGCGCCTGCCATGACGCGCTCCATAGTCATGACATCGTAGATGGGCAGCGTCGGGTCGAGCGCGCGCACTAGCGCTTCGGCTGGAACAATCAGGGAATCAGGCGGGACCGACGTGCGAAGTTGAAGCACGTGAATCGCTCTGTAATTCTGCGACTACGGCACGTAGAAGAAATTTCCTGGCGCAGCAAGTACGTCCTGCACTTTCGCGTTTCGAACGACGCCGATCACCGTCACCATCGTCCGGTTGCCGCCTGCGGGTGCTGACTTGAATGGACCCTGCGCGCGGTCATAGCTGAAACGGCGGCCGAGCGCGTCCTGCTGGGGCCACAACTTGGCGGCCATCGCCTCGTTGACGATGGCGACGGGCGTCGAGGTGGTGATGTCGGCGTCACTGAACGCGCGGCCTTTGAGCAACTTCATTCCCATCGTCGAAAAATAATCGGAGGTCACGCAGTTGTAACCGGCCCCCGGCGCGCGCTGGCCGGGCGGGACGGACTGGCCCTCGACGTAGAGCGTGGTCCCCTGACCGTAGTACCCCAAGGGCACCGAGAACGCCAGGCTCGCCGAAGTGACAGCGGGGAGCGCTTGCGCGCGCTGCAACAGATTGCGGAAAAACGCCTCGGATCGCAGCTGATCGTAGCCCTGGAGTGTGGGGTCAAGACTCATGTTCAGAACATGGCGCGGATCGTAGCCCAGGTCGATTGCTTCCACGTTCGTGAGGCTACGCGCGAACAGGCCGGCGGCCACCAGCACAACGAGAGATCCGGCGACCTGGGCGACCACCAGTCCGTTGCGGAGCCAGTGGCGCCGCCGATCGCCGATTAAGCCTCGGCTGGCTTCGCGCAGCGCGTCGTTCAGATCGGCGCGGCTGGAGATGCGCAGCGCGGGTACCAGTCCCGCCACGAGGCCCGAAGCCACGCCCATGCCCGCGACATAGCTGAAGACGCGCCAGTCGAACGTGAACGCGAGCCGCAGCGCGAGATCGCCAAGCGGACGCAAGTGCTCAAGCAGGCGCACCGCCTGGCTTCCCACCAGCGCGCCGCCTAGCGCGCCGGTAGCCGCGATGAGAAGACTCTCGGTCAACAGCTGCCGGACGAGGCGCGGCCGGCTCGCTCCCATTGCCGCTCGAACGGCCATCTCCCGTTCGCGCTGTGTCGCCCTGGCCAGGAGCAGGTTGGCGACGTTGAAGCATGCGACCAACAGAACGAGGCCGACCATGACGAGAAACGCGGTGGCCACCAGGAGCGTCGAGTGGCCGGCGGTAGGCTCAGGACGGGCTAGATGTTCGGGAATCACGCGCGCGATCTGTCCCTGATTGGTGTCTGGATACGCGCGTGCCAGCCGTTGCGCGATCACATTGAGAGCCGCTTCCGCCTGTTGCGGCGTCACGCCCGGTTTCAGCGCGGCCAGCACGCGCAGCTCCGAGTTGCGTCGATCGGTGAACAACGTAGAGTTCCCGAGGGCGATGCCGTACATCCCGATTGGGACGTAGGCGTCGAGTTCAATGATCGCGTACGGGCCGTGGAACGCCTCAGGTACGACGCCGATGATCGTCACCGCCTGCCCGTCCAGCGTCACGGTCTGTCCGATTACGCCTGGGTCGCCGCCGAAGCGCCTCACCCAGTAGCCGTGGCCGAGCACGACGACCGGGCCAGTCTCCGGTTCGTCGCCTTCGCCCGGAGCGATCAGTCGTCCGCGCGCAGACTGAACACCGAGCACGCGAAGAAGTTGCTCGGCACGTACGCCATCACGATGCGGTCGGCATGACCTCGATAGCCGAGTCCGCCGAGCGTGAGGTCGTAGAAGGTCATGTCGGTAAAGACGTCGGATTGTCTGCGGTAGTCCACGTAATCCAGGTAGGACAGCTGACCCGGATCGGCATTCGAACGGTATTGCACGGCGACGACAGTCAGGCGATTCGCGTCCTTCACAGGCAGCGGACGGAACAGGAAAACGTTGCCGAGGCTGAAAATCGCCGTATTCGCCCCGATCCCCAGTGCCAGCGTCAGCACCGCCGAGACGGCGAATCCCGGGCTCCGCCTCAGTTGCCGGAACGCGTAGCGGAGGTCCTGCGACAGTCCCTCAATCGTTAGACCAAGCAAACCCGTTACTCCTTCAATATCCCATCGGGTACGACACCGCCGGGGATCGCCACCAGGCATCATCTTTCCGATCCGCGGACGGCGTGGATCGCCTGCATGTGACGAGGCTGGCCCATCCGGGCATCACACAGAGACGGGGCGGCACAACTACACTGTCCGCCGACCGGATTCTAACGCCTGTCCCTACTTGAATAGTCCAT
>DATKHR010000169.1:0-7608 GCA_035510155.1 Vicinamibacterales bacterium
TGATCGGCGCGAGCAGGAACAATCCCGCCAGGACCGCGCCAAAGGACAGAGCGCCGGTCACGGGTGAGAGCGTTCCTGCTTCGCCGGCCGCGGCGACCAGGTCGGGCGACGGCGTCTCGCCGGCGGCGATCGCCGCGGCGAGCGGGCTGCCCCCGGGAAGCGCAGCGGCGACGGCGTACGCCGAGGGCGGTCGCCGCGCCGGATCATGCTGGAGACAACGCGTGATCACGCGTTCGACGACCGGATCCAGGTCGGGAATGTGCGTCGACGGGCTGGCCGGGGACGCGGGACTCCGCGCCTGTCCGTCTGGAAAGGCGACATCGGCGCTGAGTGCGCGCCTGCCCGTGAACATTTCGTACAGCACGAGACCCAGCGCGTAGACATCGGTTCGCGGCGTGACCTCACGCCCTTCCTGCTGTTCCGGCGCCATGTAGCCGGGCGTGCCCGCGATCGTGGACGCGTCGCGCCGCTGTCCGGTGAGATCCGCGAGACCAAAGTCCACGATGTGCGCCCGACCCCGTCCGTCGATCAGCACGTTCGCGGGTTTCAGATCCCGATGCAAAACCCCGCGCTCGTGTGCCGCCGCGAGACCGGCGGAGAGCTGACGTGCGAGCTCGAGCGCCTTGTCCGACGGCAGGCGGCCAATGCGCCGCAGCAAGGACGCGAGATCCTCGCCGTCGATGTACTCCATCGAGAGGAAGTGCTGGCCGCCGGTTTCGCCGATGTCGTGTACGCGGCAGACACTCGGATGGGAGACCTGTCGCGCGAGCCGAACTTCCTGATGGAAGAGTGCCAGCCGATCTGCGCGATGCGTGACCTCCTTCGGCAGGAACTTCAGAGCGACGGCCTGGCCGAGCTTCAAGTCGTCAGCTCGATAGACTTCGCCCATCCCGCCGCGGCCCAGCAGACCGACGATGCGGTAGCGGCCGGCCAGGATCGTGCCCGGAATGAACTGCGCGCCGTCGAGCGCGTACGACGAGGGCAGCTGATCGGTTGCGGCCACGGTCAGCGTCGGCGCGTGCGACAGGTCAGCGCGGGCGCCGCATTCCGGGCAGTAGCGGCTCGAATCCGGAACGTCGCGCCGGCAGGCAGGACAGCGCATCGGACGGCATAATTCTAGTCATCCCGTCACGCCGTCGCCAGACCAACGTCAAGACGACGCTCTCGTATAATCCGCCTGAGACTTCAGCAGGTGAGTGCGATTGTCATCGACGTCGGCGCGCGCCTGATTCGACGGGAAGGCATCGACGTCCATCTCGCGCCGAAGGCATTCGACCTGCTGCTGATCCTCGTCAAGAATCAGCCGAACGCCGTGTCGCATGAGGACCTGCACAAAGCGCTCTGGCCCGGCATTCACGTGTCCGAGACGAGCCTCGCTGCGCTCGTCACACAGCTTCGCAAAGCGCTCGGCGACGCCTCCGACGATGGTCGCGTGATTCGCACGCTGCATCGCGTGGGCTACGCGTTCATCGGAGATGCCGTCGTCGCTGGACATGCGCCGGTCACCGCAGCGCCCGTCTGCCGGTTGATCTGGCACGGCAAACCTGTCGAGCTGCCCGCCGGCGAGTCGGTGATCGGCCGCGACCGCGGATGCGCCTTTCAAATCGACGCGGAGTCGGTCTCGCGCCACCACGCCCGGCTGAACGTGATCGGGCAGGCGGTCTCGATCGAGGATCTTGGGAGTAAGAACGGCACCTGGGTGGCGGGCGAACGCATCCGCGGCGGCGTGCCGCTGACGGACGGGACCAGCTTTCGTTTGGGATCCGAAACCGTCCGTTTTGAGCTCATCATCGACGATCGGCCCACAAAGACTGCTCTTCCCTGATCGCGTCGCATGATCCGGCCCGGCTCGTTGAGGCGCGGCAGTGTCCGAGAAACCACGCGGCGGCCCAGCAGAACTCCAAATACTGTTGGTTGCGGGCCCCCGCAAGACCCAACTCATCCAGAGACCCGCGCGTGTTTTCGCGGGTCTTTTTCATTTCTGAAGTTCTGTTCGGACAGACCTGCAACCAACAATACTTGGCGCCGTGTGCGGGCAGTCGCGTCAGAACAGATCTGCCAGGACGTAGCCGGTCCGCAGTAGATCAGAAGCGCGAGCGATTGGAGCGTCTGACGTCCCGGACCTGTGCGGTTCGCCTGCCAGTCAGACCATATAGGCCGTATCGGCCCCGACGGTCGGATATGCCCACAGCATCTTCTTGAACTGATCGACCGTCACGCCCGCTCGCATCGCGAGCGTGAAGAGATTTATGGTCTCATCGGCCTGTGGGCCGAGAAGGTGGGCGCCGAGGATTCGACCGCTCGAGGGTTCAACCAGAACCTTGAACCCTGAATGGGTCTCGCCGACGCGGCGCGACGAGAACCACGTCGACGTGTCCTCGTGATGCAGCACAAACGAGATTCCCGCGGCGCGCACCTCGTCCTCGCTCAGACCGACACGAGCGAGCGGCGGGTTGGTGAAGACGACGCTCGGGATCGCATCGTACTTCGGCATCACGTGGTTGCCTTCGAGAAGATTCGCCGCGACGACTCGTCCCTCGTAGCCCGCCACGGGCGTCAGCGCAGGACCATCCGTATCCGCACAATCTCCGGCGGCATACACCAGTGGATTCGAGATGCTCTGCAGGAACGGGTTCACGATCACGCCGGCAGGGGAATATCGAATGCCTCCGGCGTCGAGCGAGAGATCGTCGAGATCGGGCACACGACCAGCACCATGTACGACGAGACTGGCGTCGACGGCCTCACGTCCGACATGCGAGCCAACCATGACGCGGTAGCCGTGTTCGGCGGCGTCTACCGCGTGCACCTCGACGTCAAGCCGCACGTCGATTCCAAGGTCCTGCGTTCTCGCAACTAAGCGCTCGACGAGCGCAGCGTCGAATGCAGCAAGCGGTCGATTGTCTCGATGACAGATCGTCACCCTCGCGCCAGCTCGCGCGGCCACGTGCGCGAACTCGAACGAGATGTAACCGCCTCCGACAAACACGATCGACGGCGGGAGTGACGCGAGGTCCAGGAACTGATCACTGGTGATGACATGCTCCCGCCCGTCAATGGGCAGATCCGCCGGACGCGCGCCAGCCGCGATGACAATCGCCCGCGTCGCGTGGAGCACGGCCCCGCCAACCTCGATGTGGGCCTGATCGAGGAACTGTGCGGCGCCCGACATCGTAGCGATTCCGTCCCGCTTCAGCTTCGCCTGCACGCGATCGGAGTGTGTCTCTGTGAAGGTTCGTTTGAATCGAATGAGTTGCTGCCAGTCGATGCCGAGACTGTCGGGTCGGACGCCCTTCCCGGCGAGCAAACGCGCCCCATCGACAGCGGCCGCCGCGCCGACGAGGACTTTCTTGGGATCGCAGCCCCGCAACGCACATGTGCCGCCGAACGGACGTTTGTCCGCCATCGCGACGGTCCAACCGGCCTTGCGACACCTCGATGCCACGCTCTGCGCGGCCGTGCCGGAGCCGATTACGACGAGATCGAACGGTTCGCTCATCTAGATCCTTTGGTCGCACTCACGATCGCGTACCCCAGTCGGCGTTCTGACACGGCTGCTTTTGCCTCTTTGGTCAGGCGCTTGGCTGCCGCGAGATCGATACCATCGAGATCGAGTGTGCCCAGGCCGGCCAGAACCTCAGTGGCGAAAAGGCGTGCGGCGATGCTGCGAATCATGTCTGTCAATGCTTCGTCATGATTCTCGACGACCGTGACCGTGAGCCCTGCGCCGGCGAGCAAATCCGAGTACGTTGCCGCCGATCTCGCGTCCGCGAGACACGCGACCCACGACATGAGGTCCGACAGTTCGGCCGGCGGGCCAGGAGCGCGAGTGATGTCACTCAGGCCGATACGGCGCAGGGCTTGAGCACGCGCGCAAACTCGGCTGCTGCCCTCACCTGGTCCCACCAGCGCGCGGCTGACGACGAAGACTTTGGCGTTTTGCGTGAGGCCGAACATCCACCTGGTGATACCAGCCAGGAGCGCCCCGCTCGTCATCAGCGTGCGGGCGGGCACGACATGGGACAGCATCCCGAGGGGAACCGCGGCACGGAGTTCGACACCGAATGAAATCGCGGCAAGCGTGCCAACCAGCCCCGCTCCTACCGACTGCCCGCGGTTCGCCAAGTCTGCGATGAAGACGCCGACCAGCACGCTGCTCGCACCGCCTGCGACGCGAAGTACACCGTTGCTGGCAATGACAAGCAGGAGGCGAGGGCGGAGGCCTTCATCACGCGTGCGCGACGTGCGGCTCCGGAGCGCTGGCAATGGAGCCGAGCAGGCTTCCGTAGAGGACGTGGCCAATCAGCGACCCCATGGCGGCCATGCCGCCGCCCATCGCGCTGCTAAACAGGCCAGCGCCCATCATCGGCATGACCACGACCTGCGCAATGAGCCACAGAACGATACCCCAGATGGTGCCCCGAATCGCCGGCGAACCAGGAAGGTGCGCGTACAACGCGTAAACGTAAATCGCTGGAAAGATCACTGTGCCGTTGACGTAGTGCATCATCATCCCGGCGGTCCAGCTGCTCCCGAGCATTTTGCCGAGCATCGTGGCAATGTCCATGTGCAGCCCCATCATGGGTGCCACAACGTACATCATTCCGGTCATTGCCAGCGTGCCAACGAAGCCTCCCAGCGCGGCTCGCGCGAACGTGGGATGGGTACTCATCTGTGTCTCCTCCTCTTTTCTAACCGGCGGTCTCGATGTCAGCCGGCGTCCGTATGTGAGTGCGTGACGCGTGCCGGAGATTACTGGGGCGTGAGTGTCGCGAACGGGGCCCGAATTACAGCTCGTCCGACTGTAAGAATGTCGACCCTGGCGTCACTCACGTTGTGAGGGTTTTCGGAGGCCCATCAGGCCTATACACGGGAACAAACAGAACACCCTACGATAGGCCTGTGCCGTTTCGAGAACACATAGCCCTGGAGGCTCTGCGCGAACGGGATCCGGTCGCCCTCCGACGGGTCGTCGATCAACACGGGCGACGCCTGTATCGAGCCGCCAGGGGGATGGGTTTTTCTCCGGACGATGCCGAGGATCTGGCGCAGGAGGTCTTCGCGACCTTCTTGCAAACGATCGAGCGATTTGAAGGCCGGTCGGAAGTGGGCACGTGGTTGTTCGGGATACTCTATCGCAAGGCGCACGAGCGGCGGCGGACGCATGCGCGAGAAGAGCCGTTGGATGAGCTCGACGAGGCGTTCGAAGCGCGATTCAATCGCGATGGATCGTGGAGGGAGCCTCCAATTCCAGCGGACCGGCTCGTGGCGGCGGGTGAAACGGCCCACGCGCTCCGTGAGTGTTTGGCTGGACTTCCCGCACAATATCTGGAGGTCTTCCAGTTGCGCCAGGTAGACGATCTCTCCGCGGCCGATGTCAGTGGAATGCTGGGCTGCAGCATCAACCATATTGGAGTCATGTTTCACCGCGCGCGCGTACGTTTGCGGGCGTGTCTCGAGGCGAAGGGCTGGGGGCGATCACGATGATGACGTGCAAAGAGGTGTCAACGCTCGTCTCGATGGAACAACTCGATGGGGCGCCTCGAGTACGGCGCATGGCCGTGTGGCTACATCTCATGATGTGTCGGCATTGCCGAGCATTCCGGCGTCAGCTGCGACGCATCGGCGAAGTCGCACGTCTGATCGCCAGCGAGATCGAACGTGAGCCGGCCGCAGCCTTCGAGAATCGGATTCTCGGTCGCTTGGGCTTTTGAAACGTACTGACGAGCAGGGTGGACCCGTGCGACCACATGTGTTTTGGCTTTCGATCACGCTATTCCTCGGCGGCGTCGGCGCGCCTCTCTCCGCGGTGCGCCAGGCCGCGCCGCAACCGCGGACGAAAATCGACGTGTCGAAGCTCGGTCCTCAAGTGGGCGACCGGGTGCCCGACTTCAGCCTACAGGATCAAAGCGGGAACACGCAGACACTCCAATCGATCATGGGACGGAACGGCGCGATGCTTGTCTTCATCCGCTCGGCCGACTGGTGACCGTACTGCAAGACGCAGCTCGTGGAGCTGCAAGGCCGTGTGAAGGAGCTGAAAAGTAAGGGACTTGGCCTGGCGGTGATCAGCTACGACTCGCCGGAAATCCTCACCGCGTTCGGCAAGCAACGCGGGATCGCGGGTGCGAACCCGAGAATGGCCGGCATCGCGTTTCCCGGCACGTTCATGCTGGATCGGAGCGGCCGGGTGAAGTCGCGGTTCTTTGAGGACTTCTACATCACGCGCAACACGGTGTCGAGCATCCTGGCGCGAACGGGGACGGGAAACCAGGTTGCAGGCACGAAGATCTCCACGGAGCATCTCGAGGTCACGGCGTATCCGAGCGATGCGGCGAACGCTCCGGGAAACCCCCTCACGTGTGACATCGTTCCCCATCGCGGCATTCACGTATACGCGCCGGGCGCCTCGAGCTACCGCGTGAGTATCAAGCGTGCGATGAGAAGATCTGCTTCAATCCGGAATCCGTTCCGGTATCGTGGACGTTCACACTTCGTCGGCTCGTCGTGGAGCGGCCGTCGGTGACTGAAACGAAGGCTGGCAAGCTGGCCCTGGCGATGGACCATATGGCAGGAACGTTGGAATGAAATAAAAGCAGGTGCGACCGTGGGATCGTGGCGGTCGACGGTGAAAGACGCTCTCCATTATCACTGGCCCGAGTATGTGATCGAAGCAGCCGGCCTGGGATGCTTCATGATTGCGGCTGGTGTTCTTGCCACAATCATCGAACTACCGACCTCGCCCGTTCGCCTGGCCGTCACGGGCGCGCTGTGGCGTCGGGCCCTGCTCGGAGCGGGCGTGGGCCTCACCGCCATCGCGATTATCTATTCGCGCTGGGGCAGGCGATCGGGAGCCCATCTGAATCCCGCGATGACGTTGAGCTTTTTCCTGCTCGGTAAGATAGCGGGCTGGGACGCGTTCTTCTATATCGTCTCGCAGGTTGTGGGCGGACTGCTCGGCGTACTGGCGACGGCTTGGGCCCTCGGCACGTGGTTCTCTGGTCCGCCCATTCACTACATCGTGACGGTACCCGGCACGCGCGGTGTGCTCCTCGCGTTCGTGGCTGAGTTCTCCATGGCGTTTGCGCTCATGACCATCGTGTTAATCATGACGAATGAACGCGTCCTGGCGCCATTCACTGGGCTTACCGCGGGGACCCTCCTCGCGATCTTCATCGTTGTGGGTGCGCCGATATCCGGCATGAGCATCAACCCGGCGCGCACCTTGGCGTCGGCTTGGCCGGCACATTTCTGGCAAAGCGTCTGGATCTACTTCGTCGCGCCGACGGCCGGCATGACGTCAGCGGCGTTCGGCTACGTGCAGGTCAGGACGTCCGCCGCGGTGCGGTGTGCAAAGCTCCAGCACGATCGCATGCATCCGTGCATCTTCCGCTGTGGCTATGCTGCGATCTCGCCTGAGATGCGTGAGACCCGGCTGGTCACGGAGTGAGGGGATACCATTGATGGCCTCAGAACCTCGCTATGACGTGATCATCATCGGCACCGGGGCGGGCGGCGGGACACTCGCGTACCACCTCGCCCCCTCTGGAAAACGGATCCTGATCCTTGAGCGAGGCGATTACGTCCCGCGCGAAAAGGCTAACTGGG
>DATKHR010000170.1:0-39719 GCA_035510155.1 Vicinamibacterales bacterium
CGCCGGCGTGCCAGGGTGGCTGCCAGGCGAGGGCACCAAGACCGAACGCAACCTCGATGCCAGGCGTAAGGCTGAGCTTGGACCATGGACATCCGGCGCGATGAGCGCAACGACGAAGTCCTCGAACGCTCCCCACTTGCCGACGAGCTCCGGCGGAGCGCGCCGGAAATTCACGACGTCGTCGACGAGGCGTCGGAGGACTCGTTTCCAGCGAGCGATCCACCGTCGTTCGTGCCGGTCACGGGCGTGCGGCCTCATAGCTCGAGCAACGAGCTATAGTCGTCCGATGCCCGAGACATCACTCAGCCGCCCCCTTCCCGACGAGTGGCCGCCTCTCCTGCTCGAAGGATGGCGCGACACCTACGAAACCGTGCATATGTGGTCCCAGGTCGTCGGCAAGATCGCGCTCGCGCTCACGCACCCGCTCAACCACTTCTGGAACGTGGCGTTTCACGTGACATCGCACGGCCTGGCGACGCACCCGCTGGTCGCAGACCAACGCATCTTCACGCTCACGTTCGACTTCGTCGATCACCAGCTCGTCATCGACTGCTCGGACGGCGGCGGCGATGCCCTACGGCTGCGACCGCAGACGGTCGCCGACTTTTATCGAGAGCTGATGTCCAAGCTTCAGGCACTCGGCCTGAACGTTCACATCTGGACGATGCCCGTTGAAGTAGAGAATCCGATTCGGTTCGAAGAGGACGTCGTTCATCGCTCCTACGATCGACGGGCTGTGGAAGCATTTCACCGGGCGTTGGTCGTCATGGCGCCGGTGTTCGAGGCGTTCAGAGGGCGCTTCATCGGCAAAGCGAGCCCGGTTCATTTCTTCTGGGGCAGCTTCGATCTCGCCACCACGCGGTTCTCCGGTCGTCGCGCGCCCGAGCGCCCGGGCGCCGACGCGATCATGCGCGAGTCATACTCTCACGAAGTCATCAGTCATGGATTCTGGCCAGGCGGTAGGGCGATGAACGAAGCGGCCTTCTACGGATATGCGGTCCCGGAACCAACGGGCTTCCGTGCCGCCACGATCCAGCCGGCGGCGGCCGCGTATCATCCGGGGCTCTCGGAATTCCTGCTGCCGTACGAGGCCGTGCGCCGAGCGACGTCGCCGACGGGCGAGCTGACGGCGTTTCTCGAAAGTACGTACGACGCTGCGGCCGATCTCGCGCACTGGAACCGCGGCGAGCTCGAGCGGACGGTCAACGCGACGAGCTGACTACGATGTTTTCTTCATCTGCGCGATGAGCGCAGCCAGCATGGCGGCATAGCGTTCGTCGGCTGACGCGAACGCTTTGAGGTACTCCTGCTCCGACATCTTCTGCTTCTTCCAGTCGCCGTCGAAGATGGTCGACTTCCCGGCGGCCTCGTAGATATCGAAAGCCTGGTTCTCTTCGCGTTTGGCCTTGAGACCGTCCGCTCCGGCGTCTTGGATGAAGACCTTCGTCTCAGGCACTGACGCACTGCTCAAATCGATATAGGTGTCTCGGTATTCTTTTTTGACCAGCCGCTCGTCGAGAAGCTGCGGCGCTGTGTATTTCGCGGACACGACCAGGAGCTGAGCGCCGGGAAAATACAGCGCGGCAACGTATGTATCCGGGGTAGTCGGGTCCTTTGCCGCGACGCTATCGAGCTTGGCGGCGTCGAGCGCCGCCGAAAGCTCCTTGGCCAGCGCCGCAGACTTTCCTTCCTGGGCGGACGCCGCCGAGGCGGCGGTCAGAGACACGGCGGCTACCAACGAGCAGCAAAGGGCGACTCGCGTCAACATGAATGTCAGGCGCCTCCAGGGATGAATGATCCGGCCCTGTTTTACACCCGGACCAGCCCAAGCGCAAGGATTCAAATGAAGAGCGCGTCTTCGTCGTCGCCCCTCCGCTGGCGGCCGCGGCCGTTGTGGCGGATGTCGCGGATGGCCTGGAACGCAGCCCGGAATCCGCTCATGATCGCTCGCCCCTCTCGGGCCGGAGTCTCGATAGAGGACTGAAGGCCGTTCAGGGCACGATCGACGCGAACGACCACGTCGGCAAACAGCGTGTCGGCACGCTCGACCTGTGCGGTCGCCAGGCTGGTCGCGCGCGATGCGTCCCGGCCAATCGCGTTCAAATGGCCGAAGAACGGCTTGAGCTCGGTTTCGACGGTCTGGGCGAGCCGGGAGACACGTCGAGCCGTCAAGCCGGCGGCGACAACCACGCCGACCTGCGCGATCGCAATGGCCAGTACGGCAAACGCGATGACGCCGAGAAAGACGTCCGCGCGCGCGCTCACGCGTTCTCCCGCACCCGCGCCTGCTGATACGCTTCGCGTCCGCGCTCGATCGCCGTCGTGATGGTCTCACGCCCTTGATTGAGCACGTCGCGCCCCTTGGCCGCCGCCTCGGCCGCGCGGGCTCGCGCCTCGGTGGCCCGGTCGCCCAGGTAGTCGCGCGTCTCGCGCCCGGATTGGGGCGCGTACAGCAGCGCCACGGCCGCCCCGCTGACGGCGCCGAGAATGAATGCCAGCAGAATGCTCCCCGCCCCCGCGCCTTCGTCTCGTGACATCGCCTTCCTCCTGCCCAACCGCGAGCCTTAGAAAATGCTCACCCTGATGTTGAGATACTTCCTGGGATCGTTCTGAATCGCGGCCAGCAGCGATCGGAAATCGTTGATGGCACCGTTCATGTTCTCATATAACTGCTTGTCTTTCAGCAACTGCCCGGCCGTGCCCTCGCCGGCGTTCAATTTTGTCACAAGGTCGTTCAGCCGGGCCGCCAGGTCGTCCATCTTGTTGTAGAGCGCGGCGTCGGTCACCAGCTTTCCGATCGTCCCATCCCCCCGGTTCAAACGATCGGTGAGCGTTCGCAGATTCACCGTCGTCCCCGTCAGCGACTGCGCAAACGCATCGTCGTTCAGCAGCTTGCCAAGACTGCCTTCGCCGGCGTTGATGCGATGCGTCATGGTCTCGAGGTTCTTGAGCGACGCCTCGAGGGCGTTGGCTGTCTGGGGGTCGTTGACGAGTTTGCCGATGGTCCCGCGGCCGCTCCGAATCGTTTCCGTGACGCCGTTCGCGCTCGAGACAAATTGACGAAGCTCGACGTACAACTGTTCGTCGGTCATGAGCTTGCCGATGGTGCCCTTCCCCTCCCTGACGTCTTTCACGAGGCCGGTGATCTGTTCGATCCCCGCCGAGGCCTGCTCGGAGACGTCGACGATCGACCCCTTCGATCGCCCCGTCGGCACATACCCGTAGTCGGGAATCGGCGTGCCGGATACTGCCGGATTGATGTCGACGGAGCTCTCGCCGAGCAGCGACACCGACCCGAGCGTGGCCAGCGATTGGTCGGTGATGCGCTCGCGCATGGTCGTCTTCACCTCGAACACCGCGTCCACTTGCGCCCCGGCAAACTCGACCCCGGTCACGGTCCCGACCTCCACGCCCGCCACGCGCACCGGCGATCCGGCCGCCAGCCCCGCCACGCTCGGGAATCGCGCCTTCAACGTGTAGCGCTGCCAGGAAAAGCCCTTCGACCCCGTCAGGCTGAAGATCATCACCGCGGCGACGACCACCGCGACAATCACCAGGACGCCGATTTTGAGCTCCGACCACGCCAACGAGCGCGTTCTAGGCATATCGATTTCCTACGAGCCACGAGTACCGAGCTACGAGTACCAAGCGACGAGTAACGAGTACCGAGTTATGAAAGAAACGTCCGTATATATGGATCTTTCGACGCGCGCAGCGCGTCCGCGTCCCCTTCGAACACGATGAGCCCATCGCGGAGCATGATGAATTCGGCTTCGCGCTCTTTGCCGTCGGACGCCGCCACGACTCGGACGCCGTTTCCGTCCCGGACGGCCATGTGCTGTGCGATGTAGAACGCATCGCGCAACTGATGCGTCACGACAATCGAGCTCACCCCCTCCAGATCCCGAAGCTTGATGATCTCATCGTCAACCGTCGTCGCTGTGATCGGATCGAGGCCGGTGGTCGCTTCGTCGTAGAGGAGGATGCTTGGCTTGAACGCCATCGCGCGCGCAATGGCGACGCGCCGCCGCTGCCCCCCGGACAACTCCGACGGCATCTTGTCGATGTGCTCGGTGAGCCCGATGAAGCCCAGCACTTCCTCGACGCGTCGGTCGACCGCTTCGAGCGGCATGTCGGTCTCCTCGTAAAGCTTGTACCCAACGTTCTCCCGCACGGTGAGCGAATCGAAGAGCGCGCCTTCCTGGAAGATCATGCCGAGGTCGGCGCGAACAGCCATCAATTGCAGCTCGCTCAGCTGATCGACGCGCGCGCCGTTGACCCAGACGACGCCGGCGTCAGCCTTCAGCAGGCCGACGATGATCTTCAAGGTCGTCGACTTGCCCGAGCCGCTGGCGCCCAGGATGATTTTCGTGTGCCCCTTGATCAGCGTGAAGCTCAGGTCTCTCAACACCACCTTGTCGTCAAACGCGAGCTGCACGCGATCGAAAACCACGACCGGCGCGCCGGGCTCGGAGAGAATCTGCCTGGCGTCCACCATCACAGGACAGCAAAGAGGATCTGCGTGACGAAGAAGTCGGCGGCTATCACGGCGACCGATCCCGCAACCACAGAGAGGGTCGTCGACTTTCCCACGCCCGCCGTTCCGCCCGTCGTACGGAGCCCCACGTGGCACGCAATGGTCACGATGATGAAGCCGAAGACAAACGGTTTGATGAGCCCCATCCAGACGTCATTCAAGTAAAGGGCTTTGGTCACTGACGACCAGTAGAGTCCGCTGTTCACCTGCAGGGTGAATCGAGCCACCACCCACCCGCCGAAGATGCCCACGAAGTCCGACACGACCGTCAGCACCGGCGCCATGAAGAAGCCCGCGAGCACGCGCGGGACGACCAGCTTGCGCACCGGGTCGGTGCCGAGCGCCCGCAGCGCGTTGATCTGGTCGGTGACCGCCATCGAGCCAAGCTCTGCCGCGATGCCCGATCCAATCCGGCCGGACAGCATGAGCGCGGTCAACACCGGACCGAGCTCTTTGATCATCGACGCGCTGACGAGCCGGCCAACGACCGGCCGCGCGCCGAACTGGTCCAGCGTCTGGCCGCTCTGCAACGCGAGAGCGGCGCCCGTGAACAGACCGGACAGCAGCACGACGGTGAGGGACTCGACGCCTATCGCGTCGAACTGCTCCACGATATCGTGGAAATAGATCGGCCGCGTCACGACATCTCGCAGCGTCCAGGCCGTCAAGCGGACGTACTCCTGCACGTCGAGGGCCGCGCTCTTCAGCCAGCGTTCGACGAACGACAGCACGCGGGGGTCAGGCCCTCCGCGCCGGCGACGGCAGCCCGAGCTCGGGATTGCGCAGGCGCTTGATGTCGTCGCGAAGGGCGGCGGCCTTCTCGAAATCAAGGTTCGCCGCGGCTGCCCGCATCTCCTCCTGGCGCGACGCGATGTAGGCGTCGAGCTGCTGCTGGTTGTGGAACCGCTCGGTGCCGTCGAGCGTGGCGGCTGGCGTCATATAGTCCCGCTCGTACACGCTCGACATCACATCGTCGATCTGCTTCACGATCGACTGCGGCGTGATCCCGTGCGCCTCGTTGTATCGTTCCTGGAGGGCGCGGCGCCTATCGGTCTCCCTGATCGCGGTTCGCATCGACTCGGTCATGGCGTCCGCGTACATCACCACGCGCCCGTTGACGTTGCGTGCGGCGCGGCCGGACGTCTGGATCAGGGACTGGGACGACCGGAGGAAGCCTTCCTTGTCGGCGTCGAGGACGGCGACCAGCGAGACCTCGGGCAGATCCAGCCCTTCACGCAGCAGGTTGATGCCGACGAGCACGTCGAATTCGCCGCGTCTCAGGCCCCTCAGGATTTGAACGCGCTCGAGCGTCTCGATGTCGGAGTGGAGATAACGCACTTTGACGCCGAGCTCCTGATAGTACTGCGTCAAATCCTCAGCCATCCGCTTCGTGAGCGTCGTCACCAGCACGCGCTCCCGCTGCTCCACCCGCGCGCGAATCTCTTGAAGCAGGTCGTCCACCTGGCCCTTGACGGGACGGACGTCGATCGGCGGATCCGTCAACCCGGTCGGCCGGATGATCTGCTCGACCACGACGCCCTGCGCCTTGGCGAGCTCGTACGGCCCTGGTGTGGCGGACACAAAAATGGTCTGACGGACCCGGGCTTCCCATTCTTCGAAGCTCAACGGCCGGTTGTCCAGAGCGGACGGCAGCCGGAACCCGTAGGCGACGAGGACCTCTTTGCGCGACCGGTCGCCGTGATACATCCCGCGAACCTGCGGCACCGTCTGATGGCTCTCGTCGACGATCACGACGGCATCCTGCGGAAGATAGTCGAGGAGCGTTGGCGGCGGCTCGCCTGCCTGCCGTCCGGTCAGGTGGCGGGCGTAGTTCTCGATGCCGTGGCAGTAGCCGATCTCCCGGATCATCTCGAGATCGAACATGGTCCGCTGGTGCAGGCGCTGCGCCTCGAGGAGGCGACCCTCCGATTCGAGCTGCGATCGGCGTTCGGCCAGCTCCTCCTTGATTGTCTCCACCGCCCGGCGCGTGCGCTCGCGCGGCGCGACGAAGTGCGACTTCGGGTAGACCGCGGTCTTGTCGTGACGGCGGATCGTTTTTCCGGTGAGCGCGTCGAACGACGTCAGCTGGTCGATCTCGTCGCCGAAGAGCTCGATGCGCAGCCCCTGCTCCTCGTACGAGGGGAACACTTCGACGATGTCCCCTCGAACCCGGAATGTTCCGCGCCCGAAGTCGTGGTCGTTGCGCTCGTACTGGATCTCGACAAGCTTGCGGAGGATCTCCTCACGCTTGATGCGCTGGCCGCGCTCGAGCGGCAGCAGCATGCCGTAGTAGGCCTCGGGCGATCCCAGTCCGTAAATGCACGAGACGCTGGCGACGATGATGACGTCCCGGCGCTCGAAGAGCGACCGGGTCGCCGACAGGCGCATGCGATCGATTTCGTCGTTGATCGTCGCCTCCTTCTCGATGTACGAGTCTGTGGCCGGTACGTAGGCTTCAGGCTGATAGTAGTCGTAGTAGCTGACGAAGTACTCGACGGCGTTGTCCGGAAAGAACCGGCGGAACTCCTGATAGAGCTGCGCGGCGAGGGTCTTGTTGTGGACCATTACGAGCGCCGGGCGGTTCACCCGCGCGATCGTCTGCGCCATGGTAAAGGTTTTGCCTGAACCAGTGACGCCGAGGAGCACCTGGTGGGGATCGCCGCGCTCCAGCCCTTCGGTCAGCTCGTCAATCGCCCGCTGCTGATCGCCGGCCAGTGCGAAATCGGAGACCAGCGTGAAGCGGTCGTAGAGGGAAGCCATACCAACCTTCAATCGTACTACACGTGATTCGGGATTCGGGACTCGGAATTCGGGGAGGTGACTAGGGATTGGGGACTAGCGATTGGGGACTCGTGCTTCGGGTTTGGGAGCGGACCCGCTGACCCCGCGAATCCCGAATCACGAATCACGGTCTGTATGGCGCAAAATATCCCTTCCGCGCGCGCGCGCGCAGGCCTCGATCGTCCCTGTGCGTCAGACGGACTTCGACCTTCCGCCAGCCGCCGTCGGTCCTCGTGTTGGTGGAAACGTAGCCCAGCGTGTACTGCGCTCGGATCTCGGCGAGCACCTTTCCATAGACTTCGTCGAGCTGCTTGCCCGACGTTGGAAAGAACGCCTGGCCGCCGGTGACCTCCGCGATCTGCAAGATGACCATTCGCTGCAGGCTTTTCACCGACGACGGCTGGTGCTCGAGCTCGCCAATCACGTAAACGGTCACGTCCGATGCTTTGAGCAGGTCGATCAGCTCGTGGAGCGTCATGGAGCTGCGGTTGTCGCCGCCATCGGTGTAGAGGAGCATGATTTTCCGGCCCCTCTGTCCGCTCGCGCCGTCGAGGTAGACGCCGACCGCGTCGTAAATGGCCGTGTCACCGCCTACTTTCTTCTGTCTGATCCGTTCGATGAGGCGGACGAACTCCGCCTGGCTGTAGCGGGCGATCCGGACCTCGCTGTCGAAATCGACGACCGTGATGTCCAGGGCGTCCCTCAGCGTATTGAGGAACTTGACCGCGGCCGTCTTGGTGAAGGGCAGATCCTCCTCCATGCTGCCGCTGACATCGAGCATCAGCCCGAGGTGCATCTCCGGAGCGGCGTCGCTGTCGCCGACCGCAAAGTGCGTGACGACCTGCTTCTTGCCATCCTCGTAGATCTCGAAATCGTCTGCCGTAAGGCCGGTAACGAGCGCGCCTCTCTTGTCCGTGACCGTCACGCCGAAGTCGACGAGATCGACACCAGCCTTGAACAACGGCGCCTGCCTGGCGGCGATGACCGCCGTTGCCACCCAACAGAACGTTGCCAAAGCCGAGACCACGCCCTGGAACGGCTCGAAGAGCGATCGATACGTGCCATGCGGCGACACAGGTTGGCACTCTACACCGGGTCACCCTTTCGTGGCCGATCGCCACAGTCCCGCCAGCAGGAGCGTATAATTAGGGTTTGTCGCTACGATGCGGTGCCTAGCCGTCTGCCAGGACGAGCTGGTCATCAGGATGCTCGACGAGATCCTGTTGCCCGGCTTCGAGGTGGAATTCATCGTCGAGACCCGGCCGCTCGCGCGGCGCCTGCACGAATCGGGCGTCACGGTCGCCGTCGGGGACCCCCGTCGGACCGAAACCTGGGTGAAAGCCGATCTCGGGCCCAGCACCTGCGTCATCATCGAAGACAACGGCCGCCGAAGCCTGAGCAAGATTCTGGAGGCCGTGCGCGACGCGGGGGGGACGCTCATCTACGTCCTGGGCATCGGCGCCGGATCCGGTCAAGACCACCCGGAGGACTACCGCGAAGCGTTTCCAGACGTCTCGTACTTGTCGATGTCGGAGCTTTTTGGCGGACCGCTTCTGACCGAGTTCAGCCGGTCGCTGACCCGCGCGCGCGTGCAGCAGTACCAGCGGTATTTCAGCGACGCCGATCGCGTGCTCATCATGCTCCACAACGATCCCGATCCGGATGCGATGGCCAGCGGCCTCGCCCTGCGAAATGTCCTGCGCCGGACCAAGACCACGGCCATCATCGGGGCGGCCCAGGGCGTCACGCGGCCCGAGAATCAGCGGATGATCAACCTGCTCGACATCCATGTCGAGACCATCACGCCCGACCTCCTGCGGGAATACGATCGCATCGCCATGGTCGACGTGCAGCCGCATTACTTCGGCGAGATGATCGACCGCGTGGATCTCGTGATTGATCATCATCCCGAGCAGCCTGGGTACACCGCGGTCTTCAAGGACATCCGTCCCGACTACGGCTCCACCTCGACCATCCTCACGGAGCACCTGCGCGCGGTCGACGTGAACATCTCCGAGCGCACGGCGACCGCCCTGCTCTACGCGATCAAATCCGACACGCTCTTCTTCAATCGATCCACGAATCGCGTGGACCTCGAGGCGTTCTCGTACCTCTACCCGCTCGCTGACGCTGCGCTCATCCGGAAGATGGAGGGAGCCGAGATCACGCTCGAGCGCCTCGACTACGTGATGAAAGCCTATCGAAGCGGCCGGCTCGCCGACCAGGTTTTCTGCGCGTTCGTCGGGCCGTCCCCACGCGAGGATTTCATTCCTTACGTCGCTGATTTCTTCCTGCAGCTCGAGGACGTCAAGTGGACGATTGTGGCCGGGATCGTCAATGACGCACTGGTCGTCTCGGTCAGGAATCTCGGATACACAAAGAACGCCGGGGAGTTCGTCCGCCGCTTCTTTTCGGACATCGGCAGCGCCGGTGGGCACCGGGCGATGGCCAAGGCGGTCATCCCGATGCGGGCGTTCCGCGAGAAGTTCGGTGACCTGGGCGGTGACCAGATCGGCGCCCGTCTGGTCGACCTCGTGCAGGACTTCCTGACCCACGAGCCCAAGGCCGAAGCCAAGCCCGAGCGCCGCCACGAGCCGCAGCCCCTCGGCGCGCCAGATGCGCGCGAACCCGTCAAGGCCCAATAAGCGTCGGTCGCCCCGCTACCCCAGCGCCTGATCCAGGTCGGCGATGAGATCCGCCGCGTCTTCGAGCCCCACCGACAAGCGCAACATCCCGCGGGTCACCCCGGCATCGCGGAGCTGCGCGTCGGTGTGGCCCCACTGTGACGTGAGGACCGGCATGCTGATGAGGCTTTCGACCCCCCCGAGGCTGGCGGCGCGCTTGATCACCTGCAGCCGATCGTACGCGCGGGCCGCCCGTTCGTAACTGCCGCCGAGGTCGAAGCAGACCATCCCGCCGTAGCCGTGCATCTGGCGTCGCGCGATCTCATGGTCCGGGTGCGAGGCGAGCCCGGGATAGTACACCTGGGTCACCCGCCGATCGCCCGCCAGGAACTCCGCGACGGCGAGCGCATTCGCGTTGTGCTGCCTGATGCGAAGCGGAAGGGTCTTCAGCCCGCGCCCCAGCGCGTACGCGGAATGCGGATCCATGACCGTGCCGATCAGCCGGCGCATTCTCTCAATAGGCGTGACGAGCGCGCTCGGACCGCTCACGCATCCGCCGGTCACGTCGCTGTGACCGTTCAGGTACTTCGTCACGCTCTGCATGGCGAGATCGACGCCGAGCCCCAGCGGTTGCTGATTGACGGGGCTCGCGAACGTGTTGTCGATAACCGACAAGACGCCCCTCGCCCGACAGGCAGCAGCAATCCGCGCGATGTCGACGCACCGGAGCGTCGGATTGATCGGCGACTCGAACCAGACGATGCGCGTTCGTTCAGTGAAGAGCTGCGCGGGATTCCCGAGCTCGTCGAGCGAGACGAACCGCACGGTCACGCCGAACTTGGTCAGCACGTCCTCGAGCAGATGCAGCGTCCCGCCGTAGATGGCGGCACTGCACACGACTTCGTCGCCCGCCTTGGCGTGCGCCATCAGGATCGTGGTCGTTGCGCCCTGCCCCGACGCAAACAGGAGGGCAGCCTCGGCGCGGTCGAGAGCGGCCACCTTCTGCTCGGTGCTCGCGACGGTCGGGTTCGCGTACCGCGAGTACAGATACTTCCGAGAGCGCCCCTCGTTGTACGCGACGACCTCGTCCGCGCTCTCGAACACGAACGTAGTGGTTTCGTAGATCGGGGTCGTCAACGGCGCCGCCACCCCGCGTTCGGTTTCGCCTGCATGAATCAGTTCGGTCGCCGGTCCCTTCATGACTACCTCGAAGTTCGAGAAGCCGGGCTTCAGATTCCGGATTTGCCGGCTCCCACCCGCTCGCCGCTGGCGCCGACGACCGGCTCGACGAATTGATGGTAGGCGTCCTCGTAGCCCCTCGCCATCAGCTCAGCGAGAGGTTGCGCCCGGTGGGATCGATCATCGAACCCGCCGGCGAAATCGAACGGTCCAATCGGGTTATGGACTGGTCGAATCGTGTAGATGCGCACGCCGCCCGTTGTCGTCGTCGCGTCGCGAAAGATGGCCGCCTCTGAGGACAGAATGTACTCGCCCAGCCGCCCGCGGCCATCGATGCGCGGCGCGGCAAGCGCGTGAGGCCCGGCCGGTTCCGGCGTCGCCGCGACCAGCAGGATCTGTTGCACGCCGAGATCGATGAGCTCATCGATCAAGCGAATCAAACCGGCCGGGCGATCGCAGACACGGTGCGTCTCGCCGCGCCAGTAGGTGTCAGCCGCGAAGGTCATCTTGTGCGGTTCCGTCATGAGGGGAATCGCGAGCGATCCCGCAACCGCGTCGACGAGGTGGTCCCTCCCCGTGCCGGCAAGGTCCACGACCTCCGCGCGGCGCGCCTCTCCCGCCGCGGCCGTCGGGCGCCGGACCAGATCGCGGCGCCGGGCATCGCCGACGAGCGCGAAGACCAGATCGCGGTGGGCGTCGATGTCGTGAACCGTCAAGAGCAGCTCACAAAATCCGGGCTGGCCGATATTCTCGGCGAGGAGGTCGACGTAGCGGCGCGCCAGCTCGGCCCGCGGGGGCTGCTTCAATTGCGCGGCACCGCGCACGAGATCCCACATGACGCGCCACGTGTGGCCAACCGCCCCGGTCGAGGACAACGGCGCGCGCAGCGCGCGCCACCAGAGCGCCCCTCGAGGCCGCCGCGGATCGCTCTTCCATCCATCGGCGAGCGCAAGGCCCGCGGCCGTCGCAAGCGCGAGAAGAACCAGGCGCGGCAACCACGTCGGCAGCCCCTCCGGCGCAAACCCTCGGTGCGCGAGTCGGAGGTAGGCGTCGATGCTCCCCCCCGCGCCGCCCAGGCCGACCATCTTCGCCACGAAGTCGATCGGAAAAACCACCAACCCCAGCGCGACCAGAGCGATTGGCACCGCGACCAACGCAATCGCGACTCCCAGAGCAGCCGCGACGCCACGCACCGGCAAGCGCCACGCGTACAGGGAGCGGACCGCCGGCAGCCGCCAGAACCCCTTCTCGTCCCAAAGGCGCTCGGCCCCGTCCACGGCCACAAACAGCGCGCCGACCGCGCCGACACCGCGCCCGGCGACCAGGTCGATCTTCACGCCTGCCTCGTGCAGCGCGCGCAACGCCCCTGCGTGATACGCGCCCGCCGTGCCGGTTCCGGCAAGGACGAGCGCGGTGCGATGTCGTGGTGAGTAGGATTCGGGCGTGAGAGACGGTGCGCTGCTGGCGCCGTGCGTCATCCAGCGCCTTCGTCGTGGATGGTAATGAGCTTGACGATCTCGAACTCCCGAACTCCGCCGGGCGTCGCGACCTTGACGGCGTCGCCGGCCTCCTTGTTCAAGAAGGCGCGGCCGATCGGCGACGTGGTCGAGATCATCCCTTGCTCGGCGTTGGCGTCCTCCGGCATGACGAGCTGAAACACGAGTTTTTCTCCGTTGCCCTCGACCACATGCACGGTGGATCCAAAACCCGCGCGGTCCCTCGGGATCCGGTCGACGTTCATCAACGCGATCTCCGAGACGCGCTTCTGCAACATGCTGATCCTCGCCTCGATGAGACGCTGACGCTCTTTCGCGGCGTGGTATTCGGCGTTCTCGCGCAGGTCGCCGAGCTCGCGGGCGCGCTTGATTTCCTTCGGCAACTCGAGTTTCAGCTCGTGATTGAGAGCGGCGATCTCGTCCTCGAACTTTCTGAGCAGGCGATCCTTCATGGCAAAAACCGCATAGTACCATAGTGCATGCGTCGAGTCGCAAGCCGGCAGAACCCGATTGTTTCGCGGTATCGTCTGGCTGCGCGAGGTGACGATCGGGACGTCATGCTGCTCGATGGCGTTCACCTCGTCGCCGACGCCATTGCCGCAGGCGCTCACGTGCGGGAAGCCGCGGTCGCTGCCGCGTCGATCGACGATCCGGTCGTCCGCGGGCTCGTGAATCGCCTCATCAGCGGAGGCGTCGACGTCGTTTCTGTAGCGGCGCCCGTTATGGCCGCGCTCAGCGGCGTTCGCTCATCGAGCGCGATGGTCGCGCTGGCCGACCGCCCGCGCCTCGACGACAGCGGCGTCTTCAGGCGAGTCGTGCCGCAGCTCCCACTGCGCGTCGGTGGCCCCGCCAGGGTTGGAGCCGCCGCCACACACGGAAACCCCGCGGCGACAGCCCGTGCGCCCCTCATCATCGTCGCCGTGAACGTGCAGGATCCGGGGAACGTCGGCGCGATCATTCGCGTCGCGGAGGCGGGCGGCGCCGCCGGCGTGATGATCTCGGGCGCCTCAGCGGACCCGTTCGGGTGGAAAGCTCTGCGAGGCTCCATGGGCAGCGCCTTACGGATTCCCGTGATAAGAAGAAGGACAGGTGCCGCTCCCGGAGCCGACGTCGACGAGTTGCGACGGCTGGGGTTTCGCATCGTGGCCACAGCGCCGCGCGGCGGGCGCCTCTTATTCGACGCGGATCTGCGGGGGCCTACCGCCATCCTGATCGGTGGTGAAGGGCCGGGGTTGCCGCCGGAGATCTTGGCCGCCGCCGATGAGCGCGTCAGTATCCCGATGGAGCCGCCGGTGGAATCGTTGAACGCCGCGGCGACTGCTGCGGTCATAGTGTACGAAGCACGCCGACAGCGCTCTGGTATGACCGGCTGACGGCTCATATCTGAGTCTCACGGAAGGCTGATGGCTGATGGCTGATGGATCGCTATTCCCGGACGAACCCGCGCTGACACGCGCAGGCGCGCCGCTGGCCGACCGCATCCGCCCGCGAACGTTCGACGAACTCGTCGGCCAGGAGGAGCTCCTGGCGCCGGGCAAGCCGCTTCGCGAGGCGATCGAGCGCGACCTGCTGCAGTCGATCATCCTCTGGGGCCCGCCCGGCACGGGCAAGACCACGCTTGCGCGCATCATCGCCGACACGACGAAGGCGCGCTTCGTGTCGTTCAGCGCGGTGCTCTCGGGTATCAAGGAAATCCGCGAGGTGATGAGCGGCGCCGAGCGGCTTCGCGCGGCGACCGGCCGGCGCACGATCGTCTTCATCGACGAGATCCATCGCTTCAACAAGGCGCAACAGGACGCGTTCCTCCCGCGTGTGGAGGCCGGCGACATCGTGCTCATCGGTGCGACCACGGAAAACCCGTCGTTCGAGGTCAACGCCGCCCTGCTGTCGCGCTCGAAGGTCTTTGTGTTGCGCGCGTTGACGGCGGAGGAGGTTCGGTTGATTCTCAGCCGGGCGCTCAGCGATACGGACCGCGGGCTGGGAATGACCGACACCCGCGTCGATGACGAGGCGCTCGAGGCGATCGCGTTGTACGCGAACGGGGACGCACGGGCAGCGCTCAACCTGCTCGAGCTCAGCGTGGCGTCGGCCCCAACGGTCGACGGCAGCCGGCGCGTCGATGTCGCGCGCGTGGAGGAGGCGGCACAGAGACGAGCTCTCCTCTACGACAAGTCAGGGGAGGAGCACTACAACATCATCTCGGCGCTGCACAAATCGATGCGAAACAGCGACCCCGACGCCGCGGTGTACTGGTTGGCGCGAATGGTCGAAGCAGGCGAGGATCCCCTGTACATCGCGCGCCGTCTCGTGCGCTTCGCCTCCGAAGACATCGGGAACGCGGACCCGCAGGCGCTGGCCGTGGCCGTCGCGGCGAAGGACGCGCTGCACTTCATCGGCATGCCGGAGGGCAACACCGCGCTGGCGCAGGCGACGATCTATCTGGCCACGGCGCCCAAGAGCAATGCGGTGTACGAGGCTTACACGCGCGCGGCAGCCGACGCGGAGCACGACGTCGCGCAGCCCGTGCCGCTGCATCTGCGCAACGCGCCGACCAGACTGATGAAGGACCTCGCGTACGGCAAGGGCTACAAGTACGCCCACGACGAGGAAGATGCGATCGCCGATATGTCCTGTCTCCCGACCGCGCTCGAGGGACGCAAGTACTATGACCCGAAAGATCGGGGGTTCGAGCGGGAGATCAAGCGTCGGCTCGATGCGTGGGCCGAGATCAAGCGAAAGCGGAGGGGCTGAAGCCCCCCGCGAGGTTCATGGATCTCGCCTGGCGCCCGCTGGCGTGGAGAAGACTGCCTTGGGAAGCATTGCGTGCACGCCTTTGGTGGCGTCGACCGCCTGCGTGACATGCAAATCGGCTGCGAGCGAGCAGAGCATGTACGCATCGTCTCGGGAGAGCTTCTTCTCGGCGACCAGGAAGTCGACCATTTCCCGTGTCGCAAGTCGCGCGGCCTCGTTCAGGTCTTCGTGCAGGCCCATGGCGATGTAATGCGTCGGCGTCTCCGCACGTGGCCAGCGGAGACGGGCGCCTTTGCGGACGCGAAGCTCGAAGGTGCCGCGGAGCGATGTTTCGAGGGCCGTGCCCGTCACTTCCCCGTCGCCTTGGAGCGCGTGGCCGTCGCCGATTGACAAGAGCGCCCCGGGAACGTGAACCGGCAGGTACAAGATCGATCCGGCGACCAGATCCTTGTTGTCCAGGTTCCCGCCGTGCCAACCCGGGGGCCGGCTGGAGATGCGGCCGACCAACGGTGGCGGCGCGACGCCGATCGACCCGAAAAACGGCGCGAGCGGCAGCGTCAGTCCTGGCGTGAATTCAACGCGAGCGGCGCCCGGCGCCCAGCGCAGGACCTTCAGCTGGGCGTACGGGAAATCATCCGGCAGGACGCCACCGCCGGGGCTGAATGCATTCACGCCAAAGGGATGGAGAAAATCGATCGCGAGAATACGGACTTCCAGCGTGTCGCCCGGCTCCGCGCCCTCGACGAAGATCGGTCCGCTCAGCGGATGCGCGCCGGGGCCCCGCTCGGTGACGGAGCGTTCAACGACTTTGAGGGACTCGGGAATGTCGCTCTCCGGCACGCCCGCGAGGCGGAGCCGTTGCAGTCCCCCGGCGACCATCGTTTCAACGCGGACACGATCACCGGACGCGACGCGGACGGCCGGCGCGAGCCTGGCATCGTAGTACCCCCAGTGGACGCTCGCCGGCGCCAGGGCCAGCTCGTGAACGCCGAGCGTCGGGACCGCGGCCTGCCGTAGGCGAGCCGTCGGTGCCTGGCCTGAAGACGTCGCGGTAAGGCCGGCCGCGAGGACCAGCGCCAGGAGCGTGTGTAACTCCATCCGGGATCCCATGCGCGCCCTCACTTCGCCGACCCCGCCCACGCCCTGACCTTCTCGCGAAGGTAGGTGATCGGCACGCCGCCGTCCTCGAGGACGTGATCGTGGAACGCTTTGATGTCGAACCTGGAGCCCATGGCTTTCTGCGCCTCCTCGCGCGCCTCGTCGATCTCGAGCCGGCCGATCATGTACGCCGTCGCCTGTCCGGGGTAGATGATGTAGCGATCCACTTCGGACTCGACGTCGTGTCGCCCCTCGGCGGTGTGCGCCAGCATGTACTCGATGGCCTGCTCGCGGCTCCACCCGAGTGTGTGGATCCCCGAGTCCACGACGAGACGCGACGCGCGAAGCGCCTGGGAAGACAGCATCCCGAGGCGATCGAGGTCAGACGAGTAGAGCTTCATCTCGTCGGCCAATCGCTCCGCGTAGAGCGCCCACCCTTCCGCGTAGCCGCTGTTGAACAAATAGCGCCCAATCGGGTGAATTTCCTTGCGCTCCAGCGCAATGGCGCCCTGGAGGTGGTGACCCGGAATGGTCTCGTGAAAGGCCGTCGATTCGTCCTCGACGCGGCTCTGCTTCTCGGCTTGGTACGCGCTGATGAAAAACACCGCAGGACGGCTGCCGTCCTCGGCCGGCGGGTTGTATTCGTTCGGGGCGTTTTTCTCGCGGAATCCGGGGTAGGGCCGGATCACGACGTCGGCCTTCGGGAGAAGACCGAACCAGGCCGGAACCGCCGCCTTCGCGCGGGCCAGCGCGGTTTGAGAGTACGCGATCTTGTCCTCTCGGCTCTTGAACTTGTATCTCGGATCCGTGCGCGCCCGCTGCAGGAGCCGAGGAACGTCATTCACCTGAAACGATCGCTCGCCGATCGCCCTCATCTCGGCCGTGAGCTCTGCGTTCTGGCGGACGCCGAGCTCGTGAACCTCTTTCGCGGTCTTGGGGACCGAGCTGTGATACAGGACGCTCGCGTCGTAGCACCGCACGCCGTCGGGATTCGCCGTCACCGCGATCGCCTCGCGAGCCGCGGCGAGATACTCCTTGTCGAGGAAATCGGCGTAGCGCGTCATCGCCGGATTGATCTGCCCCGTCACAAGCACGGTGAACGCCTTCTGGAACTCCGGCGAGCTGTCGCGCTGTACCGGAGATCCGAAGGGCGAGTCCTTGAGCGGCGTGGCCGCAAGGGTGCGCACCTGATCCGCCACGATCTGGACGTTGAGCTTCGGAGACGTATAGCCGCGTCTGATCCCCTCGCGCAGGTTCTCGATCTCGGTATCGATGTATTTGGGAAGCGTGGACCAACGCGCAAGCGCCTCGCGACGAGCCTCGTCGGTCCCGACCGGCTGAATGGTGACGAGGTAGCTGTAGTTGATCTGCCACCCGGTCATCTGGCTGACGGGCCAGAGCTCGTCTCGGCAGACCCGTTTGGCGACGTCCCCCTCGAGGCTCTGCCGCGCGATCGCGTACGTCGCGTGAAGGGCGCCGCTCCTGATGGCGGCCGGGTCGATCTGCTCGAGCTCGCCGAGCATCCGGTCCTCACGCGCGTCCCAGGCGCTCTTTGCGGCCAACGAGTTGTCGGTCAGCTTGTCGTGGTGCCGTCCCGGAACCCCAAACTGCGTGATGGTCTCGGGAAACCGATCGAAGTAGGCATCGAGATACGCGTCCGCGAAAGCCTTCACGCGCGCATCGGGCGGTTCGCTGGCGGACGCCGGCGCACGCTTGGCGCCCCCGCCGCAGGCACACGACGCAGTACACACCACCGCCGCCGTGAATTGTCGGAGCATCGTTAAGACTGTGCGTACCGAGCTGCGCGCGACGCGTCCCGAGCCACGAGCTACGAGTACCGAGTGTCGGAATTATAGTGCGGGGCGTTATTGAGGCTCTGTCGCAATCACGCTCGGCACCGCAGGCGGCTCATAGCTGGGCAGCTTGCGCAGCATTTCGGCGCGAATCGGCAAGATGAAGGAGAAGCGGTAATCCCCTTGCATCCGGCCGATGGGGATGCCGACCAGATCGCCACGCTGGTTCAGCACACCTCCGCCGGAGACGCCGGGATGTCCGTCGGTCAAGCAGGTGATGAGACCGTTTGCCGTGCGCTGGCCGATGTAGCCGGTCGACAGGATGATGCCCTTGGAATAGTCGTTGCCAAGGCGGAAGATCGGCTCGGCGAAGTCAAAGCTGAACGAGGTGTCGACGTGCAGCGACGGCAGATCGACTTCCTTCGCGGTCTTGACGATCGCCCAGTCGCCGCTGTGCACTTCCACGTCAGCGTCTCCGGTGTCCACGACCCTGACGGGGATCTCCTTCCCGCGATACACGATCTTGACGGAGGTGATCTTCCGCCCGCCCTGCTGCCCGGCTTCATCTTTTAGCGCGACGACGGCATGCTTGACGGTGATGAAGTGGCCGTTGCCGAGATACCCGGCCGTGCCGTAATTCGTTTTGCCTTGGTTGTCCGAAGAATACAGCTCGACGAAGCTCGATCGGCGGTCGCGCAACAGGTGCACCGGAAGCAGGCCCATCTCGTTCTGCAGCTCCTGCTTGATTTCGGCGACCATCTTCGCGCGCGCGCTCATATTGTCGGCGGGATCCTTGGGCGGCGTCGCCACCTGGCCGACTGTCGCGGCCGGCAGCACGATATCCGAGATCTTGGTATGCCCAAGCTGGCTGCGCATCTCGGCGCGCAACGCTTCGATCTGTGCATGATAGGAGGTCTCAGCCACCGCCTCTGCACGGCGCGTGTGCATCACGCCGAGCGTGAATGACGAAATGGCGGTGGCAGCTATCGACGTGACGAAGACGAGGCGGCGGGACACCATTGGAACTCCAAGTTCGGCAGCTGAACAAGCCGCCCGCGCGCCACGCGACGCCACGGCGACTTTCCAGCTTTGCGCTCCCACGCCATGCGGGATTGCCTTTTTCGCTTGGAAAGCGTTGACCTCGAAACAGTTGTCGCGAGGGTGAGCGCTTCCAAATGTAACAGGTGCGCGTCACCGTGTCAAGCGCGTCATGCCCCATCCCGCGAGAAATACTGCGACACCGGCGGCAAAGACGCGAGGATTTGGCCCGAGCGGGCCCGCCGTCACAACGTCCACGAGCAGAAGCCACATGCCGACGAGCTGCGCGCCGCGTCCCACATAGTAGACAGCCTTAGCCATTACCTTAGCGCGCCAGATTCGGATTAGACCCGCTCGAAGTTCCTCTCGATTTCCCGGCGCGTCAAACGCAGCATCACCGGCCGTCCGTGTGGGCAGACCGTCGAGTAAGCGGTGGCCCGCAGCTCGTCAAGGATGTGCATCATCTTGTCGTAGGTCAGCGGATCGTTTGCCTTCACCGCGGCATGGCAGGCGGTCGTCGCCGCGATGCGCTGGAGCGCGTCCCGCACGTGCGCTCCCCGGTCGAGGCCCTCCAAATCGTCGGCGAGGGCGCGCAATGCCTTCGAGCTGTCCTCGGACCTGAGCAATGCCGGAACCGCGGCGACTCTGATGGTCGCCGCCCCGAACGGCTCGATTTCGAAGCCGAGCCGCTCCAACTCAGCCGCGCGGCCCAAGAGCGCTTGATGTGCCGAAGGCGCGAGGTCCATGACCAGAGGTACGAGGAGCCGCTGGGACTCCAGGCGGCCGCTCGTCAGCCGCTCCATGACGCGTTCGAACAGCACGCGCTCGTGCGCGACGTGCTGATCGATGATCGCCACGCCGTCATCGTCAACGGCGATGATGAACGTGTCGCGAAACTGACCGAGCGGAATCATCGGCGTGATCGCGCTCGCGCTCGGACCGGGGGTGTGCACGGCAGCAGCACCGGGGACCCAACGATTCGGATAGGTGCCGCCCGAGAGGATGTCCGGGAGCGTTGCCGCCGCCGGCACTGGGGCCGCCGGCGACCCGGTCCGTAACTGGAGCTGGGGCGCATCGCTCTGCCCCAGCGCTTCCATCAGCGCCCGCCGCACGACCTCGTGAACCAGCGACTGATCGCGAAACCGCACTTCCGCCTTGGTCGGATGCACGTTGACGTCGACCTCGTCAGGTCGCATCTCGATGAACAGATGCACTTCCGGACTGCGCTCCTTGATGGACGCCATGCTGTACGCATCGATGATGGCGTGCGCGATCGTGCGGTCTCTCACGATGCGGCCGTTGACGAAGACATGCTGCGGGCCGCGCGTCGGACCCTGCTCGACAAGCGCCGCCGCGAACCCGCGAACGCCCAGGCCACCCGCCTCCTTCGCGAGCTCGACCAGATCGGGCCGGTCGCCGTAAATCTGGAAGAAACGATCGCGGATAGAGGCAGCCGGCGCCCATTGAAGGACGCTGCGCGTCGAGCTCGTCAAGGTGAAGCCGACTTCCGGGTGCGCGAGCGCCAGCTGCGTCACCACGCGCGACACTTGCGCGGATTCGGCGGCGTCCGACTTCAAGAACTTTCGACGCGCCGGAAGGTTGTAGAACACATCGTTGACCTCGATGGCCGTGCCTTCGGGCGCACCTACCTCCACGGCCGCCGACACCATTCCTCCATTCACGCGGATCTCCGTCGCCGACAAGTGGCCACGGGCACGGGTCCGGAGGACGAAATGCGACACCGACGCTATCGACGGGAGCGCTTCGCCGCGGAATCCGAGCGTGCGGATCGCAACCAGGTCGTCCGCTCGCCTGATCTTGCTCGTGGCATGGCGTTCGATCGCAAGCCTCGCATCTTCCGGGGCCATCCCCTCGCCATCGTCCTCGACGCGCACCTGTTTCTTGCCGCCGAGCTCCGTGTGAATCGACAGGCGCCGCGCGCCCGCGTCGATGGCGTTTTCGACCAGCTCCTTGACGACGGACGCCGGGCGCTCGACGACCTCGCCTGCGGCGATCTGGTTCGCGAGATCGGGCGGGAGGCGGTGGACCTTCATCGCTGATCAGCGCGTCACGCTTCAGTCTCCGACGCGCACGGAAAGCGCCGCCTGAGCGGCCGCCAGACGCGCGACCGGAATCCGGTACGGCGATGCGCTGACGTAGTCGAGGCCCACCTTTTCGAAGAAGTGAATCGACGACGGGTCGCCGCCATGTTCACCGCAGATGCCCAGCTTCAGGTTACGCCGCCCCTGGCGGCCTAACTGCACGCCGGTCTGCACCAGCGATCCGACCCCTTCGGTATCGATCGACGCGAACGGATCCTTCTCGAGAATCTTCTTCTCCTGGTAGATGCGCAGGAATTTCCCCACGTCGTCGCGCGAGAACCCATACGTCAACTGCGTCAGGTCATTCGTCCCGAACGAGAAGAACTCCGCCTCCGCTGCCACACGGTTGGCCGTGAGCGCACCCCGCGGCACCTCGATCATGGTCCCGACGAGGTAGGTGACCCGGACGCCTTGCTCTTTCATGACCGCGTCGGCGACGCGGTCGACGACGATCTTCTGATCGCGGAGCTCTTTGACGTCGCCGACGAGGGGGATCATGATCTCCGGAACGACCTTCAGCCCCTCTTTGTGCAGCTTGCACGCGGCCTCGACGATGGCGCGCGTTTGCATTTCGGTGATTTCCGGGTACGTGACGCCGAGGCGCACGCCGCGATGCCCGAGCATGGGGTTGAACTCGTGCAGCTCCTCTACCCGCCTGAGGAGCGCCTTCTTGGCTTTGAGATTGTCGCCGTCACTCCCCCCGCTCCTTCCACTGAGTGTGGCCGCCTCCAGCTTTGCGATGTCGACCATGAGCTCTTCACGTTTCGGCAGGAACTCGTGGAGCGGGGGGTCGATTGTCCTGATCGTCACCGGCGCGCCGTGCATCCCCTTGAACACGCCGTAGAAGTCGTCGCGCTGCAACGGCAGCAGCTCCTCGAGCGCCTTTCGTCGATCCGCTTCGTTTTCCGCGAGGATCATGCGTTGGACGATGGGGATCCGGCCCTCGCCGAAGAACATGTGCTCGGTTCGGCACAACCCGATCCCGCGCGCGCCGAAGGCGTACGCCAGCTCCGCCTGGTCGGGTTGGTCGGCGTTCGCGCGCACGCCCAACCGCCGGAATTTGTCGGCCCACCCCAGCAGCGTGGCGAAGCGCCGGTAAATGGTGGACCGCTTGGCGTCCAGCGCCCCATTCACGACCTGGAGAATCTCGCTCGGCCGAGATGCCACCCTCGCGATCTTCACCTCGCCTGTCAGGCCGTCGAAGGACACGTAATCTCCCTCTTTCACGACCTTGTCGCCCACCCTGAACTCGCGCGCGCTCTCGCGGATCTCGAGCGCGCCGGCGCCGACGATGGACGGCTTCCCCATCTGACGCCCGACAACCGCGGCGTGCGAGGTCATGCCCCCCGTCGCGGTCAGAATGCCCTGCGAGACGAACATGCCGTGGATGTCGTCCGGCACGGTTTCGCGCCGGACCAGAATCACCTGCTTCCCCTGCCGGGCCCACTCGACGGCGTGGTCCGCCGTGAACACGACTTGGCCGCTCGCCGCTCCAGGCGATGCGGGCAGACCCTTGGTGGCAGTCGGAATCTTCTTCCACTCGTCCGCGTCGAATCCGGGCGCCAGCAGCTGATTGAGCGATTCGGGATCCACGAGGAGGATGGCTTCCTTCGGCGTCACCAGCTTCTCAGCGACCAGATCGGTGGCAATCACGACCGCGGCGAATCCGGTCCGCTTGCCGCTGCGCGTTTGCAGCATGAACAGCCGCTCGTCCTGAATCGTGAACTCGAAGTCCTGCACGTCCTTGTAATGCTTCTCCAGGCGCGTCGTGATCTCGCGCAGCTGCCGGTACGCCTTCGGCATCACCTGCTCGAGCTCGCCGATGGGCTGCGGCGTGCGAATGCCCGCAACCACGTCCTCGCCTTGGGCATTGATGAGAAACTCGCCGTAGAACTCCTTCTTGCCGGTCGCCGGGTTGCGCGTGAACCCGACGCCGGTCGCAGAACGGTCGCCCGTGTTGCCGAACACCATCATCTGAACGTTGACCGCTGTGCCGATGTGGTCGGGGATGTCGTAGATGCGGCGATACTCGATCGCACGCGCGTTCATCCACGACCGAAAAACCGCATCGCGCGCCATCTGGAGCTGTTCGTGCGGATCCTGTGGAAAGTCGCGCCCGGCCCTGGCCTTGACGGCGCGCTTGTACTTGCCGACAACGTCACGGAGTGCCGTCTCGTCGAGATCGGTATCGAGCCTTGCGCGGCGCGCCCGCTTGACCGATTCGAACTCGTGCTCGAACACGTCCTTGCCAATCTCAAGCACGACGTTGCCGAACATCTGAATGAACCGGCGATAACTGTCGTAAGCGAACCGTCCGTTCTTCGTCCGCCGCTTCAAGCCCTCCACGGCGTCGTCGTTCAGCCCCAGATTGAGGATGGTATCCATCATCCCCGGCATCGAGAACTTCGCGCCGGAGCGAACCGAAACGAGCAGCGGGTTGTCCGTGGAGCCCAGCGTGGCGCCTGCCGCCTGCTCCAGCTTCTTCAAGTGCTGCTTGATCTCCTGGTTGATGGCGGCGGGAATTCTGGCCTTCTGCTCGTAGTAGATCGTGCACACCTGGGTGGAGATCGTGAAGCCCGGAGGGACCGGGAGGCCGGCGTTGGTCATTTCCGCGAGCCCGGACCCCTTGCCGCCGAGCAGATCCTTCATGTGCCGGTTGCCGTCGGCTTTCCCGTTGCCGAAGAAATACACGTAGCGTGATTTGGGAGGCGTCCGTCGTTGAGGGGTTGCCGCTCGCGTCGTTTTCTTTGCCATCGTTGCAGTCTCGAATCTCGTGGTTGGTTTACGTCGTCAGTCTCAATGACCCAATCTCCATGACCGCGTTCAGTTGTGCCGTGCCTCCTCTGGCACCATCTCCGAGACGTCCGCGAGATTCAACATGAGCGTCTCGAGCCGTTTCAAGAGCCATCGCCTGTTGCGCCGCACCACCGGATCTTCCGCCATGACCAGCACGTCGACAAAGAATCGGTCCACGATGGGCCCGACTTTGGAGGCCTCCGAGAACGCCTCCCTGAAATTTGTTCCGGTCGCGAGCGCCCGCTCGATCACGGGCCCGCGTTTCTCGATTTCGGCGAGCAAGGCTCGCTCCGCAGGCTCCGTCAAGGCCTCCGCCGCCGGGGCCGCCGAGGCGGCCTCTTCCGGCGTGACGTCGCGCGTGATATTACGGACGCGCTTGAAGGCGGTCGCCAGCTGGCGGAACTCATTCGTGTTGGTGAATTCGGGAAGGACTTCCAGCTTGCGTCGCTCGTCGATCGGCCTCACCTGGTTGAGCGGCCTGTTGAACGTCACGGCCCGGACGTTGCGGCGCTCGTAGCCGCGCTCCTGCAGAACGAACACGAGCCGCTCCAGGCAGAAGTCGTGGAGGGCCTGCCGCGTCTCTTGTGTCAGCTTCGCGCCATGCTCGCGATCGGCCGCATCGATCAACGAATCGAGCGTGGGTCTGGCGTTCGAGCCTGTCACCTCGGCCAAGTCAACGAGGATCTTGACGATCCCCTGTGCCGCTCTGCGCAGGCCGTAAGGATCACGGGATCCGGTCGGCTTCTCTCCGGCCGCGAACAACCCGACGACCGTGTCCAGCTTATCGGCCAGCGACACAGCCGCCCACGTGACGGCTGCCTTCCCGAGTTGCGACCTTGACGGCGGGGCGTCGGCGTCCACGCCGATCGGCCAATAGTGAAAGTACACAGCCTTCCACACGTCTTCCGGCAGGCCTTCTTCACGGGCGTAAATCCCGCCCATCGTGCCCTGGAGCTCGGTAAACTCGCGAACCATATCCGTGGTGAGGTCTGCTTTCGCGAGCTTTGCCGCCCGCCCGGCCGAGGACGCCGATGCCGCATCGGCCCCGAGGGCTGCGCGCGCGATCCACGCCGCCAGTCTCTCCGTGCGCTCTGCCTTGTCCTTGTAGGTGCCGAGCTTCTGGTGAAACTGCAGGGTCGACAGCCGGTCAATGCGCGACGCCAGCGTCGCCTTCCGGTCCGCCTCCCAGAAGAACCGCGCGTCGCGCAGGCGGGCGCTGACGACGCGCTCGGCATTGCGCGAAATGGTCTTCTCGTTGTCCGGCTCGCTGTTGATCACGGCGAGGAACGCCGGAAGCAGGCGGCCGTCCTCGCCCTCGACCGGAAAGTAGTGCTGGTGATGCACGAGCGTGGTGACGAGGACTTCTTCCGGCAGCTCGCGTGCGAACTCGGCGGCAAACGTCCCGGCCACCACCGACGGGTATTCGACGAGGTCCGGCACTTCGCGCAAGAGCTCGGAGTCGGCGTGGCCCGCTCGGCCGACGCGGCCCTTGAGCCGCTGCGCCTTCGCGTCCAGCTCCCGGGCGATCTTGTTGTGGCGCTCGCTGCGCTCGAGGATGACGAAATTCTCGAGCAGTCGCGCGCGATATTCCTCGAACGATCGCACTTTGATCGATCGGCCGGCGCGTCCGCTCGTCGTCAGGAATCGATGACCGTACGTGACAGCCCCTGTCGGGACGTCCTGGACCTGTCCCGTCTGGGCGGCGGGTGTACGTCCGATGCGAAAGGGCACGACGCGCCCGCCATACAAGAACAGCATCCAGCGAATCGGCCGGCCGAACGCCAGCTCCCCGCGCCCGTCCTCGAGCACCGCGTCCCAGCGCATCGTTTTTGGAAAGGTGAGCGCGCGAAGGACCCCGGATAACACCTCAGGGAGCACATCGACCGCGGCCTTGCCACGCTGGCGCTTCCGGAAGGCCACATATTCGCCCTTCGTCGTGCTGACGCGCTCCAGCGCGTCGACGTCGACCCCCTGCTTGGCCGCAAACCCCGATGCCGCGGGTGTCGGCGTCCCGTCGGCCATGAACGCAGCCGACACCGGCGGACCGGTGACCAGCTCCTCGAGATCCGTCTGCCGTTCGGGGACGTGAGCAATGCGCACGGTCAGACGCCGCGGGGTGCTGTAGGTCTCGGCCGGCGCATCCGGGATGAGGCGGTGCTCGCGCAGGCGGGCGACGAGCACGTCGCCGATCTGCGCGGTCAACTCCGGCAACCAGCCGGCCGGCAGTTCCTCGCATCCGAGCTCAAGGAGCAGCTCGCGATCCATTACCATCCGGTCTCAGCCGTCATGCGACCGCTCCTTCGCCGCGCTCGCCGCGCCCCGCCGGCTCCTCAACGTAGGCGTTCGCGATGCCGACCGCGAGCCGGCGCACCCGGAGGATGTAGTTCGTGCGCTCGGTCACGCCGATGCTGTTGCTCGAATCGAGAATATTGAAGAGGTGCGAGCACTTCAGCGTGTATTCGAGGGCTGGCCACACGAGCCCGGACTGCAGGAGCGCCTCGGCCATGCGATAACACTCGTCGAACATCTGCCGATGGAAGGCGCTGAACTCGCCCTCGGGCAGCTGCACACCCGCGTTGAACACGTACTTGGACTGCTCGACCTCCTCCCGATACCGGACCTCGCCGTAGCTGACGCCCGGCGCCCACTCGAGATCGAAGACGCTGTCGACGCGCTGCAGCACCTGGGCGATGCGCTCCAGCCCGTAGGTGAGCTCCGCGGAGATTGGCGCGAGCTCCAGACCGCCCGCCTGCTGGAAGTAGGTAAACTGCGAGATCTCCTGGCCGTCGAACATCACCTGCCATCCGATGCCCCATGCGCCAAGCGTCGGCGACTCCCAGTTGTCTTCCTCGAACCGGATGTCGTGTTGTCGCGGGTTGATTCCGCACGCTTCGAGGCTTTCGAGGTACATTTGCTGGACATCGTCGGGGGCGGGCTTGAGGATGACCTGAAACTGATAGTGCTTGAAGAGGCGGTTCGGGTTCTCGCCGAAGCGCCCGTCGGCCGGCCGGCGGGACGGCTGGACGTAGGCGACATTCCAGTGCGCCGGACCCAGCACGCGGAGAAACGTCTCCGGGTGCATCGTGCCCGCGCCGACCTCGATGTCAAGCGGCTGCTGCAGCGTGCAGCCGCGCGACGCCCAGAATTCGGACAGCTTCAGAATGAGGCCTTGGAATGTCATCGCCGCATATCTCGCAGCACGCGCGCCGACTTTAAGTCTTTTTCCAGGTGCATCGCCATGAGGGCGCGATGCGCGTTCTCGAGCTCCAGCAGCGTTTGCGGCGAGACCGAGAGGTCGCCGAGCGCGAAGGGACTGAGCCCTCGCACGGCCGCCAGGAACGCCCGGGCGTCGGACGACAGTCGGGCGTCCGGCTCGTACACGCCCTGCAACCGCAGCAGCCAGTACTCGAAGTATCGGGCGAGCGGCTCCACCGGAACGCCGAGCGCCATCGCGTCGACCATGGACGCGCCCAGCCGGAACATGGTCTCGTTCGGGTCCGCTTCCGGCGCCCATTCGTCGATCAGCTCGGCAAAATACCCCGCGTAACCGAGCGCCTCCCCATGCACCGCCGCGAGCGGCGACCGGATGGGTTCGACGTACTGCACATGCACCAGTTCGCGCCGTTCGCGCTCGACGTATCCAACGCGCCCATGCGTCAACGGCTCGAGCGCGCCGCCGAATCGCCGCCGGCTCTGCCGAGCGTTCCTGGCAACGCCGCGCTTCTTCCCGCGATCGCGCGTGAGAAACACGACGATCCGATCCGACTCACCGAGCGTGTAGGTCTTGAGAATCAGGGCGTCGGTGGTGTAGGCCGGCATCAAACGACTCCGGGGGATCCTCCCCCGGACACGGTAGTCGACAACTGTACTACAGCCCGAGATCCTTGAGCACTTGCTCGTCCTCGCGCCACTCGGACTTTACACGGACGTGGAGGTCCAGGAACACCCGCACGCCGAAAAAACGCTCCAGATCCTCCCGGGCGGCGGTCCCGATGCGCTTGATCATGTCGCCGCCGCGGCCGACCACAATCGGCTTGTGCGACTCGCGGTCCACGACGATGCTGGCAAAGAGCTTGAGCAGGCGCTCGCCCCGGCCGCCTCCCCCCGGAGCGGGCTCTTCGAACCGATCGATCGCGACGGCGCTCGAAAACGGAATCTCCGCGCGCGTGAGCTGCAGAAGCTTTTCGCGGATGATTTCGGCGGCAAAGAAGCGCTCGGGCTGGTCGGTGAGGTAGTCGGCAGGATACCGCGCCTCGCCCACCGGCAGGTGATCGATGATCGCGCGCTCGAGCCGATCGACGTTCTCGCCCGTCGACGCGGAGACTGGGACGATCTCCGCGAAGGTCACCTCCGGGGCTTTCCGGCGATACGCGTCGATGATCGGCAGGAGCCGCGATCGCTTCATCCGGTCGATCTTGTTGAGGATCAGGAACACAGGGGCGCTCGAGCGCTTCACGAGATCGAGGACGAACGCGTCTCCCTTGCCGCCGGCTTCGGTGGCATCCACCACGAGCCCGAGGACATCGACGTCGCCGATGGTGTCCACGGCCGCGTCGACCATCCGAACGTTCATCCGATGCAGCGGGCGATGAATGCCCGGCGTGTCCAAGAACACGACCTGCGCCGCATCATAGTTCTTCACACCGAGGATGCGGTTTCTGGTGGTCTGCGGCTTGTCGGACACGATCGCGAGCTTGACGCCCACGAGACGATTGACAAGCGTCGACTTGCCCGCGTTCGGCCGGCCGATGAATGACACGAAGCCGCACTTCACACCCGGTAGGACTTCTCCTCCGTGTCCTGGGCAGCTGGCGTCGTGGAGTGTTTGGCGATCCTGACCCGGTTGATCCGCCGCCGCTCCGCATCGAGCACGTCGACCGTCAAGCCGTCGACGTCGAACGTCTCTCCCACGGCCGGCACGCGGCCGATGTGATGAAGCAGGTAGCCGCCGACGGTTTCGAAGCCCTCGCGCTCGATCTCGACGCCGAGCCGCTGCGCCACTTCGTCGACGCTGACTTTCCCGCTGAACACGAATCGTCCGTGCCCCTCGTCGACGATGGGCTCCGATTCCACGTCGTACTCGTCCCGGATCTCGCCGACGATTTCTTCGAGCAGATCCTCGATCGTGACGAGACCCGCCGTTCCGCCGTACTCGTCGACGACGATGGCGCACTGGGTTTGCTGCCGCTGAAACTGCTTGAGCAGCTCCGGCACCCGCTTGGTTTCCGGCACGACGACCGGCGGCCTGATCAGGGGGCCGACGGGCGATGCGTCGACCTCCGCTCCGAGGGCGACGAGGTCTTTGATGAAGATGAAGCCGACGATGTTGTCGAGGCTGTCGCGAAAGACCGGGAACCGTGAGTACTCCTGCTCGCGGAACAGCGCGCGCAGGTCGCCGATCGTCGCGTCTTCGCGGATTGCGACGATATCGGGCCGTGGCGTCATGACCTCTCGAACGAGCGTCCCGCCGAAATCGACGATGCTGCGCAGGAGGCGCCGCTCCTCGCCCTCGGCGGTGCCTTCATGCTCGGCGGCATCATTCGCGGTGACATCCTCGCTGCTCCCTGGGCCATCGGCCGTCGTTCCGCCCCTGGCGCTGTGCTCCCCCACTCCACTTTCGCCGCTCCTGTCCAGTCCTCCAGCGCGGGCGGCCTTGTCCCCGGGTGGTCCGGCCGCCGCCAGCGGCGCACGGGGTGTCTGGCTGGAATGACGGGTTACGCTGGCAACGGACCGCGCGATACGGCGCGTCAGAGGCGCGAGCGCGCGCGCGACAGGGGCGAACGTGGGCAGCAGCACCTCGAGGATCCGCTCCGGATCGCGCCCGACGATGGCCAGCGGCAGCAGCAACTCGCAGACCATGACGAACGCGACGATGCTCAGGACGACGACGGCAACGCTACGCGCCCCGTCGATGCCGATGCCGCTTGATAAGAGCGCGGTCGCGATGCCCGTGACCAACCCCAGCAACAGTCGAACGGGCAGAAAAAGCAACGGCGGGTCGTCGAGGTACGCCCCCAGCGTGCCCGGCCGGCGGCTGCGCTCGGCCACGAGCCGGAGCGACAACCGCATCAGCGCGCCGAACGCCGCCTCGATGGTGCCGAGATAAGCCGCGGCGCACGCCAGCAGGAAAATCGACAGCGGGATCATGGACGGGACCGCTCGATCAGCCCTTCGCGGAGGCCGCCCTTGCGCCTCAGCCGTCGCTCGATGCTCCGCATCTCGCCATTATCGCGCTCGTGGTCATAGCCGAGCAGATGCAACAGCCCGTGAAGCGCAAGAACTCGCAGCTCAGTCGAGGGTTCGTGACCTGCGGCGTGTGCCTGGCGTCTCGCGACGCCCCTGGCGATCACGATCTCGCCCACAAATTGCTCTGGATTCGTGACGGCACGGCGCCACCAGGAGTCAAGGGGCTCGGCTGGAAACGACAGGACGTCGGTAGCGTAGTCCTTTCCTCGATACGCACGGTTGAGCGCCCGAGCCCGGGCGTCGCTGATGAGGGCGATGCTGACGTATCCGCGGGCGCGGCGGGGCGCGACGCGCGCCAGCCAGTTCGCGAGGCCCGCGATGCGAAGCGGGCGGCCGCGCTCGTCGCCAAGCGTCACGACGATCCTGGGCCCCGCGGCACGTGCGCTCGGCCTCTCGCCCTCAGGCATGCTGGCGGCCGTTCCCGTTCGAGAACGCCTCGTACGCCCTCACGATCTGCTGCACCAGTTTGTGCCGGACGACGTCGCGCTCGTCGAAATAGATGAACGAAATCCCCTCGATCGCGCTCACGACCTTCATGGCCTCCACGAGGCCGGAGACACGGCCGCTCGGCAGGTCGATCTGGGTTACGTCGCCCGTGATCACCGCCTTCGATCCGAAACCCAGACGGGTGAGAAACATCTTCATCTGCTCGGACGTCGTGTTCTGCGCTTCATCGAGGATGACGAACGAATCGTTGAGCGTTCGGCCGCGCATGAACGCAATCGGCGCGATCTCAATCGTCCCGCGCTCGATGTACCGCGCCACACGATCGGTGTCGAGCATATCGTAGAGCGCGTCGTACAGGGGCCGCAGATACGGGTTCACCTTCTCCTGCAGGTCACCCGGCAAGAACCCGAGTTTCTCGCCCGCCTCCACCGCCGGCCGGGCAAGAATGATCCGGCTGACCTTCTTGGCGACGAGAAACGATACGGCCTGCGCCATGGCCAGATAGGTTTTGCCGGTGCCCGCGGGGCCGATGCCGAACACGATGTCGCGCTGCTCGATGGCATCCACGTACCGGCGCTGGTTTACCGTCTTCGGTGCCACGCGCCGCCGCCCCGCGGCCGTGAGGCTGCCTTTGAGAAAGTGATCGCGGAGGTCGACCGACTCGTCCCGAGCGATGAGATCCGACGCGGTTTTCACGTCAGCGTTCGAGAGCTTGTACCCCTCGCGCATCAGCGACGCGAGCTGACCGACGATGCGATCCACCCGCTCAAGGTCCGGCACCTCACCTTCGACCAGCAGATCGTGCCCCTGCGTACGGATCCGAACGTTGAACAGCGACTCGAGGTGCTTGAGGTTCTCGTCGTACGAGCCGAACAGGGTCTCAATCCCCTCTTCAGGGACGGTGATCCGCTTCATCGGGTCAACTTTGCACCTTCAGCGAAAGCTCCCGCAACTGCTTGACGTCCACGACGGATGGGGCACCGGCCATCAGATCGAGCGCGTTGGCCGTCTTGGGAAAAGCGATCACCTCACGGATGGACGACTCGCCGGCGAGAATGGCCACGATGCGGTCGAGGCCGAGCGCGATGCCGCCGTGCGGCGGCGTGCCGTACTCGAGCGCGTCGAGAAAAAACCCGAATCGCAGCCTGGCCTCCCCCTCGTCGATCCCCAGTCGCCGGAACATGCGCGACTGCAGCGCGGCATCATGAATACGAATGCTGCCGCCGCCAATTTCCGAGCCGTTGAGGACCAGATCGTAGGCCTTGGCCCTCACCGCGCCCGGGTTGTGGTCGATCTGGTCGAGGTCCTCGTCGAGCGGCGATGTGAACGGGTGATGCATCGAGTACCACCGGCCGTCCTCTTCATGGAACTCGAGCAGCGGAAAATCGGTGATCCACACGAACGCGTAGTCGTCCGCGCCGAGGAGATTCTCCTTCTTCGCGATCGCGAGGCGGAGCTGGCCGAGCAGCTTCGAGATCGCATCCGGCTCGCCGGCAGCGAGGAGCAGCAGATCGCCCGCCGACGCCTTGAGGCGCTCGAGAGCGGGACGAAGCGCCGCCTCGCTCAAGGCTTTGACCGAGCTCAGGGGCGGCTGCCCCGGGCGCACCCAAATCAGTCCGGTAAACCCCATTTGCTTCGCCTGGTCGACCAGAACGTCCAGCTGGCTGCGCGTGTACCGGTTGCCGCCCGGGACCACGAATCCGCGAACAGCGCCTCGCTCGGCGACGATCTGCTTGAAGACGCGGAACTCCGAGTCGCGGAACACATCGGACAGATCACAGATCTCCAGCCTGCACCGGAGATCGGGCTTGTCTGAGCCATACCTGGCGATGGCCTCAGCATACGGCATCCTGCGCATCGGCAGCGTAACGTTTTGCCCGATTTCCCGGAAGATCTCGCGCATCAGCGGCTCGACGAGCCTGAAAATCGTCTCGGGCTGCGCAAACGACATCTCGACGTCCACCTGCGTGAACTCGAGCTGGCGATCGGCCCGCTGGTCCTCGTCGCGAAAGCAGCGGACGATCTGAAAGTACCGGTCCGCGCACGCGATCATCAGGATCTGCTTGAAGAGCTGCGGCGACTGCGGGAGCGCGTAGAACTCGCCGGGGTGGATCCGGCTCGGCACGAGGAAGTCGCGCGCGCCTTCGGGCGTCGATTTCGCCAGGATCGGCGTCTCGATTTCCCAGAACCCGTTCGCGTCGAAGTATTTCCGAACCGTCATGGCCACGCGGTGACGCAGGCCGATGTTCGACTGCAGGCGGGCCCGGCGGAGATCGAGGTATCGGTACTTCAGCCGGACCTCCTCCGACACGGGCGTGTCTTCGGCGATCTCGAACGGCGGGGTTTTGGCTTCGTTGAGAAGGCGGATCTCCCGCGCCAACACCTCGACCTCGCCGGTTGCCAGCTTGGGGTTGACGGTCTCCGCGGATCGCCGCTGCACCACGCCCGTCACGCCAACGACGTACTCGCGCCCCAGTCGCTTGGCGACGCTCATGAGCGCATCGTTCTCTCGCACCACGACTTGAGACACGCCGGCGCGATCGCGCACGTCGATGAACGTCACGCCCCCGAGGTCCCGGATGCGGTGAACCCATCCCAGCAGGACCGCGTCTGCGCCGACGTCCTGCGCGCGCAGCCCGCCGCACGTGTGTGTCCTCGTCAAGCTGCCGAGCGCTTCAGCCATCGGTTCTCGTTCGTTTCTCAGTCCGGGGTCCTTCGCCCGGACCTCAGTCCGCCGTCCCTCGCCCGGATCTCAGCCCGTGGGCCTCGGCCGCAAGGCTCAACCGCTGTAGGACGAACTGCGCGGCCTGGTTGCGCTGAACGGAGGTCTGTTCACCGCTGCGCAAGTCTTTGATCGCGACGCTGCCGGCGGCGCGCTCGTCATCGCCTTCGACGGCGACAAACGGCACGTTCCGGCTCGAGGCGTACTTAAATTGCTTCCCCAGTTTATCGGGCTCCGGATAAATCTCGACGCGCAAGCCGGCGTCTCTCAGAGCGGACGCCAGCGACACGGCCCGGTCGAGCGGCGCGTCGGGCCAGGCTGTCACGACGATGTCAACGGCTCCTCGGGCGACCGCGCCGGGGAACATCGCGCGTTCGGACATCGCGACAAGGATGCGTTCGAGCCCCAGGGAGAAGCCGCAGGCCGGGACGTCTCGTCCCAGGAACATTCCTATCAGATTGTCGTAGCGTCCACCGCCGCCGAGGCTCCCAGCCAGGTCCGGGACCGCCACCTCCATGATGGCGCCGGTGTAGTATGACAGCCCTCGCGCGAGTCCGGGCTCGAACCGAATCCGTTCCGCCTTCCCGGACCCGGGCTCTCTCCCGCTACGTTCCAACGCGCCGAGAATCTGGGCCAGATTCTCAAACGCGGCCTGCCCTGCGGCATCGAGCGGCTCGAGTTCGTGGCGAAGCCACGGCAACACGTCCGGCCCAGGGTCGGCGCCAATCCAGTTCACGAGTACGTCCGCCGCGCTCGCGTCAATCCCCCGTTCAGCGAGCTCCGCTCGGACCCCCTTCGGTCCGATCTTGTCGAGCTTGTCGAGCGCGACGAGCGCCTCAGCGTGCTGCCGCGGCTCGATGCCTGCGCGGGTGAGGAGCGCCGCAAGCACCTGCCTGTGGTTCAGGCGGATGACGAAATCGTCGAAGCCGAGGCGCGTGAGCACGTCGCCGACCGCCGCGAGCTGCTCGACCTCGACCAGAGGCGACGTCGATCCGATTGCGTCGATGTCGCATTGATAGAACTCCCGAAAGCGCCCCTTCGCGGGCCTGTCCGCGCGCCAGACGGGCTGGATCTGATACCGCTTGAAGAACCTCGGCAGCTCGTTCTGATATTGCGCGACGACACGCGCGAGCGGCACCGTCAAGTCGTAACGGAGCGCGAGATCGGCTGCCCCCGAGCCCTCCTGTTCACCGCGCTTGAGGATCTTGAAAATGAGCTTGTTGCCTTCGTCGCCGTACTTGCCCAGGAGCGTCTCGATGTTCTCGAACGAGGGCGTTTCGAGCGGCTCGTAGCCGTACCGCTCGAAGACGTCACGGATGATCCCCATGACGTATTGACGCTTGCGAATCTCCGCTGGCAGAAAATCGCGCGTGCCGCTCGGAGGCTTGGTGGTGATGGTCGGCATTCAGGTCAGGTAGTCCAGCCTGTAGACCACGTACCGATCGGCGTAGGCCTGGATGTCCTCGATCTCGGCGCGCGTCAGGAGGCGCTTGACTTTCCCCGGGCTGCCCATGACCAGCGACTTCGGCGGAACTCTCACGTTCTCGACGATGAGCGTCCCGGCCGCGACGACCGATCCCGAGCCGATGTGAGCGCCGTCCAGCAGAATCGCCCCCATGCCGACCAGGCACTGCGATTCAATCGTGCAGCCGTGCACGATGGCGCCGTGGCCGATGGTGACGTGGTCGCCGATCGTCGTCGGATGGGTTCCGGTCATCACGTGCACGATCGTCCCGTCCTGAATATTCGTGCGCCTGCCGACGCGGATCGCGTGCACATCGCCCCGCAACACCGCGCACATCCAGATGCTGCTCTCCTCGCCAATCTCGACATCCCCGATCACCTGGGCCGATTGGTCGATGAATGCGGAAGGGTGCACGCGGGGCAGGACACCCCGGTAAGGGCGAAGCACTACGGAAGTATAACTGTCGGAGAGATGGAGCGGGTCTGGTCTCGACCTACCCGACCCACTCGACCTAACCGCCCCCCTCGACCTACCTGACCCACTCGACTTACCGACCGTTCGCCAGCCGCGCTAATTGTTGTTCGCGTTTTTGGCACCGTTCGCAGACTTCGGGCTTGGGCCGCCCCGAAACGTCAGGAGGTAATCCCGAATCACGTGAATCTGCACATCGGCGTCGCCATCCATTTGCGCGTAAAACGACTTCGGATAATCAGGCCAGAAGGCAGGCATCCGCGTCCCCGGCAAGATGTCGGACGGCTTCTTCAGCCACGCGATGATCCACTCTGCGTTTAACCGCTCCGGCGCCATACGGAGGTCGGGCGCGAGGTTCGACGTCGGCTGGTCCTTCGGGATCGTGCCAAGGACGTGGCATTGCTGGCACTTCAAGAGCTCGAACAGCTGCTTGCCTCCGGCATTGCTCGTGTTCGCCGCGTTGAGCTGGTGAGTCTGGAACGGCCCGATCGTGTTCGACACCGCGCCGAAGTACCTGATGACCCCGTTCAGACTGGGATCGTCGAGACCGAATGTCGGCATCCGGACGTTCAGCCACGGACGGATCGTGATCGGCCCGCGCAGAAACGCGTACAGCCAGTCCGACTGCACTCGCGCGCCTTCCGGCGTCAACATCGGGGGACCGAGCGACGGTTCGGCCACAAGCTTCACGAAATCGCCGCCGTCGCCCTCGATGATGTGGCAGCCGACGCAGTTGCGACGGTGAACGAGGGTCCGCCCGGTAACCTCGTAATCCAACTTCGCGGAGCGTGGCGGCATCGCGGCCTCGGGCTGAATCTCCCGCTGGAAGCTCATAATCGCGGTCAGGAGCCGCTGGACTTCCTCGTCGGAGAGATCGAAGTTCGGCATCCGCAGCTTCTCGAGCGGCAGCAGCACCCGCCCCCTGTCGAACACGCGCGGGTCGTGCAGCTTGGTCCGGAACCACGCGATCTTGGACGTGTGCGGGATATCGCTTACGAACCCGAAGTCCAGGCGCGTCACCAACTTACTGCCTTCTTCCGACAGATCGGTCCCGATCGACTGCGCCTTCTCGAAACCCTTGATGTCATGGCAACTGAAGCACCCGTACCGGCCGATCGCGCGCTGCCCGAGCTCGACTTGCTTCTGCCCTGGGCTCAGTTTCGCCAGCTCGGCCTTCGCGTCTTCGAACGGCATCACGTTCTTCAGATAGTCGAGCAGCACGTCGTCCACCGTCTTCTGGTCCGGCGTCGCCTGGGCCGGTTGCCCGACATCGCCCTTGAGCGTCGAAAGGTAGGTCGCGACGTCTGCCACCTGCGAGTCGGTGAGCCGCAGGTTGGGCATGTAGGTCGCCGGGCTGTAATGCTTCGGATCGCGCACCCAGTTGTAGATCCACTCGTAGCTCGTCTTGTTGCCGATGTTCTCGAGTGGCTGCCCGAAGGTGCGGCGCGGACCGATCTCCTCGCGCTTGCCTTCGCCGACGACGTGGCATCCCTGACACCCGACTTGCTTCACGATCTGCTCACCGGTCTTCGCGTCACCGCGCGGCGGATTCTTCACCGCAAACTCGTGCCGCTCCGCATTCGCAAACAGATACGTCACGATGGCGCCGATCTCCGCCTCGTTGCGCATCGCGTCTTCCTTGGAGCTGTTGTTCGAGTTGTACCAGAACCGCGGCATCCACGTCGTGGGCTTGACGGCGCGCGGGTTTCGGATCCAGGTCCTCACCCAGTCCGGCGACAGCTTCGAGTCGATTTTCGTCAGGATGGGCCCCGGCTTCCGAATATTCGTATCGAAGCCTTTCGTCTTGTGGCATGCATAGCACCCGGCGCGCTCGTAGGTGGCGAACGCCATGTCCAAGGCCGGCGCGTTCGGCAAATAGATGTTCTGCTTGTGGCACTTGGCGCACGACGCCTCGGTCATCTTGATCGGCAGCATGGGGAAGTCCCACTGGTGCGGCTCCTCCCAGCGGTATTTTTTCTCCCACTCCTCCTTCTGTTTCTCACCCGACGGCGTGTGCGACGCGTCGCGGAAGCTGATCGACTGCCCCGACCCCTCGTGGCACACCGTGCAACCGACGCGGTCCATCGGATGCGGCGATGCGCTGCCGATGTACTGATCGAGATTGGGGTGGGTCGTGAACGGCTGCGGGTATTTCTCGTAGCCTTTCTTGTCGATCGCCAGGTGACACGTCGTGCAGCGGTCCAGCTTCGGCACGCGAATAAAGTTCACGTCGTCGACGACGTTCGGCAGGATCATCTGCTGCACCTTGATCGTCGGCGCCATGAAGTCGACGAGAGGGGCGTTCCGGAAGTAGTCCTTGAGGAGGCTGGGCGCGATCACGTCGAGACGCTTGCGCAGGCGCGTCTGCTCGGACGTCATGTCCTCGATCTGTTTCTGCACGCTGGCAACCTGGCCCGTGTATTGGGCGAGCTGCTTCTGCAGATCATCTTTCTCGGCTTGCGCCTTCTCCATCTCGAGGTTCAGCTCATCCAGGCGTCTTGCCTCGTCGTCGGCTCGCAGCTCTTTCCTCGCGGTGCTCGCGGCGCCGGGATTGGCGACCCGCGACGCCTCAAAGTCATACCGATCCTGGTCGTAGGTCGCTTTCATCGTCTGCTGGTTGGTCGTGGCCAGGAACAGACGGTTGTCGGCCTCCTTCAGCCGGCCCTCCAGCTCGTTGACCTTCTGCTGGTTCGCCTGCACGTTCTTCTGCGCGGCGGCTTCCTGCTGTTCGAGCTGGGCGAGCTTGCTGCGATCGACGGCGCGGCCCGCCTGCTGCAGTTGCGCCTGAGTCACCTGCAGCTCGAGCTGGCTGAAGCGCCGCTGCGTGTTCTTCCAGTCGCGGTCGAAGTCGTCCCAGACCATCCAGACGACCGACAGGAAGAGGAACAGACTCGACGCCGCGAACACGACGTTCAAGAAGTCGATGTTGTAGGCGTGCCCGACACCCTTTTTTTCAGCCATGGCTCAGATGTTGAAGAAGTACTCGCCGATCGCGACGATATATTTCAGGTTGAAGAGCCAGCGCGCCAGCATCTTGAGCGGCAGCGACAGCATCATCAGGAACAGCACCGTGCTCGTGTAATAGCGCGGCGCTCCGAGCTTCTCGTAGTACGTCTTGAACAACCCTTTCGCGAGGATCACCGGCAGCACGAACACGTAGAACAGCACCAGCAGGATCCCGAAGATCTCGCGGACGAACCAGTTGCCCGGCAACCCGGTGTGCAGGAAGCGGACCCAGATGTACTCCGACAGGTTCACGTTGGTCAGCGCCGCCAGCTTGTGAATGTCCCAGAACTCGAACGGCCCGAAGAAGTTCCAGTTGGGGCCGCGCAGAAACGTGCCGAGCACGATGAGCGAGCACCACAGCACGGCGAAACCGAAGAGAAAGATCGTGATCTCCGCCTTGCGTTCCGCGAACGTGTAATAGCCGTTCCCTTTGGGGTTCCGGTCCACGTAGGGAATGCAGATGAGCCCGACGATGATGAGGCCCGGGAGCACGACCCCGGCCAGCCAAGGGTCGAAATAAACGAGCATTTCCTGCAGCCCGAGGAAGTACCACGGCGCCTTCGACGGGTTGGGCGTATTCGCGGGGTTCGCAGGCTGCTCGAGCGGCGCCTTGAGGAGAATCGACCAGACGATCAGGACGACCGAGCAGACAATCAGCGAGATGAGCTCCGTGTAGACCAGGTCCGGCCACACCCACACGCGATCGGATTCGTCCTTCTCGACGGGTCCCTTGCCTCCCGCGATGCGCCGGTCGTTCAGCACGGCCTCGCGGAGCGCGTACCACACGAAGAACACGAGGAGGAAAATCAGCCCGACGATGGGCACGTTGTCCGGCTTGGTGACGATCAGGCGAAAGTTGGAGTCGAACGTCCCGAAGATGAAGAACGCGGTCAGACCTCCGAGCAGGCCGTAGCCGGCGGCCTTGGACGCGAGCTGCTCCCGCCTCCAGACGATGACGCCGAGGGACGCGACCGCGAGCAGGAAGAACAGTCGCGGATCGGCGACGGCGTTGATGACCCCTTTAATCAGTCCCATGGCTCCGGTCCTCGTGACTCGCGGCTCGGTGACTCGTCGCTCGTTGCGCGCCTAAAGCGGCCCACTGATCCCTCCGTCTTTCCTGACGCGCCAGAAGTGAACCGCCATCAGCACGGCAATGCCGAGCGGCAG
>DATKHR010000171.1:0-2650 GCA_035510155.1 Vicinamibacterales bacterium
TGGGGTCCCACCAACCGAATCGTGGTGCGTCACCTCACTGGCGCCACTTGAAGAATCGACCGGGCATCGCGGGTAGAATCGGCTTGAAACCCAGGGCCTGGGGTGCCACGATGACCTCCGCGGCCAACGCAATGGAGGTTCGGCTTTAGACGCGCGAGACCATCAAGAGAGGATTCCCGTGACCAGATTCCTGACTGCAGCGGCCCTGGCGGTGGGACTGTCCGTCTTCGTCAGCGCGCAATGGCTCGAGTTCCCCACACCGGGGATCCCGCGCACGGCCGACGGGAAACCAAACCTCGTGGCCCTGGCTCCGCGAACCCACGATGGAAAGCCGGACCTGTCCGGACTGTGGGAGCCGGAACCGAGTCCGTACCGCTTCGACGTCATCCAGGACTTGAAGGATGAAGCGATCTTCCGTCCCGCCGCGGAGGCGCTGTTCCTCAGACGCGCAGTGGACCTGAGGCGAGACAATCCGGTCACGCATTGCCTGCCGCCTGGGCCCTCGGCGATTTTCGCTGCCGGAGCAACGAGGCTGTACCGGGTCATTCAAACCCCGAATATCATCGCGGTGCTATTCGAGCTCGGTGGCTTCCGGCAGATTTACACCGACGGTCGCGCGCTGCCCAAGGATCCGAACCCAACGTGGATGGGGTACTCTGTGGGTCATTGGGAAGGAGACACGCTGGTCGTCGAATCAGCCGGATTCAACGACAAGACTTGGCTCGACGTGGTGGGACATCCCCACTCCGAGAATCTACGCGTCACCGAGCGGTTTCATCGCGTGGACTTCGGCCACATGCAGGTTCAGGTTGTCTATGACGACCCGGAGACGCTCACCGGGCCGCTCACGATCTCGATGGGCGTGAACTACGCGGCGGATACGGACATGCTTGAGTATGTCTGCAACGAGAACGAGAAGGATACGTCGCACCTGGTGGGCACGGCGAAGGCGGTGGCGCAGCCAAGCCCCTCTGTACTAGCGAGGTACGCGGGCGAATACAAGTATCGAGAAGGTCCGCCTGGAATCGCCACGTTCTTCGGTCCCACACAGATTGTCAGCGTGAACCACGGGCAACTGTACATGAAGGACTTTCCTCTGGTTCCGCAAACCGACACCCGGTTCGATTCGACGGCGGGGACGATCGAGTTCTTCCGGGATGCCAGCGGCAGCATTACACATCTCATTCTCAGCGCAGCGGAAGGCGACGCCAGGTACGACCGCAAGCCCTAGCGCTGTACCCGTGCCACGCACGTCCCAACGCTTACTTGGTGCTCGTCTGAGCCGACGGCCAGGATTGTCCACGGTCGGTAGGGTCGAGACTTCTGATCGATTTACAGTTGTCTGATGGCGCGAACCCGGCGCGGGAAGTCCTTATCGTCGTAATGCTGACGGCCAAGATCGGCGAAATCGATGTGATTGGCCATGTCGGCGGTCTGCTGCGATGACGTCCAGTACGTGAGATTATCGGCGATATTGCAGTCGCGAAAATCGCCGAGGCCGGCTGCCTTCAGGTTGCGATACATCAACGCGAGCTCGTCTCGCGATGGCAAGAACCAGCCGCGCACGCCGTTGACATCGAGACTCGCACACAACTCGGCGGCGACGCCGCGATCAAAGCACTCGCGCAGGATATCGTGCGTGTTCTGTTGCCCGGTCCCGATGGCGGTGCCGTCCGCGCCCGGGATGGCGCGGCGGAAACAGCCCCACTTCGCGCCCGCGCTCTGGTCGAACGGTGCGGCCTCGAGATATCGCCACCCGTCGGTCTTGTACTTCGGATTCTCATAGAAGATGAACCCGCCGGCCGGACCGATATCGCCGATCAGATAGCCGTCGGTCGAGAGCCAGACGGTCATCTCACCGACGCCTCGGTTCGCCCACAAATAGTACGGGATCAGCGTCACCTGTGTCGCCGGCTTCAAAGTGTTTGTAACCGTCGTCGCGCGTGTGCGGAGGACAATCACCCCGCTTTGGAGCTTCTCGTCCGCGGCCGCCGTGCAATCAGCCTTCGGATCGACGAGCAGGTCGAGGACACGCCCATCCTCGACGTCCGGCCATTCGGCGCAGTAGACGATCGGCCCGCGCTCGATGGCCGCTCGACGTCGAGTGTGCGGCACGCGCTGGTCGGCAACGACCGTGCGAACCTGCATCGGGAACTCGATGCGGATGACGTCGCCGCTCTTCCATTCGCGGTCGAGCACCACGTAGCCCGAGCGATCAGCCGTCGCCGTCACGCGGCGGCCATTCACTTCGATCGTGGTCGACTCACCGATTCCGTCGGCGTATTGGTACAGTGACGTCGGCACCGGTCGGTTCCGGGCCCATCCGGGAATGCGCAGCTTCATCGTTGCCTGGACCGGTTCGTCGGTCCACAAGGTCAGTCGCGACACACCGCCCCACGGAAGCTCGCTGTCCATCGTCACGCCGAGCCGCTTGCCGCCAACGCGGAACGCGGTCCTACTCGACACGTACAAGTTCACGTATACGGCGTCGTCTCCGTCGTGCGCGTAGACGTAGCCTGGCATCCGGGCGAGGAAGCGGACGAGATTGGGCGGGCAGCACTCGAGCGACGCGCGCTCCCACCGGAGATCACGACCGTCGCCTGCGCTCGCCAGCCGGTTGACATAGAAGAACCGGTTGCCGGCTATGGAC
>DATKHR010000172.1:0-18072 GCA_035510155.1 Vicinamibacterales bacterium
CTCGGGAAGGAAAAATAATTCGGGAAAGATAGTACGTCTCTCCCACCCGTTTGAACACGAGTTCAGGCTGTTGGTCTGCATCGCCGGTTGACGGGATGGTCAGCACGAACGTGAAATGGTCCCGAGCCATACTTGCGATCGACAGCAATTCCGGATGACCCGACGTTCGGCTCACAACGTAAACGCCTGATGGCATCTCCTGGTTCGCGACGGTGAACTCGAATGGCACCGTTGCGATAACCTGCTCCTCTGCGTGAATAGTCGGCACGCCGGCGAACGTGATGGCCGCCACGCCCAGTAGAATCGACGACACTCTCCCAATTGCGTTGCTCATAACGACCTCCCTCTATGTGAGTTGGACGGAATGAGTGTTGTGACGATGTGGCGAGGATGTCGCAAGGACTCGACGAATGGCGCTCGAGTTCTGCTATCCTCTATCCGAAGCGGAAACCTTCCCGCTTGGTCCGACGCATGAGCATCACGAGTACTTTGGTCCACGGCGCGGACATTCAATTCCACGAGGCGCCGGACGTCTTGCGACCCTTCGTAGGATGCTTCTGGGTCGTCACGGCGGACCGAGACGCGACGATTCGAGTCGTGCCGGATAGCAGCACAGCCATTTCGATTCAATTGCAGAACGGCGAGACGCCCCGATGGTGCTTGCGCGGTCCGCTGGTCCGGCCCGACGAGCTGCGATTCCCGTGTCCTGCTCTCATGATCGGCGTGCGATTGCGGCCAGGTGTCGCATTTCTGCTGAGTGGGATTGCGGGCAACGCGATCGTGGGTCGCCGTGTCCGTTTGAGCAATGTGGCGGCATTTCACGAAATGGTCTTAGGCGAATCAGCGCTCCGCACACCCGCGGCGTGCATTGACGTGCTGAGGCGGTTTCTCATCGGCCGCCTCAAGGACGCCAGCGTCCATGGCGTCGTCGCCGCCACAGTCCACGAAATTGAGCGGGAACACGGCTGTGTGCGGGTTGCGGAAATCGCTGCCCGTTGCGGCGTCAGCTCTCGTCACCTGAACCGGCTGATGCGACTGTGGGTTGGCTACGGTCCGAAACGCTTTGCGAGCGTGGTCAGATTTCAGGAATCACTCAAACAGATGGACGACTCGCCCAGCCGGTCAGCGGCAGCTCTGGCGTCCGAGACGGGCTATTTCGATCAAGCCCACTTGACACTGAATCTGACTCGATTTGCCGGTGCGACACCAAGCCTCTTAGCGTCCAAGTACGTGGCCGATTTTTCCAAGACCCGCTGCGACGACCTTCCATAGACTTCGATCCCGACGATCGGGCCGGGCCGTGATATCGCGTTCAATCCGGGCCTATGTGTCTCCGAGCGTTCGAGAGGAACGGACATGGCGAAGAAATCTTTCGGCGTCGTCGCGGGGCTGGCGATGTGGATCACCGTGGTGACCGTCGTGGGTGCGATCGTGCGGCGGTCGTGGCCCGCGTACGCAAGCGTCGCGGACACCATGACGTTTACCTTGCCGATGCTGATCGCCCGCCTTTTAATAGGTGCTCTCGCGACTCTTGCGGCGGGCCTTGTCACAGCCATGATCGCCCCGCGGTCGATGCTCGCGAGACTGATGCCAGGTGCGCTCCTGCTCGTCGGGTTCATCCCGGTGCACATCATGCTGTGGGACAAGTTTCCCCCCTGGTATCACCTGACCTTCCTTCTGTCGCTCGTCCCCTTGACCTACCTGGGCGGCAGGTTCGTCAGGGTTGAGAGCGTCATCGTGCCACGGGCCGTGCTCGCCCAAACTGCTCGGTAGCCAGCCGTTCCTCGGCCATCTCTGCGCACCGCTTCGGGATGCGGTGCGCGTTCTGCTGCCGCCGACGACCGTGCGATGATAGGCCTTCCTGGGAGGAACCGCATGCGACTACTGCCATGGTCCGTTCTCTCGGCCCTCGTGCTTTCGATCAGTGTCCAGATCGCTGCCCAAGAACGGGGCCGCGCCGGGCAGCCTGGCGGCGCGTCGGGCGGCCCCGCGATGACGTTGACGATTGTGGGATTTCCCGACGGCGGACAAATTCCGGTCCGGTTCAGCCAGGCGGCTCAGGGCGCAGCCCCTGGTGAGGGCACTTCACCCGCCATCAACTGGGCCAATGCGCCGTCCAACACGCAGAGCTTCGTGCTCAACATGCGCGATATGGACGTCGCCCGCAACAAGACGACGGATGATCAAGCGCACTGGGTAGTATGGAACATTCCGCCGACTGCCACCGGCCTTCCGGAAGGCGTTCCAAAAGGATCGCAGCGCAGCGACGGCAGTTTTCAGATCAGCGCCACCGGTCCCATGTACCGCGGCCCTGGCGCGGGTGCGAACGGCCCGATGCATCACTACATGTTCGAGCTCTATGCCCTGGACACCAAGCTCGACATCCAACCGACGACCGACGCCTTCGAGACGCGTGCAAACGTCATGAAGGCGATGCAGGGACACGTTCTCGCGAAGGCGGTCTACGGCGGCTTGTTCCGCCGCCCGCAGTAGATGGCGATCGCTGCCGACTGAAGAGCGGACGCGGCAGAGCCGAACGGTGTTTCTACCTGCACCCCGAAACTGTCGACGCGCTCACCCAGAACGAGTACGTCTCACAGTCGTCTGGCGCCGGCGGCCTCGTGGGAAGTATGGCGTGATGCAGCGGCGGCATTCGTCGCAGGTACGCCCGCGGAGGCGATGGTCGATCGTGTGCTGGAAGCCCTCAACTTGCAGTAGTCGTCGGGAGGACCTCGCTCGCCGCGAGGAGGGACGCCGTTGATCATGGCTCAAGCTCTTTTTGCTGCGGCAGCCGTCCTCATGATCGTCGACGCCATCGGCTACTCGATTGGGGCACTCGGACCCCTCCAACGGATCTTCGGGCCGACCGATCCGTACGTGAAGAAGCGACTGACGTTGAACCTGCTTTTGGCCAACCAGGGTCTCTACTTCGCCGGCTTCACAGCAGTGGTCGGTGCGGTGTACATCAACAAGCAGCCGCAGGCCGCGAACGCGATCGAACTCTTGTGCCTCTTGACCTGTATCTACACGCTCATCACCGTTCCCTTGTTGACCCCGCGCGACTGGCCGCATGTCCTGCCTCGAGGTCTGGCTGCCGTGCTGATAGTCGTGACGTGGATACTTGGCTGATCACTGATCAAGGTCGGAGCGAATCGTCACGTGTCCGTCTTAAAAAGGAGCGCGCTGAGCGTGTGGACCATCTGGTCCCGCCGACGCGAGTTCTGGCGCCGCATACCGACCGCCTCGTACGTGACATTTCTTGCCGGAATCTTTCTGATGTTCATGTCGGGTGGGTTGCTCGATGATTTGTCCAACCTCGGCTCGAACCCGCCGTCACGGCTTGTGGCCGGAATGATGATCAGCGGAGGCCTCACTGTCGCGTACGTCCTGGCGTTTCGATGGCCAAGATGGTTAGTCGGCGTCATCGCGATTCACGCGATGGTCTTAACCCGCTCCGAGTACTTCTTGCCGGCCCGTACGCCGTCGCTCGTCGGTGAGGCGCTGCACCGCCGCATGCAGACGGACGCCAATCTCATTCTCGTGTTCCTGACGGCCAGCTTCATTGTGCTGTCGCACTTCGCCCGGCGAGAGGGGACGCGCTACTTTCGCGCCCAAACCGAGATTGCGTTGGCTCGGGACATCCATCGCCTCCTCGTCCCGCCCATTGCCCGGCGAGTCGGGCGGTTCGAATTCCGGGGCGTCTCGATTCCGAGTGGGGACGTCGGCGGAGACCTCATCGATCTCGTAGAGTCGGATGGGCAGTGGATCGGATATGTGGCCGACGTCTCAGGGCACGGCGTTGGCGCCGGCCTGCTGATGGGGATGGTCAAGAGCGCCGCCCGAACGCAACTGCGCGTCACGCAGCCGCTCGATCAGCTTCTCAATACGCTCAACGCTGTCCTGCTCGATCTCAGGAAACCGGAGATGTTCGTGACGTTTGCGGGCATTCAATTCGACGGAGCCCCCGAGTTGCAGTTTATCGTGGCCGGCCATTTACCGATTCTGCATTACCGATCGGAGGCATCCGTGGTCGAGGAGCTGTCCACGCCGCAAGTGCCGCTGGCGATCTTCGGTGACCGCTCATTTGTCGCCGCGCGCGCCGCTTGTTGTGTCGGTGATCTCTTTGTGATTTTGACGGACGGTCTGACGGAGGTGTTCGACAGCCACGATCGCGAGTTCGGTCTCGACGAGGTGAAGGCTCTTGTTCAAGCGCACGGCGCCAGTCCTCTCGACAGGCTTGAGCACACGCTCCTCGACGCCGTGCGGGCACATGGGTCGCAGCTCGATGATCAAACCGTGCTCCTGATTCGCGTGGTGGCGTAATTGCTCGACCCAGTCCGCCTGCCGTCCTGTGAGCATGTAGTGTTTTGACCCCGTACCACGGTATGGGGTCTACGATGTAGCTGATGCGAATCGGCGAACTGGCCGCAGCGGCCGGCGTCAATATCCAGACGGTCCTCTTTTACGAGCGTCGTCGGCTGCTGCCGCGCCCGCCTCGGACCTCAACCGGGTATCGTTCTTATAGCGACGCGGATCTCGCCCAGGTGCGATTCATCCGTCAGACGCAGCAGCTCGGGTTCACACTCAAAGAAATCGCTGCGCTTCTGCCCATCCATGGATCCCCCAAGAATCCCGAGCGGTTGTCTCGTCGTTCGGCAAGCGACGAACTCGCGCTCTTTCGAATCGTCACCGAACGACTATCACAAGTCGAGGCCCAGATCGCGGTACTCCAGCGAATCCGCGACGTGCTGCGAGCCGCGGTCGATCAACGTCAGTCGCGCCTTACCGTGTGTCCCGGACAAACACACGCCAACGCGCAGGAGCCTGGCCCGGTCGCACTGAGTCGATCCCGTCACAAACAAAACGCTTGACTCCGTACCGTAGTACGGGCGCGACCATCTCCTTGACAGGCAATGGAGGTGGACATGCTTCGATCGGCGTCAGGTGTCGTCGGGGTATTCGGTGTCGCGCTCGCCGTCTCTGTTGCCGCACAGGCTCAGACGCACCCGAATTTCTCCGGCACGTGGACATTCAATCCGGGGCGTAGCCAGAACATCGGCATGATGGCGTCGATGGAAGACACCGTGACGATCGTGCAGACGGCCGCGGGCGTGACGATCACCGATCGCGCACGTATGCAAGGTCAGGACTCGACGCGCGAGGTGCACTTCGATTTGCGTGGAACGCCGGTGACGAACTCCGGCCCGATGGGCGATCAGAACGAGACCGTCGCCAAGTGGGTCGACCGCACGCTCGTGGTGACGTGGACGGCTGACAGTGCTGTCGCCGGTGCAAAGGTCGTTCGGACCGAAACGCGATCGCTCTCCGCGGACGGCAAGACGATGACGGTCGAGTCAGTACGCGGCACGAATGCGCCGATCGTGATGGTCTTCGACAAGAAGTAAAACGATGAAACGTGTCGCGGCCCTTGCGTGTGCGGCTCTGACCATGGCTGTCGGCGGTGCTTACTGGAGCCGCGGACTGTGGACCGCCCGGGCCACGCCGACCGAGGCATCCCGATTCGCAGCCGCCGAATGGCGAACGATGGCCGCGACCGTCCTTGCGACAGGGACGGTCCGGTTGCGCGTGGGCGCCGAAGTCCGAGTCGGCTCGCAGGTCTCAGGGATTGTGCGGATGTTGAACGTCACGGTCGGGTCCCACATCCGCCTGGGCGACGTCATCGCCGAAATCGATTCCCGCCCGCTCGAGGCGCAACTGGCGCAGGCGCGCGCGCAAGCCCTGGTGGCTGAGCAAGAGGTGCGTCAAGCCGAGGTGCAATTTGCTCGGGCTCAACAGCTTGGCGAACGGCAACTCGTGCCGCGTCAGCAGGTCGAAGATCTCGCCCTGGCTGTCGACAGCGCGAGAGCGAAACTCGCGAAGGCCGAGCGCGATGCTGACGTCGTGGCAACGACGTTGTCATATGCGGTGATTCGCGCACCGATTTCCGGAACGGTCGCCTCCGTGTCGACGCAAGAGGGTGAGACCGTCGCGGCGTCGTTCGCGTCGCCGACATTCGTCACGATTATCGGCGACCACGCCCTCCAACTGGTTGCCATGGTCGATGAGACGGACATCGGTGCGGTGAGACCGGGCAATCGCGTGACTTTTGCGGTCGAAACGTACCCTGACCGCGAGTTCGAGGGGCGTGTGGAACGGATTGCGCCCAAGGCCACGATTGTCTCCGGCGTCGTCAACTACGAAGTCATGATTGAGATCAATTCGGCCGCCGACGCGCTCAAGCCGGACATGACCGCGAACGTCTCGATACGAACCGCTGAACGGCAGGCACTCGTCGTCCCGAGCGCCGCGATTCAGCGCGAGGGCGATGCGCGCTTTGTGGTAGTCGAGCAGCAGGGAGCGCTCGCACGACGATCGGTCACGCTCGGCGGCCGCGAGGGTGGTACAGCGGAAGTGAAGAAAGGCCTTGTTGTCGGGGATCGGGTCCTCATGGGCCCGATGCCCAACGCGGCTGCACCGGAGACGCCACGGTGATCGAGCTTCGCGCGCTGTCGAAGGTGTATCAACGCCGCGACGGGACGCCCGTGACGGCTTTGCGCCAGGTGTCATGTGCGATTCGCATGGGTGAGTTCGTCACGATCCGAGGCGCGTCAGGATCGGGCAAGTCGTCTCTTCTGAATATTCTCGGCTGCCTCGACTCACCGACCACCGGTGCCTATCTGCTCGGTGGCGAGGACGTTTCACAGTACTCCGACCGCCAGCGCTCCGCCGTACGCAATCGGCGGATTGGGTTCGTTTTCCAGTCCTTCAATCTTCTGCCCCGGACGACCGCGCTCGAGAACGTCGAAATCCCCATGGTCTACAGCGGCAGTCGCGTCGACCGTCAGAAGGCGTTACTCGCGCTGGGACATGTTGGGCTTGGCGAGCGTGCCAATCACTTTGCGACTGAACTGTCAGGCGGCGAGCAACAGCGCGTCGCGATCGCGCGCGCGCTGATCAATAATCCACCGCTCCTCCTCGCTGACGAGCCCACCGGAAACCTCGATTCGACCGCCAGCGAGTCCATCATGCGACTCCTGACGCACTTGCACCAGGAAGGCCGCACGATCGTGCTCGTCACCCACGACCAGCACGTCGCGTCGTTTGCCGAAAGGGAACTGGCGTTGCGCGATGGCACGCTCGTGTCGGATCGCCTCCTCGCCGCAGGGGCGCCATGAGTCTCTCCCGCGCCAGCCAGTTGGCGATTCGCACGCTCACCCGTCACCGCCTGCGCGCGTGCTTCATGATGCTCGGCGTCACGATTGGCGTCGCCACCTTGACCGCGCTCGCGTCCCTCGGCGAAAGCACGAAAGAAGAGACGATGCGCCGCTTCAAACGGATGATCGGCACGTTCGACACGGTCATTGTGCGTCCGGGCGCCGGACGGACGCGTGGGATGCCCTCGCTGACCACGGTCGAGCCGTCGTTGAAGTTCGAGGATGCGAAAGCCATCGCCTCCGACATCGCCAACGTCCGGCGGGTCGCCGAGGTCCAAAACGCCTTCGATATCGACGTGAAATATCGCGACAAGACCACCAGTCCGGCGGTGTTCGGCGTTTCGTCAAATTGGACCGCCCTCCGAGATGACGACGTCGCCGATGGCCGAGGTATCTCGGATGAAGATGTCCGCTCACTCGCGCGCGTGGCGGTCCTCGGCGCTGACGTGAAGGCGACGCTCTTCACGGACGAGAACCCAATCGGTCGCACCGTGCGAATCGCGGATGTCCCGTTTCAGATCGTCGGCATTCTGGCGTCACGTGGCGCCGGACCTGGCGGCGGCAGCCTCGATAACCTGCTGCTGATTCCGGTGAGCACGGCGTCGAAACGCCTCTTCAATCGCGACTTTCTCACGATGGTCATCGCCCAGCTTAAGGATCCCGGGCAAGGTGATCAGACCGTGACCGCCATCACGACGTTGCTGCGCGAGCGGCATCGTCTCGCGGCCACGGCGCAGGACGACTTCACGATTACGAATCCTCGTGCCGCGATGGCGCGCGTGACGGAGGTCGGCTCCACACTCTCGAAGGTGCTGACGGGCGTCGGCGTGCTCGCGACTCTCGTGGGTGGCGTGGTCATCATGAGCCTCATGCTGATGGCTGTCTCGGAGCGGCGGAAGGAGATCGGCGTCCGTCGATCGGTCGGCGCCACGAAACGGGATGTGCTCGTGCAGTTCCTCATCGAAGCGGCGACCGTCTCCACGATGGGCGGTGTGTTCGGCATTGGATGCGGCGTTGGTGGCACGACTGTCGCGACGATGGTCCAGAAGTTGCCGCCGACGCTCGCTTGGAAGGCGATTGCCGGCGCGGCCCTGATGTCAGTCACGCTCGGGGTCGTCTTCGGTCTCCATCCCGCGTGGAAAGCGTCGAATGTCGATCCCATTGCGGCCCTGCGATCGTGAATGTGCGCACGACCTATTCATCCTTACTGCATAGATCGGTGCGCCAGCTGTGGCGCTTTCGTCTGCGCTCATCACTCGTGGTCGGATGTGCGTCCCTTGGCGTCGCCGGCGTGATCGTCTCCGTCGACTTTGCGGCGGGCGGCCGGCAGCAAGTGCTGGATCAAATCCGTCGGATGGGGACCAATGTCGTGATGGTCACGGCGCAGCCGGATCGAGCGCGCGGGGGCCGGGCGCGGACGGGAGCCATTGTCACGACACTAAGGGAAGGCGATTACACGGCCGTTCGCCGCGAAGTCGCCGACGTCGTGCGCTCGTCGCCCATCGTGTCCATTGCACTTCGTCTCAAAGCGGGCGACTTCTCCAAAGTCTCACCGGTCGTCGGCTGCGAGCCCGCGTACTTTGCGATCAAATCCTGGCCGATCGATCAGGGCACGGCATTCGATGACACGGATGTCCGCCGTTCCGCGCGGGTCGCGCTGCTCGGCCGCACGGTCGCGTCGGATCTGTACGGCACCAAATCGCCGATCGACCGCCGATTATTCATCAACCGCGTACCGTTTACCGTGCTGGGCGTCATGACTGAGCGGGGTCAGGGCTTGGATGTCGCTAACGAGGATCAGCAAGTCTACGTGCCGCTGACAACAGCGATGCGCCGACTGATGAACATCGACTACTTCAACGGCATCGCGTTGGAGATTCGGAGCTGGAACGAGATGGATCGATCAGCGGCTGACATTGCCGGCGTGCTTCGGGTCAGACACCGCGCGTCAGCGACGCATCCCGATGACTTTCAAGTCCAGAGCCAGAAGGAGCTGGTGGATACGCAGGTCACCTCTTCAGGCCGGCTCGGATTCTTGGTGAGCTGGGTCGGCTGGAGCGGGCTCGTGGTGTCGGGTCTGGGTGTACTTGCGATGGCGTGGATCGCCGTTCGCGATCGTACGACTGAAGTCGGCACACGCCGAGCCCTGGGCGCAACAGCTATGAATATCTTCGTTCAGTTTGCCTTTGAGGCGGCCGTCCTGGCGGCGGTGGGATCAGCCGCGGGCCTCGCGCTCGGTTGGAGCGGCACGCGCATCGTCGCACATCAAGCGCAGGTGCCTTTCGTGTTCGATGCGCTCACGGCGTCTTTAGCGCTCGGTTCCGCACTCCTGCTGAATCTGACGTTCTCGACGTGGCCGGCCTACAGAGCCGCCACGCTCGATCCTGTGGAAGCTCTGAAACACGAATAGCTACAAACCCGACTCGGCCGTGATGACGACGACACCTACAACGCTGCGCGGGCCGGACTGTCAGCGTAGGCTATCCTGTTGCGGATTCAGTCGAACCCGCCGACGGACTGCATTGTGGTGGAGGGATCATGGCTGGAAGTCATCACCCCGAACGAAGCGCCAGGCCCTGGCCGCGTCTGCCGACGATCGTCCTGATCATCATTCTGACCGCGGTACTCGCGGGAGTGTCACGGATCTTGGCGGACGGCAGTGGACACGACTGGAGGATGATCGGTCACGATCCGTCAGACACGCGCAGTCAGCCCTTCGAGCGGAGCATCAGGCCCGAGAACGTGGGTCGGCTCGCGGTCAAATGGGTGGCCACGACGACGGGCGACGTCTCGGCGACGCCGGCCGTCGTGGACGACGCGGTGTATTTCGGCGACTTTGGCGGCACGCTCTGGAAGCTCAACGCCGACACTGGCGACGTCATCTGGTCGCATGTGGTGTCGGATTACACTGGGATCCCCGGGGACCTCACGCGCACGAGCCCGTCGCTCGCCGGCCACACGGTCCTCATCGGCGATCTGAGTGCCCCGAACATGATGGGGATCGACGCAAAAACGGGCCACCTGCGTTGGATCACCCTGTTGGATCCGGATCCGCGCGCGATCATCACGGGGTCGCCGGTTCTCGCCGGCGACACGATTTACGTCGGCACGTCGCAAGCAGGGGTGTCGACCTACCCGGGCGCGCTGGTTGCTCTCGAGGCGCAGACAGGCGCCATACTTTGGCGAAGCTACTCGCTGCCTAACCCCGATGGCCTTCCCGGAGGCTACTGGGGCGCGGTGATGTTCGCGCCGCCGGCCGTTGACCTTTCGGACGGGCTCGTCTTCGGGACCTTCAAGGTCGCCGCCGGAGAACCAGCGGCCGTGAAGGCATGCCACGCCAGCGATCCGAATGGCTTCAATGAATCGTGCGAGCAGCCCGGTTCTTATCTCAGTTCAATCGTCGCGTTCGACCTGCAGACCGGCGTCCCGGTCTGGTCGTACCGCGTGGTAGGAGACGCCGCCTGGCAGAGAGCGTGCGGGTCTCAGCCGCCGGAGGTCACCTGGTGCGCCCCGGCGTCCGACCACCCCCTGCATGGTGGCGACAAATGGGACCTCGGTGGTTCCGGTCCGAACGTCTTCGAGATTGGCGACGGCAGGCACAAGCGCACGGTCGTCGGCGTTGGGGAAAAGAGCGGCGTCTACATCGTCCTCGACGCGAAGACCGGAGATTTCATCTGGAATACGCTCATCGGGCCTGGCGGTGACATGGGTGGGATGGAGTGGGGCACGGCTTATGACGGCCACCGGATCTACGTGTCGATTACGAACCAGCACCACATCCCGTACCGGCTGACGCGGAACGGCACCTTGACGAACACCGTGGCCACTGGTGGTTCTTGGGCCGCCCTCGACCCGGAGACCGGCAAGATCATCTGGCAGACAGCGGATCCACAGACGGAGATGGTGGGAGACCAGACGGTAGGCGTATGGGACCTCGCACCCGTATCGGCGGCGAACGGCATCGTCTATGCCGCGTCCATGGCGAAGCGCGGGAACGAGTTCTACGCACTGGATGGGGCGACCGGGCAGATCCTCTGGGCGCGGCCGGCCGGTAGTTCGGTGAATTCGGGCCCGGCGATTGTCAACAGGTCTGTCTATTGGGGCTCGGGCTACTCGAGGCCCGGGCCGGTGGAGGGCAGCGGCAACAACAAACTCTTTGCCTTCACACTCAAATAGCCGCACGCCGCGCTCCTCAGAAGCGGGAGGGACATCATGGCCGCCGAGATAGCCCAGGTCTATCGAACCTTCATCGACGCAGTGAATCGCCAGGATCTCGAGGCGGCGGGCAAGCTGGTGGATTCTAAGCGCTATCGAGAGAATTGCGTCGGTTTTACGCGTGGCGTCGTCGGATGGGACGAGGCGAAGCATTCAATCCGACAGGTGTGGCAAGGTCTCCCTAACTTACACGTTGACCTGCACGACGTCGTTGCGACAGGCGACGTCGCTCTTGCCCACGGTACGGCTCGAGGGACCGCGACGGGTCGGCTCTACGGCGCGCCAGCCACCAAGCGCTCCTTTGAGGCGAGCTTTTTTGACTTCGTCCGCGTCGATGACGGCCTGATCGTCGAGCGGGTTCAGCAGACAGACGTCCTTGGCCTCATGCGCCAGCTCTATGGGAGGGCAATAGGGACGGTCGGGCTCGCGGCGATGCTGTGGCGGCTCTGACCGGAGGCCAGATCGCCAGCAACAAGGTCCTTGACTCCTGGCTCAGCTAGGAGGCTTGCGATCCTCCCAGTCGACCCAATCGACGGGGTACTGCGCGAGATAAGCGCCCACCGCCTCGCCGAGGGTTGCGAAGAACGTGTGCTCACCGAGGCGCGTGAAGAGCCCGAACCGTTTCAGCTTGTCCTTGACCGGATCCTTCATCTCGGCGAAGCACAACTCGACGCCCGCGGCATGCAGTGAGTCATCGAGCTGCGCGACCGCATCGGCTGCGGTGACGTCGACGCTGGTAACCGGCTCCGCCGCGACGACGAGCCAGCGGACCGCCGTCGGTGAGCTCGCGACGGCGTCCATGACGCGTTCGTGAAAAAACTCGGCGTTGGCGAAGAACAGCGGCGCATCCCACCGGAACAGCACGAGACCCGGGATCAGCCGTGCCTCAGGATAGCGGGTGATGTCGTGGTAGCCCTTGACCTGGTCGACTCGGCCCAGCACGGCCGAATGCGGGCGCCAGCCGTCCCAGAGGAACTCGATCACCGCCATCATGATCGCAAGCGCGATGCCGGGAATGGCGCCGAATGCGGCCACGCCCGCGAAACACGTCATTGAAAGCCAGAACTCCCAGCGCTGAATGCGGTAGATGCGTTTCAGGTCCGAGATTTCAATCAGGCCGATGGCGGACGCGATGACGACCGCGGCGAGAGCGGTGTTCGGCAGGTGCTGGAGCAGATCGGGCGCGAGCATCAACAGCAACGCGATCGCGAGTGCGCCGACGACCCCGGTCAGTTGGGTCCTGGCGCCGGCGGCTTCCGCCACTGGCGTCCGCGACGAGCTGCTGCTGATCGGGAAACCCCGAAAGAAGCCGGCTGCGAGGTTGGCAACACCGAGGCCGATCATCTCCTGATTCGGATCGACTGGTGCATGCAGGCGCGCGGCATAGGTTCGAGAGAGCACGCTCGTGTCGGCGAACGAGACGAGAGCGACCGCGATGCCGCCCATCATGATTTGGGTCACGGTGTCGATGGGGACGAACGGAAAGCCTGGCGACGGCAACCCCTGTGGCAAAGGTCCCAGGACGGAGACGCCTGCACGAGCGGCAAGATCGAAGGCCGAAACCACCACGGTCGCGCTGACCACGGCGATCAAAATGCCGGGGATCCGCGGCCACCGCTTCAACACCAGAATCATCGCGAGCACGCCGGCGCCGATCGCGAGCGCCGCGTCGTTCGTGCTCCCCGCTGCAATGCTTTCGACAATTCCTCGCATCTGCCGAAACGGTCCACCGCCAGCGACCGAAAAGCCGAAGAGCTTTGGAAGCTGGCTGAGCAGCACCGTCAGCGCGATCCCGTTCATATAGCCGTAGCGGATGGGCTTCGAGAGTAGCTCCGTGATGAAGCCGAGACGCGCGAGGCCTGCCGCAACGCAGACCACACCCGAGACGATTGCCATCAGGCCGGCCACCGCAACCGCCCGCGTCGGGTCGCCCGCGGAAATCGGCAGCACAACGGCGAGGATCACCGCGGCAAGCGCCGAGTCCGGACCGAGAACGAGAATGCGGCTGGGACCGAACAAGGCGTAGGCGACGAGCGGCACGATGGTCGCGTAGAGACCGTTGATCCCGGGCACCCCCGATGCCTCGGCGTAGGCAATGCCGACCGGCACGAGCATGGTCGTCATCACGAGTCCAGCCACCACGTCGTGCCGCAGCCACGATCGCTTGTACGTACGCAGCGTGATCAAGCCGGGAAACCAGCGCAACCAGCCCGGTTGGGTCGGACGAGCTGGGCTGCGCGCGATGCGGTCTGAGCCAGCCGTGTCCGAGGAAGGTGATTCAATCATGAGGGCGCAGTCAGGCGGGCCGAGAAGCCTGAAGACTGTCCCTACTGGGGCTTTTTCGGATCCTTCGGATCCTTGACAGCCAACCCGCCGGTAATCCCCTGCACCTGCGGTCCCGTTTGGATCGCTCTGATCTTCGCGATCTCGGCTGGGGTGGCCACTTTCGGATCCACATTCGCCTGCGCGCAGGTGAATCCACGCAGCGTGCACTCAGATGTGGTGTGTGTGATCCCCCGTTCCTTCATCAGCCGGGCCATCAGCGCGTAGGCTTCCTCGTGCATGATGACGGCGTTGTTCGGAACGAACGTACCGACGCCGATGGCGTAGTCGATCGGCATCAGCGGCTCGACGCTGGCGCCGAACGCGCCGTCGTTCTTCTTGCCGAGATCGTAGGCGCCGAGATCGGCGCCCACGTCGACGAGATACTGAATGACGTTCGTATCGCCCATGTTGCCGGCGACCATGAGTGGCGTGATGCCGTAGTCATCGGCCTCGTTGACGTCGGCACCGAGCTGCACGAACAGCTTCACCACCTCAAGGCGTTCGGTCGGCGACTTCCCTTTGCTGTAGCCTTGAATGAATCCGAGCCCCGCCGCCGCCTCGACCATCGTCTCGCCGTCCTTCGAGATGATCGTCGCGTCGGCGCCCCAGTCGAGCAGCAGCTGCACGAGCTCGAGGTCGGCCGAGAACGCGGCCCGCATCAGCGCCGTGGCGAACACGATGCGCGGTGACCCCGCACGCATCCGCGCCCGTGGCGTGTTGTTGACCAGCGCATTGGGGTCGGCACCCGCGTTGAGCAGCTTGCCGATGAGCGGGAGCGAATCGGCGGTGATCATCCATGGAAAGTTCGGCGCCGTTTCCATGTTACGTCGATCCACCGCCCAGAACAGCGGCGTGAAGCCCTGAACGTCGTGGTGATTGACGTCCGCGCGGCTCTCGGCGAGCAGCGAGGCGACATCGTAGTTGCCGTTGAAGATCGCGAGGCCGAGCGCGTTCTTGCCGTCTCCCGAAATCGCGTTCACGTCGGCGCGCGCCGCGATCAGCAGGCGCGCGGACTCGAGGTCGCCTTCACGCGCGGCGAACATCAGCGGGGTCAACACACCGCTGGCGAACTCCTCGGGACGATCAGGCGCGTTCGCGAGCGGCGTGCGTCCCTCGAAGCCGCGGCCGTTGGCCGCAGGCACGAAATACGAGCGGGCGTTCACGTCGGCACCCGCCCCGATCAGCAACCTGGCCGCGGCGGGATGATGCTCGGCGACGGCAAACATGAGCGGCGTCGTCCCGCCCCAGGTCTCCGTCGTATTGACCGCTGCGCCGCGCGCCAGCAGCACGGTGATCGCGTCGGTCTTGCCAGTCCGCGCCGCCATCATCAACGCCGTGTCGCCGTGCTGCCCGAGCCGCGCGTTCGGATCGGCACCAGCCTTGATCAGCAGTTCGAGCATCGGTCCGTTGCCGTTCAGCGCGGCGAGCTGCATCGGCGTGGCGCCGTCGCGGTTCGCGGTCGACACTCGCGCGCCGGCCGCAATGAGCCACGCGGCGAGCTCCAGATCGTCCTGTCGCACCGCCCAGTGCAGGGCCGTTGTCCCGTCGACCTGCGGCGCATTGACGTCGGCGCCGCGCTGCAGCAGCGCTCGCACCGCGTCGCGAGAGCCCTTCATCGCGGCATCCGCAAGTTCACTGCTCGCGCCTTCGAGCGCAGCGCCTGCCAGCAGCGCGAGGACGACCCCGATGAGGGCACTCGCCGTCACGACGAGTGAGACACGATCGATCATGTCACTGGCTCCCGCTGCTTCGCGGACGCGCGTTTCGCAGCACGAGGATGGGTGGCGCCGCGTCGTAATCCCGGAGCGCAATCGTCTGTGCACCGTCGTCTACCGCGACGTTCGCGGTGAGTGACGCTTTGCCCTCGCCCGAACCACTCGAGTCGAGGTGCAACTCGAACAGCGTAAAGGCATAATCGGTCGACGGCGCACCACTCGTGAGCGACCAGGCGACGCTGTTCGCGCCGAAGCGCCGGTCGGTCGCGAGCAGAATCCGGTCCCCGCCCGCGAGCGGCACGCGGCATGCGTACTTGATCGCGTATCCGGTCACGTCGTTGGTCCAAATGTAGCCGATCGTCTGTGCGCGCGAAATGACCGCGGTCAGCGCTCCGATCGGACCGAGCGGCGCCTCGCCGCGACCGGCACCGCGCGCCCCGCGGCCGCGCCCCGCCGGAGCTCCGCGTCCCGCCGCACCAGCACGTCCACCTCGTGCCGCATCGGCAGAATCCTCCGCCGGCGCGGGGCCTCGGGCGGTCGGGGCCGGTACTTGCATCGCCGCCGTCAAGGCGTGTCGTTCGTCGTCAGTGGACCACCGCAGGATGTGAATCCTGACCGGACTCCCAGGCTGACGGACGTTCGTGGACGTCGCCGTCAACGTGACGTCGCCGGTCCCCGGCGCTTGCTGCAGCAGCGCCGACGCGAGCGCGAGAAGCGCGAAGCGGATCGTCATTGCTGCGGGTTCGTCCCTTTGACCCGTCCGAGCCACTCGACGAGTCGCTCGAGCTCCTCGTTGGAGATTTTCGCGCCGCGTTCGCGCATGTCGACGGTCACGACACGCCAGCGATCCGGACTGTAGCGTGCGGCATTGACCTTGTCGACCGCGTGGCAGGTGCTGCAGGCGCGGTTCATCAGTGTATTCGCTTCGGCATCGCTCAAAAACGTCGTGATCTCGGGTGGCACGTACGCGCGCGGGAACGGTTTCGTGTCGGGACCGAACTTCGCGGCGACCCAAGCGAGCAGGATCTCCCGATCGGCGTCGTCGATGAGCGCTTTGAGGCCCGGATGTTTGCGCTCGAGGAGCGTGTTCCATCCCGCCCGATCGAGCGCGTAGTACGCGTAATCGTCGATGCCATGACACGAGCTGCAGCGCGTCAAAATGACCGTCCGTACGGGGCCTCGCGGCGTGTCGACTTGCGGCCGCGTCGGCTTGCTCAAGAACTGCGCGGCAGCCGGTGTTGCTGTAGCCAAAGCGACTGCGGCCAACAGCCACCCGTTCAGCTTCATCGCTCGCTCTCCGCTCCTGACGGCTCGACGGTCACAGCATCTCGAGGTACGGGAGATCGCCTGTGCTTGTGCCGATCTTGTTCTGCTCGACCCCGTACAAGTGCAGGATGCTCAGAAGCATGTTCGAGGTCCGCTGCGTGTTGTCGGGAAACACCAGATGCCGATTGCCCTTGAACGTCCCGTCGATGCCGCCGACGAGCATGACGGGCACCTTCTCGTGCGCGTGCCGGTGTGAGTTGCCCATGTTGCTGCCCTTGTAGATCAACACGTGATCGAGCAGCGTGCCGTCGCCGTCAGGAATGCTGCGCAGCTTCTCGCAGAAATACACCAGGTTCTGCACGTGATAGCGGTTGATCTTCGCGTAGTTGGCGACGTTCTCCGGCTTGTCGCCATGATGCGACGTCGCGTGCCAGCCTCCGGTGAAGCCCGACTCGGGAAATGTGGTGCCGCTCAGATCGCGCCCCAGCATGAACGTCCCGACGCGGGTGATGTCGCCTTCGAAGGCGAGCGCCATCAGGTCGTACATCAGACGGAAGTGGACGTGCTTGCTCTCGGGCAGGCCGAACGGCACGTCCATCGAGAGTTCCCGCGTCGACTCGCGCGTCGCGATCTTGATCCGGCGCTCGAGCTCGTGGATGTTCTCGAGGTACGTATCGAGCCGCGCGCGATCGCCGGCATCGAGATCCTTCTTCAGCGATCCGAGCTCGCGCGTCACCGAATCGAGGATGCTGGCGTTGGTCTTGCGTCCGGCCATGCGCTCTTCCTGGCTTGCCCCGTCGCCGAACATGCGCTCGAACACCACGCGCGGGTTCACCTGCGTCGGGAGCGGCTCGGTGGGCGATGCCCACGAGATGGAGTTCGTGTAGGCGCAGCTGTAGCCCCAGTTGCAGTTGCCGAAGTTGCCGGTGTCCTCGACGCCGAGCTGCAGCGACGGCAGAATCGTGTTCTGGCCGTACTTCTTCGCGATGGTCTGGTCGATCGTCTCGCCGAGGAACGGCGCGACGGCGTTGCGTCGCGGCCGCGCTCCCGAGAGCAGCACCGCGCCGCGCGCGTGATCGCCGCCGGGCTCGTCGTCGGTCGCCATGGCTTCAGGCATGTCGAGACCGGTGATGAGGACGGTGCGATCGCGGAACGGCTCGAGCGGCTTCGTGATGAACGAGAAGTCGAAGTCGCGACCTTCCTTCGTGGGGCTCCAGTAGCCGGGCGCTGCACCGTGCGGATGCCAGATGCCGACGAATCGCCGGGCCGGCGACGCCGCCGTCAGCCGCAGCGGCGTGAGCGCCGGCACCATCGCTTCGAGCAGCGGCAGCGAGAGC
>DATKHR010000173.1:0-2522 GCA_035510155.1 Vicinamibacterales bacterium
CTCGACCTCCTGGGGATAGATGTTGACCCCACCCGAGATGATCATGAACCCCTTGCGATCCGTCAGGAACAGATAGCCGTCGTCATCCAGGTAGCCGACGTCGCCGACGGTGCACCAGTTGTCGTGCGCGGGATGCCTTGACGCGGTGGTCTTTTCCGGGTCGTTGTGGTACTCGAACGGCGCGACGTCGCGCTCGAAATAAATTGCGCCGGTCTCGCCGGCGGGAAGCTCGCGTCCGTCGTCGTCGCAGATATGCAGGACGCCCATCGCAGCCTTGCCCACGGATCCCCGCTTCGTCCGCCATTCGCCGGTCGTGATGACCGTGGTGCCGTGTTGCTCGGTCGCGCCGTAGTATTCGACGAGAATCGGCCCCCACCAGGAGATCATCGCGTCCTTGACGTCGGGCGGACACGGCGCCGCGGCGTGCACGGCCAACCGCAGCGACGACACGTCGTACGCGGTCCGCGTCTCGTCCGGCAACTGCAGCATGCGCACGAACATGGTCGGCACCATCTGGGTGACCGTGATCCGGAACCGCTCGATCGCGGCCAGCGCCTCCTCGGCATCGAACCGCTCCATCACGACTACCGTGCCGCCCAAAGCCTGGACCGAGGCGCACCATTTCAGTGGCGCGGTGTGATAGATCGGCGCCGGCGAAAGGTAGACGTCGTGCTCGGTTATCCCGAACACGTTCGCGAGCAACGAAACCAGCGGATCACCCGGCTCATCGACGTGCCCCGGCTGCAAACGCGGCTTGATGCCCTTGGGTCGGCCGGTGGTGCCCGACGAGTAGAGCATCTCCGAACCGCGGGGTTGGTCGATCAACCGCGGTCCCGCGGCCGCCAACAACCCGGAGTAGGACTGGTAGCCGGCGAGGTCCCCGCCGAACGCGTACCACTGCTTGACTTCGGGCACCACTGACACGACGGCTTCGGCGACGGCCCGTGCCCCGGCCGAGGCGATCACGACCCGAGCACCGCTGTCGCGCAGGATGTATGCGGCTTCCTCCGGGGCAAGATGCCAATTGACAAAGGTGATGTACAAGCCGGAACGTAGTGCCGCCCAATAGACCTCGAAGGCCTCGGCCGAATTGTCCGACACCAGGGCGATGACGTCGCCGGGGCGCAGCCCGAGCGCGTGCAGCGCCGATGCGAGCCGCGCCGAATTGTCGTCAAGCTCGCGGTAGGTGACGGTCTTGCCCGAACCGGCCATCACGACGGCGGGACGATTCGGGGCGGATGCCGCATGGGTTCCTGGAAACATCTTCGGATTCAGTGATTAGGACCGGCGAAACTCGGACAGAGCATGGACCGCGTGGACGCCGGCCGGAATTAGCACCGGAGACAGAATCAGCATCAAGAGCGGTATGAGGGTAAACACAATTCACTCACTTTCTCCACGCGGGAAGGGTTGTTTTCGATTCCGAACGCTCAATTTGAGTTTTCGATGTTTGCGTTCGTCAGAAACACTATGAGCGCTCGGGCCGGGGAGCCACGTCCGCAGCCGACGAACCTTCGTCCGGTTTTCAACGCTCCTTTGGCTGCTGCGGACAAACCGATACAGTCGACTCATGTCGGAGCGGAGCCCCGAGGACGAGGCGCTCGTCGCGAAGTCGGTGGCGATGATCGTCGGCCGTCTCGATGACAAGCTGCCCGAGATCACCCGCTCTACCCAGGAGTTTCTGGTCGCCGAGATCCCGGAAATCGCCGGCGCCGGCGACCTGCATGAGTTGATCCATGACTCGGTGGCGGGCAACTTTGACACCTTCTTCCCGGCGATTCGCCACGGCATCCCGATTGCGGACATCGAGCCCGCGACGGCAGCGCTTGAGCATGCGCGGCGTCTCGCGCAGCGCGGGGTGGACGCTGACGCCTTGGTGCGCACTTACCGGCTCGGCCACCTGGCATTCGTGAAGATGGTGCTCGACGAAATTCGCGCCGCCCACTTGGACGGACAGGTCGGCCTGGACGTATTCGAGCAGATCACGTCAACCTCGTTTCGCTACGTCGACAAAATCTCTCAGCTGGTGCTTACGGTTTATCAAAATGAACGCGATCGCTGGCTCGCGAACGAAAACCGCCTACGCGCATTGCGAGTCCGTGAAGTGCTCGACGATGGCGAAATCGACGTCGACAAGACAGCGGAGGCGATCGGCTACCCGCTGCGACGGAGTCATCTGTCAATGATCGTTTGGTGCGCCGAATCGGACAGCAGTAACGAACTCGCGGTAATGGAACGGTTCACCGGCGAACTTGCGAAATCGCTTGGCGCCCGCGAGCGGCCGTTGTTCATGGCGGCCGATCGTGTCACCGGATGGGCATGGGTGCCGCTGCCCGAAGACGCTGCAGTCGATGCGGCCGGGCGGATTCGCGAATTTGCGAGCGCGCGGCCAGATGCGCCATGGATCGCGGCTGGTGATCCGCTCCCGGGCGCCGACGGCTTCCGGCGCTCGCACGGGCAAGCGCTCGCTGCGCGCGCCGTCGTCATGGCGTCGGGATCGCAACCGCCGGCGGTCACGGCGG
>DATKHR010000174.1:0-16920 GCA_035510155.1 Vicinamibacterales bacterium
GCGCGCCGGCGATTTCTCGCAGACGCGCGACAACACCGGCGCGCTTTTCAATCTGATCAAGGATCCCCTGTCGTCGCAGCCGTGTGCGGCGACGAACACGGCCGGCTGCTTCCAGGACGGCGGCGTCCTCGGCAAGATTCCACAGAACCGTCTCTATCCAATCGGTCAGGAGATCCTCAATCGCTATCCGCTGTCGAACGTGACGCAGCTGCCGGGCCAGAACTACAACTCCCAGGTCGACGCGCCGACGACCGACAATTTGACGCAGCAGCCGTCGGTCCGCGTTGACTACCAGCTGTCGCAGAAGCTGCGCTTCACTGGCAAGTATTCCGGGCAGCGTGCGCGCAAGCTGATCACACCGGGCTCCATCCAGGGATTCAGCGACGTACAGAATCCGTATCCCTTCATCACGAATTACGGAGCAACGGTCGACTATCAGATCAACAACTCGACGTTTCTCGAGGGCACTTACGGATTCATCCGCAACCAGCTCGCCGGCGGCGGCTCGATCGGTAGCATTCTGACGGGCGGCATCCTCGTCAACCCGTCGTCGAACCGCCTTGCGAGTCTCCCCGGCTTTCCGTTGTTGTACCCGAACGCCGGCGTGGTCGATCCGCGTTACTACGCGTTCGGGGTGCTGAACGATCTCAATCCCGTCTGGTGGGACGGCAAGACGATCAACCTCCCGCCGGCGTTCGGATGGGGCAACCGAATCGTGGGCGGCGTTGGAGACCTGCCCGGACCGCCCAATCAGCTCTTTCCAGGGTTCCTGAACATCAACCGCACCCAGGACGTGGCGATCAGCCTGACGAAGGTGGCCGGGAGTCACACATTCAAAGCAGGCTTTTACAACAACCACAGCTACAAAGCGCAGAACACCGGCGCAGGCGGCGTACCCAACCTCGGGTTCCAGGGGTACGTGAACTTCGGCAACGACACGAACAACGCCCTCGACACCGGGTTCGGCTTCGCGAACGCGGCGCTCGGCGTCTTCACCCAGTACCTGCAGCAGTCGAAGCTCATCGAAGGCAGCATGATTTACAACAACACCGAGTTCTACGTGCAGGACAATTGGAAGGTCAACTCACGGCTGACGCTCGACTACGGCGTGCGGTTCACGCATCAGCAGCCACAGTACGATCAGTTCCTGCAGATGTCGAATTTCTTTCCAGACCAATGGTCGCTCGCCAGTGCCCCACTCTTGTACGTGTCGGGTTGCAGCAACGGAGCGACCGTCTGCTCGGGGAACGCGCGCAACGCCGTCGATCCACGGACCGGTCAGATCGTCACTGCGCCAGGCGCGGCGAACAGCGCGGCGCTCATCGGCACGGTGGTTCCCGGTACCGGCAATGTGACGAACGGTGTCTTGCAGGCGGGCAACGGCATCGCCAATACCTCATACGTCTGGCCGACGCTTGTGGTCGGACCTCGCTTCGGGATTGCCTACGACCTGACCGGCAATCAAACGTTCATACTGCGCGGCGGTGGCGGTCTGTTCTTCGACCGTCCCGATGGCAACACCGTCTTCTCGATTCCAGGGAACCCGCCGATCTCGACGGCACAGGATCTGCGCAACGGCCAGCTCTCGACGCTCGGCACCGGCCTCAGCAGCGTGGGCGTGCCGTCGATGATCACCTTTCAGTACAACGCGCAGATTCCCTCGTCATGGCAGTGGCAGGGCGGCGTTCAGATGGCGCTGCCGTGGGCCACGATGGTCGACGTCTCCTATATCGGCAATCACGGCTTCAACCGGGTCCGAGCGTTCCAGGGCGGCGCGAATGGCGCGGTCGACCTCAACGCCGTGGACATCGGCGCCGCGTATCTAACCCAGAACCAGGATCCGACGCTCGGCACGAGCTCCGTTCCTGGTGCGACCGCCTACACGTCGAACCTGCTGCGGACGTTCCGCGGATTCAGCAACATCAACGATCAGGAGACGCGGTTCTGGGACGAGTATCACGGCATCCAGATGTCGCTGAGTCGCCGCTTCCAGAATGGCCTTGCCTTCGGCACGAACTACAACCTCGGGTTGTCGCTGAAGGGCAACACCGGCCTGCAACTGCGGCTGCAGCACGCCGCTGACGGCACAATCTCGATCCGGCAGGATCAGGCGCAGTACGAGGCGCTGAACGAGAACCTCGCGCTGCAGAGGCACGTGATCAAGAGCTACGCGCTGTGGAACATCCCGGGTCCGTCGCGGATGGGCAGCGTCGCGAACGCGCTGTTGAGCGACTGGCAGTTGTCGGGCGTGCTGACCGCCGGTTCGGCATATCAGCCTGGCGCGATTCAGGCAAACGGCGCGGCACAGGCGAACCCGACCGGCGCGTCGAACGGCCGCTACGACGTCACGTACACGTACCAGAACAACGGCGCCAGCGTGAACCTGACCGGCTCGCCCGACTATGCGGCCAAGATCCGCTACGTTGGGGATCCCGGGTCCGGCTGCTCGAGCAACCAGTACGCGCAGTTCAATACCGCCGCGGTCGCGGGGCCGACGTACGGGAGTGTCGGCCTGGAATCGGGGCGCTACCTGCTCGGCGGCTGCCCCGACCACACTGTCGACATGTCGATCGCCAAGAGCGTCCGTCTCGGCGGCAATCGGACGTTTCAGTTCCGTCTGGACGTGTTCAACGTGTTCAATACCGTTATCTTCAACAATCGGAACAACACCGTGATCTACAACAACCCGACGGACCAGAAGATCCAGAACTCGCAATACCTCCCGGACGGCTCACTCGACCCGACGCGGCTGACGCCGAAGACCGCCGGGTTCGGCGCCGCTACCAGCGCGCAGCCGCTGCGTAATATGCAGCTGCAGATCCGATTCGCGTTCTAATGCGATTCGCGTTCTAATGCGATTCGCGTTCTAATGGAACGTCGGATGTACATCTCGAAGGTGTACCTCGTGGCCGGGGCGCTCGCGGTCGCTGGGGCGGTGCCGGCGCTTACCCAGCAGCCGCCCGCGCCACGACAGCCGCCGCCGGCGACCGGGCAACCACTACCGCCGACGCCGAAGTCGCCGTCCACGGTGGAGTCGGCGCCGCCGGCCTCGGCTGAATACGCGGGGCTCGTCGGCACGTACTGCCTCACCTGTCACAACGATCGGCTCAAGACGGCGGGGCTCTCGCTCCAGAACGTCGGAATGGCCGACATTCCCGAACACGCCCCGGTATGGGAAAAGGTCGCCCGGAAGCTGCGATCGGGCGAGATGCCGCCGCCGAGCGTCCAGGCGCGACCCGACGGCCCGACGGCCAAAGCCTTCGCGACCTATCTCGAGGCCTCGCTGGACCAGGCCGCGATCGCTCATCCGGAGCCGGGGCGCGCGCCGGTGCATCGCCTGAATCGCGAAGAGTACAGCAATGCGGTCCGCGATCTCCTGGGGGTCGACGTCCGCCCCGGCGCATGGCTGCCGGTCGATGATTCAGGCTACGGCTTCGACAACGTCGCGGCGGTCTTGTCCACGTCGCCGGCCCTGCTCGATCGATACTTGTCCGCGGCGTACAAGGTGAGCCGCCTCGCGGTCGGCGATCTGACGATGAAGCCGGTCGAGGAGATCTACGACGCGAAGCGCGATCCGCTCAAAGGCAGCCGCAATGAACGATTGAACGACGAGTTGCCGTTCGACTCGCGTGGCGGCATTGTCGTCGCGTTTTACTTTCCGGTCGACGCCGATTACGTCTTCAAGGTGCGGTTCCTCGGCGTTCAGGCGGACGAAGAGACCGAGACCGATCCGTATCAAGTGCGCATCGCCGTGAAAGCCGGGCTGCACACCGTCGGCGTGACGTCGCCGCGCGAGAACCTGAAGCCCGAGCGCGACGCGCCGCCGGGCGGCGCCGGCGCCGCGGTGGGACGCGCGAGCGACACGGAGATCCCGTCGCCGGTGGATCTGAGATTGAACGGCACCCGCCTGAAACGATTCGACGTGATGGCGCGGACGCCGGAAGTCAGCAAGCTGGTCATCGGCGGGCCCTACGAGCCGACGGGCCACGGGGACACGCCCAGCCGCCGGAAGATCTTCGGGTGCCGACCCGCGCGGCCCGCGCAAGAGCCGGCGTGCGCGCGGACGATTCTGAAGGCGCTTGCACACCGGGCGTTCCGGCGACCGGTGACGAACGCGGACCTTCAGCCGCTGTACGGCTTCTACGAGAAAGCGCGAGCCACCGGCGATTTCGAGAACGGGATCCAGGCCGCCATTGAAGCGATGCTCGTGTCGCCGGAGTTCCTGTTCCGCATCGAGCAGGATCCGCGGGGCTCGCTGCCCGGCACGCCCCACCGCATCACGGATGTCGAGCTCGCGTCGCGGCTCTCCTTCTTCTTGTGGAGCACGATGCCGGACGACGAGCTGCTCGACCTGGCGGAACGTGGCGGGTTGAGCGAACCGTCGGCGCTCGAGCGTCAGGTTCGGCGGATGCTCGACGACCCGCGCGCCGACGCGCTCGTCTCGAACTTCGCCGGTCAATGGCTGCAGCTGAGAACCATCGCAACCCTGAGACCTGATCCGGTCATCCTGCCCTTCGACGAAGCGCTGCGCCAGGCGTTCCTCACCGAAACGACGCTCTTCGTCTCGAGCATCTTCCGCGAGGATCGCAGCCTGCTCGATCTGCTCGACGGCGACTATACGTTCCTCAACCAGCGTCTGGCGGAGCACTACGGGATCCCGCGAGTGTACGGATCGCAGTTCCGGCGGGTGACACTGACCGACCCAAACCGCCGCGGGCTGCTGGGTCAGGGCAGCGTGCTGACGGTCACCTCCTATCCCAATCGAACTTCCGTGGTGCAGCGCGGCAAATGGATTCTCGAGAACCTGCTTGGCACGCCGCCACCGCCGCCGCCGCCCGATGTTCCGGAGCTGAAGGCAGCACCGCACGGAAAGCCTCTGTCCCTGCGGGAGCAGATGCAGGAGCACCGGTCCAACCCCACCTGCGCCGCGTGCCACGCTCGGATGGACCCGATCGGATTTGCCCTCGAGAACTACGACGCGGTCGGTCAATGGCGTACCAAGGACGCCGGCGCGCCGATCGACGCGAGCGGAAGGCTGCCCGACGGCACTGAGTTCACGGGCCCGGATGGGCTGCGGCAGCTGCTCATGACCAAATACCGTGACGATTTCGTGCGAACCGCGACGGAAAAGCTGCTCACCTATGCGCTGGGCCGCGGAATCGAGTACTACGACGGTCCGACAATTCGCTCGATCGATCGCGACGCGGCGCGGGATAATTACCGCATGTCATCCTTGATATTGGCTGTCGTGAAGAGTGCCCCGTTCCAGATGAGGAGGGCGCCCGCGCCATGATCAACTTGAACCACCCCCTGGCCCGGCGCACGTTCCTGCGCGGCGTGGGCGCGACCGTTGCGCTGCCGCTGCTCGACTCGATGACGCCGGCGCTCTCGGCGCTCGAGTCGAAGCCGCCAATCCGCCTCGGCTACGTCTACACGCCGAACGGTATCGTCGGAGCCTGCGATAAGAGCCCACGTCCGTTCATGTGGACGCCGAAAACGGCCGGCGTGAACTTCGAGTTCAGTCCGACGATGAAGGCGCTCGAGCCGTTCCGTGACCACCTCAATGTGTTCAGCGGGCTGGCGCAGGTGAACGGGCGAGCGCTCGGCGACGGTCCGGGCGACCATGCGCGAGCGACCGCGACATTCCTGACGGGCGTTCACCCCTTCAAGACCGGGGGGGCCGATTTCCGCCTGGGGATCTCCGCCGATCAGATCGCCGCCAAGGCGCTTGGCAGCTACACGCAGCTGGCGTCGCTCGAGCTGGGGCTGGAGCCGCAGCCGCTCGCCGGCAACTGCGACTCGGGTTACACGTGCGCCTATATGTCCATGTCATGGCGAGGACCGAGCAGTCCGCTGCCTGCGGAGATCAATCCGCGCACGGTGTTCGAGCGTCTGTTTGGCGACGGTGACAGCACGGATCCGCGGGTTCGCGCGGCCCGACTCGAAAAACAGAAGAGCGTGCTCGATTACGTCGCCGAGAGCCTGTCGCGCCTGCAGGGGCGGCTGGGCGGCGGCGACAAGAGAAAAATTGAAGAATACTTCGAAGCCGTGCGCGACATCGAACGCCGCATCGGCCTGGCCGAAGCGCAGAGCCTCTCGACGGAGCTGCCCTACATGGATCGGCCGAGCGCCGTGCCCGACGACTACGTGCAGTATTCGAAGCTCATGATCGACATGATGGTCCTCGCCTGGCAGACGGACATGACGCGCGTCGCGTCGTTCATGCTCGGCCGCGACGGCAGCAACCGCGCGTACCGCGAGATCGGCATCTCCGACGGGCATCACTCGATCTCGCATCATCAGGGCGACGGCGAGCGCCTCGACAAGCTGATCAAGATTGACGAGCTGCACGTTTCGATGTTTGCCCACCTCCTGAAGCGCCTGCAGGAGACCGCCGATGGCGAGGGAACGCTGCTGGACCATTCCTTGATTGCATTTGGAAGCAGCATCAGCGAGTCGAACATTCACACGCACGACGATCTGCCGATCGTGCTCGCGGGAACAGTGAACGGCAGGATCCAGGGCAATCGTCATCTGGCCTATCCGAAAGAAACGCCGCTGAACAACCTCTTCCTGAACATGTTCGACCTCGCGGGCGTGCCCGGTGTCGACGGGTTCGGAGACAGCACGGGGCGCTTGACGAACTTGTAGATGGCAGCTGGTGTGCTCCGCTGCGCGCGTTCGGCCACTCGTGGCTATCTCTGGGCCATCTGGGTGGTCGGGGCGGTGCTGCCGCTGTGCGCTGGCGCGCGCGATCTTCGCCTGCTGGAGGCCGTCAAGCGCCGCGACGAGAAGGTGTTCGACGCCCTGCTGTCGGCGAAAGCGGACGTGAACGGGGCGCAGGCCGACGGCGCGACGGCATTGGCCTGGGCGGTATACCTCGGCGAACGGCGCATGGCGGAAGCCCTTCTGGATGCCGGAGCCACCGTCAACACGAGTGACGAATACGGCGAGACGCCAGTGACCCTGGCGGCGGCCAACGGGGATGCGGGGCTCCTGCGGCGGCTCTTAGCCGCGGGCGGCCGCGCGCAAGACGCCCGGTGGAATGGCGAAACGGCCGTCATGATCGCGGCGGGGACCGGCAGCCTCGACGCGGTCCGTGAGCTGGTTCGGAACGGCGCCGACGTGAATACGCCCGAGCCACGCGGAGGGCAGACCGCGCTCATGTGGGCCGCGGCCGAGGGCCACCGCGACGTCGTCGCCGGCCTCGTCGAGATGGGCGCGCACGTCAACGCGGCGTCCCGCGCTGGCTTCACGCCGCTCGTCTTCGCGGCGGTCAAAGGCGACGTCCCCTCGATCAACACGCTGCTCGCGGCCGGGGCCGATCCGAACGTCGTTGTAAAGTCGGGCGCCAAGCCCCTGATCGTGGCGATGCAATTCAAGCAGACGGCGGCCGGGCTGGCACTGCTCGAGGCGGGTGCAGATTTCGACGGGCGCGATCGCGCGGGTCAAACGGCGCTGCATCTGGCAGCAGAAGTCGGGGACATCAAGCTGGTACGGGCGCTTCTCGACAGCGGAGCCGATCCGAACGCGCGCACGACGAAATCAGCGATGCCGGCCGGCGGTCGGGGCGGCGGCGGTGGACGGGGCCGTTCGGCCGGCGAGCAGACGCCCCTGATGATGGCCGCGCGCGGCGATCACGAGGACGTGATGCGGGCGCTCGTCGCCGCCGGAGGGAACCCCAACCTCAAGGCGCAGGACGGCACGAGCGTGCTGATGGCGGCGGCCGCGGGCGCGCGGCTTGCGACGTTCAAGTACGCGTATGAGATCGACCCGAACGTCGACGGGATGACGACGGCAGGAGACACGATCATGCACGTCGCGGTGGCGATTAACGGGCGGACGCAAGCCGAGGTGTGCGAGGTGATTCAGTTCCTCGCCGATCACGGCGCAGAGCTCGACGCGCTGAACAACGCCGGCCGCACGCCGATTGCGATCGCGGACAATCTGCCGGTCGATCTCGCGGTCACTCTTCTGACGAAGCTGATCGTCAGCCGCGGCGGCGTGCCGAAAATTCCGTCCAAGCGATGAAACCGGTCGCGGGATACGCGCTCGCCGGCCTCGCCGTTTGGCTCGGTGCGCAGACACCTGGCGCGCCGGTGCAGGCTCCGCTCGGCGGGCCGCCGGTAGACTACCTACTGGGATCGGACTCGCAACCTCAGCCGGGCGTGCCGCAGGGGACGCTCACGCGGCACACGCTGGCGCCTGGCAAGTTCTTTCCGGGCACGCGGCACAACTACCAGCTTTACGTGCCGGCTCAGTACGACCCTGCCCGGCCGATGCCGTTCATGATCTTTCTGGACGGCAGCGGCTATGCCGGCAATAACGTGCGCGTGCCAGTGGTCCTCGACAACCTCATAGCCCGGCGCGACCTGCCGCCGATGGCGGCGATTTTCATCGATCCGGGTGTCATGCCAGCGCTGTCCGATCAGGCGCAGAATCGTTACGAGCGCATCTTCGAGTACGACTCGCTCACGCCGCGGTTCGCAAGCTTTCTGGTCGACGAGCTCATCCCGGACGTCGCCAAGACCTGCAACCTCTCGAGCGATCCCAACGACCGCGGCCTCGCGGGTACGAGCACGGGCGGGGTCGGCGCGTTCGTTGCGGCCTGGAATCGGCCGGATCAGTTCCGGCGCGTCATCACCTGGATCGGCAGCTTCGGCAACTTCCGGGGCGCCGATCGGCTGCCGGGCTTGATTCGCAGAACCGAGCCTCGGCCCCTCCGCGTCTTCATGCAGACCGGGCGTCAGGACCTGGTCAACTATGCCGGCAGCTGGTATCTCGAGAACCCCAGAATGGCTGCCGCGCTCGAGTTTGCCGGCAACGACGTGCGCATCGAGCTGGGGGAAGACGGCCACAGCAGCCGCCACGGCGCCTCCATCTTGCCTGAGACGCTGCGATGGCTGTGGCGCGGTTACCCGCAACCGATTGCGGTTGGCGAGGCGGCTTCCGGGGCGGGTCGCGGCATCTTTGCCGAGCTGGTGCCGCGCCGCGCCCTGGTCACACCCCCCGCGCCATCCCCTGCGCCGGGCAGAGGCGCAGGCGCTGTCGGACGGGGGAGCGGTCCGCGCGGCGCCGTGTACGCGTTGATCTATCCCGACAAATTGTGGGAGCCCGTCGGCGATTCCTACAGGTCCGCGATCAGTCCGGCGGTGAACCAAGAAGGCGATGTGTTCTTCGCCGATCCCTCGAGCAACCGCATCTACCAAACGGATGCCGCGCGACGCGTGACAGTCTTCAGGGAGAACACCGGCGGGGCGCGGGCGCTTCGCTTTGGCGCCGACGGACGACTCTACGCCACGCAGCGCGCCAACCGGCGGCTTGTGTCATACGGGCCCCGCGGGGATGAGAGGGTCGTGGCCGAACGCGTCCAGGCCGACGATCTCGCGCTCACCAAGAGCGGCGCCATCTACTTCGTCGACACTGCGCACAAGACGGTCGGCTACATCGACCGTACGGGGCAGCGACGGACCGTGTACAGCGGTGGAGAGATCATGAGCCCGACGGCGCTCACCCTGACGCCGGACCAGGCGATGCTCATCGTGGGCGACGGGATGGATCGCTATCAATGGTCATTCCAAATCGCCGCGGACGGGGCGCTCGTCAACGGCGAGCCGTTTCAGCGCTTGGAAATGCCCGAAGAGGGACTCTTCAGCGGCGTCGCGGGGCTTGCGGTCGACTCGCTCGGGTACGTGTGGGCGACCAGCGCCATGGGCATTCAGGTGTGCGAGCAGCCGGGGCGATGCACGAACATCCTGAACAAGCCCGAGTTCAACGCCACACCGATCGACAGCATCGCGTTCGGCGGATCCGACCGGCATTGGTTGTACGTCACACAGGGCGGACGGCTCTTCCGTCGAGCGACCAAACGCACGGGCGTCGTCGCGTGGGAGCTGGTCAAGCCGCCCCAGCCGGGGCTCTGATGGTTGCCAGGCTTTTGTTGCTCGCCGTGGCCTTGGGCGGCGCGCTAGGCGGCGAGGTCACGTGGTGTGTGGCTCGCGTGCAGGAGAGCACGAGAACCGTAGCCGAGGGTGTCTATACCGAGGCCCAGGCGAGCCGCGGGGCTGAGGCATACGACGCCGCGTGCAGCGGCTGTCATCGCGCGGATCTCGGCGGCAACACCGGCCCCTCACTCAAGGCGCCGCGCTTCGCGCGCGCGTTTGCCGGGAAGGATCTGAAAGCGCTTTTCACGAAAATCGCGACGACCATGCCGCGGAACATGCCGGCGAGCCTCGCCGACGATGTCTATCTGGACATCGTGGCGCACGTGTTGAAAGAGAACGGGTTCCGGGCGGGCACGCGAGAACTGACCGCCGAAGCGCTCGAGACGATCCGCGTCGTCGCCGGACAACCGAAGCCGCCTCCGCCTGTCGGCGACTTCTCCTACGTCGAGGTCGTGGGCTGCCTTGTTCCGGGTCCCGAGCGCACATGGCTGCTCACACGAGCGACCGAGCCGGCTTCGGTGGCACCGCCCGCGTCGGCCGCGCCATCGGCGCCGACTGGACCTCCCGGCACGAATACGTTTCACCTGATCGATGCGATGGCCTATGCGCCCGAGGCGCACAACGGGCACAAGATGTACGTCCGCGGTCTGCTGGTCAAGCTCGCGAGCGAGGCACGATTAACCATCAGCGTTTTCGAGATGGTGTCCCCGTCATGCAGTGACTGAGCGGGTGCCTAGGTCGACTCGTTGATGTGGACAACTTTTGCGGGCGGGAATCCATTAAACCACGTACTGCTGGCTGCCGAGTAGGCGCCGATGTTCTGGGAGTACACGTAATCCCCAAGCTCCATATCCGGCAGCTGCTCCGCGAGGCTGATCGTGTCGAGCGCGTCACACGTCGGGCCAAACACGGAACAGAGCTGGGTCGGCCCGTTTGTGAAGGCCTTCAGCGGATAGTGACAGTGGTCGAAGATCACCCCGCTGTAGGTCTGATAGACGCCGTCGTTCACGTAGTAGCACAGCTTGCCGCCGCGCACGGCTTTGCCGATGATCTGGGCAATCGCGGTCGCGGCCGAGGCCACGAGAAAACGACCAGGCTCCGCGAGAATCTCAAAGGGTGGTGGAAACAGGCGGTCCAGTTCCGAGTTGATGACCTGAGCCAGCTTCCTGAAGGCCGGGACGGTGTCATCGTAATGGGCCGGGAAGCCTCCGCCGATGTCGAGCAGCTTGAGCTCGAAACCGCGCGTTCTCGCCTCGCCAAAGACGCTCGCAGACAGGTGGAGGGCTTGGATGTAGTTCTGGATGTTCGTGCACTGGCTGCCGACGTGAAAGCTCAATCCTTCGACCTCGAGCTTGTTGTTGTGCGCGAACGTGATCAGGTCGACCGCTTCGCCCGGCAACGCGCCGAATTTGCTTGACAGCTCGACCATGGACCCGGTGTTCGGCACGCGCAACCGCAGCACAAGGCCCGCATGCGGAGCGCACCGGGCGATCTTGATCACTTCCTCGTGGTTGTCGTATGTGACGAGCGGCTTGTAGGGATCGAGCTGTTCGAGCGTCTCGGTCGCCTTGATGGGATTGGCGTAAATCACTCGATCCCAGATGAAGTTCTGTCGCTGCTCCTCGGGCAGATCCTTCACGTTCTCGTGAACAGTCAGGAACTCCGCCACACTCGCGACGTCGAAGCTTGCGCCCGCGCCGTAGAACGTCCGCACAATCTCGGGCGCGCTGTTGGCCTTGACCGCGTAATACGCCTGGACGCGCGGCAGGTACTTTCGGAACTGCGCGTAGTTGTCCCGCAGTACTTTGTGATCCACCACGACGAGCGGCGTCCCGTGTGTCTTGGCCAGTCGGAGCAGCGTTCTCTCGTCCACTAGTCTCCTTCGGTGATCAGAAAATTCTTGAACTGCCACGGGTCTGAAGCGTCGACCTGCGGGCGATTGAAGCCGTGAAAGACGTTGGAGTAGTGCCGCAACGGGTTCCAGTCCGAAGCCATCGACAGGAACTTGCCCAGATACGGCTTGCTGATATCCAGGACGTACTCGTGGGGCAGGTCATCGGGGACGCAAAGGCCCCGGCTGGGGTTATCGAGCATCCATCTGCACGCAGCGACCACGGAAATGGCCACTTGCATGGTGGTGGCGTTCTGATGGGGAACCAGACGCCGGGACTCTTCGATATCGAGGTCCGAGCCGCACCACCACGACTGGTACGGGTGCCCCATGACAAGGGCGCCGAGGATGTCGGCCCCGCTGACGATCTCGTCGGTCATGATCCGGATGCGGGGCTGCAGGGTGTAGTCGAGGCCGCGCAACTCATGGAGCGAGGCGATTGCGCAATCGCACGGGCAGTACGCGTAATGAACCGTCGGGCGATAGACGGCCTTGCCGTTCTCCCACACCGTCAGCTTCTCGGCAATGGTAAACGCCTCGCCGTGGCGGACGACCATGCCGACGATGTGGTGATCCGGCGGCACCCAGCTGACGACCAACGTATTGATCCCCATGCGCGCCAGGCAGATCTGGCTCCTCGGTCCGTCGGAGTGTTCGAACGCCAGGGCCGGAAGTTCTCGTTCGTGAGTGCCCCAGCCCATCTCGGCCGTGGTGGTCCCTTCCTCCCGGAAGCCTTCGACGCTCCATGTGTTGACGAATTCGTTCACCTCTTTGGGGCAGTTGGTGATCTGCGTGTCCCGCTCGCTGCAATGAATCACTTTGACGCCGAGCTGTTTGGCGAGGTGGTTGAACTCCCTCGCCGCGGCACTGTGTGCGATCTGCTCTGCTCTGGCGCTATCGAACTTGCGATCTGCCAGAGCCTGCTTGGCGATGTCCAGAAGAGCGTGCTTGGTGAAATGGCTGATCAGACCGGGGTTTGCGCCGTGCTCGACGACCGCCGTCGGGCCGGGGCCCCGCCACGACGCGGTCATGCGCCGCAGTTTCATGTGACGCCAGTAGAGTGTCCGCTCGGTCGGGTGCTTGTGCTCGGCCCCGGCGTACGGATCCCAAACCTCGACCGACGTGTTGATGTACAGCACGCCGTGGTCGTGGCACCACTGGACGATCTCACCGCAGTCGATGTTCCAGGCGAGATCGATCAGGAGGTCCCCGGCTGAGACCTGCTCGCCGAGCAGCGCGCCGAGATTCTCGGGCGTCACACGATTCCTGACGAAGACGACGCCCTTCTCGATCCAAGGCTTCAGCACTCTGTCGTCCGGATCAAAGTCCATGATGGTGATGCGCTTCGGATCGACGTCGAAGTGCCGGAGTAGGATTGGCAGTGTGCACCGTGCGACAGCTCCAAAGCCGACCATCAGGATTCGGTGAGCGAATTGTGCCATTCGGTCGGGGCTCCCCGTCGTCATGAGAGTTTTTTCACCAGCACCTTGGAGTTGCGGCCGCTCTGGTCGTATTTCTCGCGACGCGCGGGCGGCAGATCATCGGGAGTGGCTTCCTGAAAGCCGCCCTGGGACTGAAAGTATGTGAAGGCTTGAGTCGAGAGCGCCAGCAGTTCCCGCAGACCCAGCTCGCGCGCCCGGTCCTCTACGAACTGAATCAGCTTCCGCCCAATGCCCTGGTTCTCATGCGGTGAGCTGACGTAGAGGCACGCCAGCTCGCCTTGATTCTGTTCCGGGTAGACGTGCAGGGCGACGCAGGCCACCGGATTCCTGTCGATATCGAACATGTAGTAGTCGCTGAGGTTTTTTTCAATCATCGTCCTTGTGCGCTTCACCAGCTCCTCGGCCTCGACGGCCTGCTTGGTCAGCAACTGAATGGCCCGTATGTCCTTTTTCTTGGCCGGCCGGATGTGCTCGTATTCGTTCGCATGAATCAGCGTGCCCAGACCCTGGTTCGAGAACACCTCCCCAAGCACGCCTTCGTCCATCGTGCCGCTGATGACGTGGACGCGCTGAACGCCAGCATTGCACGCAGAGACGGCGTGTTGCGCCTTGGAGAGCATCTCGGGCGCGAAGGATGCGGCGTCCTGATGGACGAGCCGTGCCAGTTCGCTGACAAGGATCTGTCGGAGCGGCTCCCCGCGGTAGTAGAGGCCATCCTGAGACATGACGAACACCAGCTTGATGGCCTTCAGCTGTTCCGCCACTGCGAGCGCTACGCTGTCGGAATTCAATCGATACGTCTTCCCCTCGCCGTCGAAGCCGAGCGGCGGAATGACTGGGACCACTCCCTGGGAGAGCAGCGACTGAAGCAGATCCGCATCGATGCGCTCGACCCTCCCTCCGAACAGATGGTCCACGCCGTGAATGATGCCGACCGGGCGAGCGACGATCACGTTTGCAACCGCGGCCCGCAGATCGTTCGCCGCAAGACCCTTGAGCACCTCGTGGGTCAGGCGGGTGGCAGCCGTAATCGCGAGGTCGAGGGTGACGGCATCGGTGACGCCCGCACCCAGATAATCCGAGGCTTCGACCCGACGCTCTTCGGCGAGCGACCGTATCTGCGCCGCAGCGCCGTGCACGAGCACGACGCGGATGTTGAGCGACCACAGGAGCGCGACGTCCAGCAGCAGCGTCGCGAAGTTGTCATCGGTGACGATGTCACCGTCAAGCGCCAGGATGAACGTCCTGTCGCGGAATTGCGGGATGTACTGCAGGATGCCCCGCAGGTCGGTCAGTTTCACGTCTCAGCTTCTGCGTCCGCGGTGGTCCCGCCAGGATGCGAGTATTCAGGCGAGATTCAACGGTGTCAAGTCACGAACGTGTCTCGGCGGGGATTCTAGGGTTCGACGGCGAAGCTCGAGAACTGCCAAAGCTCCGACTCGGTCACCGGTGGGGTGCCCCATTTCCCGAACAAGCGGGATCGGCTCTCGAGCGGCGTCCAGTTCGTCGGGACCGATGGACACGGTCCCAGATACCCACCCGCGACATCGAGCACTTCCCTGTAAGGGAGATCGTCGGGGACGAGGATGCCCCTGCACGGACTGGCAATCATGAAGATCAACCCGCTCAGGACCCCCGCGGCAACCTGCAGGGTGGTCGCGTTCTGGCCCTGAACCAGTTGCCGCGCCTCGTGGATGTCCAGCTGCGAACCGGTCCACCAGGAAGTCAGGCCGTGTCCCATGAGAAGCACACCGAGCTCATCTATGCCACTGGTGATCTCATCGGACATGATCCTCAACTTCGGCTGCAGCTTGAAGTTGCGCATCGCCAGCTCGTGGAGACTGACCAGCGCGTCGTTGCAAGGCATATACGCATAGTGAACGGTTGGCCGGTAGACCGCGCGCCGCCCTTCGATCGTGTCTGCCCACACCGTCAGGTAGTCGCTGATGGTGAACGACTCGGCGTGCCGAACCACCATGCCGATGATCGGACCGCCGTTCGGAACCCAGGAATGCACGAGGGTGCGAATGCCTGGCTGCGCGAGGAAGATTTGATTCCCCGGTCCGCCGATCGGCACGTGGGCACGGTTCGGCAGGCGGCGCTCGTGCGTCCCCCACCCGAGCTCGGCGGGCGCCGTCCCTTCCTCATAAAAGCCTTCGATCGACCACGTGTTGACGAATTCATCCACCTCCTTGGGCCGCGACGACACCTGCGTATCACGCTCCGAGATGTGAATCACTTTGGTGCCCGTCGCCTGGCTGAGTCGAGCAAACGCGCCCTCGCCCTGCCCCTCGGCATCTGCGATGAGCCTTTCGAAAGCTGCGCGGGCGTCGCCGGTCGCCGAAGGAAGGCCTCGCTCGAGCATCAGCGTGGCAATATCGACGAGTGCCCGCTTGGTGAAGTGGCTGACGAGGCCTGGATTCGCACCATGATCGATGATGGCGGTCGGAGGCGATGCGGTGCGCGAAAGAAGCCGGCTTTTGAGCAGGCGGACCCGCATCTGCCGGGAATAGAGGCTGCGCTCGTACGGCGACTTGTTCTCGATATCGCCGTAGGGGTCCCATTCCTCGAGGGACGTGTTGAGGTAGCGGACGTCGTGCTCGCCACACCACGCCAACATGTCCAACGTCTCGACGTTCCAAGAGAGATCGACGATGATGTCGCCCGGACCTACCAGCTCGCCCAGCAGCCCCGAATAATTCTCCGGCGTCAATCGGGCCTGCCTGAACACGACGCCCGCACGCAGGGAGTCTTCGATTCTCGGCCGCACATCCTCGAAATCCAGCACGGTGATGCGATTGGCCGGCATGTCGACATGGCGTCGCACGAGAGGGAGAGTGCACTGGCCAACCGATCCACAACCGAGCATGAGGAGGCGGCCGCCAAAAGGGGGGCGTTTCTCAACCGGATTCATGGGTGTTACTGTTTCACACTCTTGAGGGCCGTGAACAGTCGTCAGTGTCCTCGCGTGGTGCGTTCGTTCGAAACCGCGCAGCACGAGGCCGCCCCCCAGAACTCTTTACAGGCGACGGACCTTCGATGGTATGCTTAATACTTTGCACAGGTGCCGATCATGTACGCAATCATCCAGACTGGCGGCCATCAGCTCAAGGTGAGCCCCGGAGATGTGGCGAAGGTAGCGGGCACGGTCGCTGAACCGGGGGCGACGGTTACGCTCGAACAGGTGCTGCTCGTCGAAACGGAGGGCGGCGAGGTCATCGCGGGCGCGCCGTACGTGGCGAACGCCAGAATCGTCGGAGTCGTCGAGGGGGAGGCCCGCGGGCCGAAAATTCGCGTGTTCAAGAAAAAGCGCCGCAAGGGTCAGCGGAAGACCAAGGGCCACCGGGCCGTCTACACGCGCGTCCGGGTCACGGACATCGTGGTCTAGGACGTGATTCCGGGTTGAGATCCGGGGTTTTGAGTCGGGATTCGTCGAAGACACAGGATCTAAGCAATGGCTCATAAGAAAGGGCAAGGCAGTTCCCGCAACGGGCGCGATTCCAATTCGCAGCGCCTCGGCGTCAAAGCGCACGACGGCAACGTCGTGACTGGCGGCACGATCATCGTCCGCCAGCGCGGCCGGCGATTCCGCCCCGGTCTCAACGCGGGCATCGGCAAAGACGACACGATCTTCGCGAAGATC
>DATKHR010000175.1:0-2600 GCA_035510155.1 Vicinamibacterales bacterium
CGACAGGCCGTTTCAGTGCGGGGGCTTCCGACAACGTCGGCTCCGGCTACTGGACACATGCGCCGTCGGCCGGTGCGACGCTGTATCTCACCAAAGACAAGGCGACCACGCTTTCAGCGTTTCACATGTACGAGTTCCACACGGTTCAGGAGGGCACGGACATTCATCCCGGCCAGAACGCCGACCTTGGCTACTCCGTCGCGCACACGATCCGTGTGAACGACGAAACGCGACTGCAGCTGGCCGTGGTCGGCTACGGTCAATGGCAAACGACCGACAAGACCGGGCCGACGATCAGCGCGGCGCAGGCGAGCGCACATTACGGGGTCAACGCGTTGGGCGTCGCCACAAACATCTCGCTGCCGGCGCGCAAGGTAAACCTGGGCCTGAAGTAGTTCAAAGAGTTCTCGAATCGATCGACCTATCAAGGCTACACGCTGCAGATCTCGGGAGCGGTGACCTTCTAGTCTACTTTCCGGTGAAGAAATGACCGCGCAGCAAGCTGTTTCCCCTCGATCGAGCAACCGGCTCACTGTCGGATCGTTTCATTTCATCCCGTGGGTCATGCAGTGGCCCGCGTGCGTGAGAACGTCGCAGTGGCCACGAGATTATTCGCAATGACGCCGAGCCCCACCCAGCGTTTCATCCCGTCGAGACCGTGGTAGCGACAGCGGTTGAGGCCATGCCGCCGTTTCATGACACTGATGCGGCCTTCCGAGCCGACGCGCCAGCGTTGACCGCGGCGGAACCAGCGTTGCCGTTCGTGCGCCCGGCGCGCCGGCGACTTCGGTCCGCGCCAAGGCAAGATCACTCGTCGGACTCCTCGCTCGATCGCCACCCGTTCATTGCGACCCGAGCTGAACCCGCGATCGGCCGCCGCCAGATCCGGTGCGCGACCAAAGATCGCCTGATGGCGATCGAGCGCCGGCTCCCACAAGGTACTGTCGGCTGGACGCTTCGTGTGCACGTCAAAGGCCGTGATGATTTGATGTTCCGATTCCTGAATCGTCACCAGCTTGCCGAATTCGTTCGGCGTGGCGATCTTGCCTTTCCGGATCGTCTCGGTATGTGGCTCGAAGAGGCTCAGCACCTTGTCAGGCACATGGGTGTCCCCACCGAGAATCCGGGCGCGCGTCTGCGCGAGCACCCGCTGGACGAGCGGCCGCATCTGCCGAAGCTGATCCTGAGCCTGCTCTAGTATCGGTCGGACCCGACGACTCGCCGTGCGCCGGCGCTGGCCCAGCCGTCGGCTCATCGTCGCGGCATCGCGCACGACCGCCCGCGTCGTCGCCATCAGCTTGCGATAGCTCTGCACCAACGCCGGTCGCGTTTTGGGCGATCGCGCGTGGTAGCCGATGAGCAGCACGCGACGCCACACGCTGCGCATGCGATTCCGGACCTGACCCTTGGCATCACCCAACGCCGTACTGGCGCGCTGCATCGTGCGGGTCAGGACCCGGACGCTGTCCTGCAACAAGGTACTGTCCGTCGGATAGTGCACGTTGGTTTCTACGACCGTGGTGTCGATGCGAAAGCGACGGCCGTGCGTGACCCCGGCGCGCTTCGCGACTTCGACGACCTGCCGATGCAACTGCTCGATGACCTCGGGGCCCAGCGCGCGCGCGATCTTCAGGATCGTCTTTGCGTCGGGCACGTCCCCGGCGTCGATGTGCGTGAACGCCCGATAGACCAGATTGGCTCGGACCTCGTGCTCGAGATCGTCATAGCTCCAGTCGAACAGGTGCTTCAGAATCAACATCCGGATCACGACTTCGGCCGGAGTGCCGAGACGACCACGCCGACGACTCTGGGGCCACCGTCGTTCAAGCGCCTGGGCCACCACTTCAATCACCGCTTCGTCCTCGAGCGCAGTGTCGATTCGCCGCAACCACTCGGGCCACAATTTGTGCCCATCCGGCAACAGAACCTCGAACAAACTCCGTTCGCGCTGTCGACGCTGAACCATGCCCACTCCTTTGATGAACGATCATGCGCGAGCATGGTAGTACGACCGATCGATCGAGGCAATGCAGAATGAACCATTCCGTCACGGCCGGCCGCCGCCCAGCGGTACCGATCAGCAACTTACCTGGTCATTTCTTCACCGGAAAGTAGGCTAGTTGACTGCGGCGTTACGGAGACTGTCATGACCGAAGCCAAGATCTACGTGCCGGCGACCGACGCACGAACACCGGCGCGGACGTACAACCAAATCCATTCACCTCGCAAATTCACGGCCGGCCGACGGCGCGTCAGCATCTACGTGTGCTGGAGCTTCCCCGGCGAGGCGAATCGCGACATCCGGGACCTCGACAATCGGTTCTCGACGATGACGGAAGTACGTCGTGTCGAGTGGCCATTCTGGGAGACTCCCGAATGGTCCGATCCGACCATGTTCCAGCAGGGGATCGCCGGCGCGCTCGAGCTGTTCTTTCGAGCGTGGATGCCGTTCCAGGCGCTCGTCGGCGAGGTCACGGGACACACCGTCCCTGTGTTTCAACGCGTCGATCAGGCCGGCTATCGATTGCCACTCGACGAGCGGGTGCTCGGCGATACCGATACGCTCTTCGTCTTTGGACTGGATCACCTGCTGACCGAAC
>DATKHR010000176.1:0-12877 GCA_035510155.1 Vicinamibacterales bacterium
CCCACGTGCGCGACCTGCCATCTGAGCGGCATCAACGGCCAGAAGGTGACGCACGATCCGTCGGATCGCCTGTCGTACTACCTTGCGGATCCGATTACAAAGGCGCGTCCGAACAAAGAGCACGCGCAGGAGGCCATGAAGCAGATCTGCAATCAATGTCACGCGAGATCGCTTGGCGATCACGTCTACGCGGAAGCGGAGAAGGTTGTGGTCAACACAAACGACATGGTGCAGCAGGCATCGGATCTGATGGCGGCCCTCCGCAAGGAAGGCGCGTTGAGCACGCCGCCCTTCTCGCAGCCGATCGACTTCGTGTACTTCGATCTCTGGCACTACGACGGCCGGACATCGAAGCACGGCGCATTCATGGGCGGCGCCGACTTCGTCCAATGGCACGGGAATTAGCCGCTGCTCGCGCGAAGCGTGGAGCTGCGCACGCAGGCTGAGGAGCTGCGCCGGCGTCATGGACGGTAGAACAGGGGGGCAACTCGCGAAACCCCCTTCCTGGTCCAGCGATCAACAGCTCTGGATCGAGCTGTTCGTCCTGGCCAACTTCGCGGGCCTCGTGCTCGATGTCTTTCTCGCGCACTCCGAGAACCACTTCCGCCGCGAATCCGAATACGTGCCACTGTATTTCTCGACAGCCGCGGCGGTCATGCTCGCGGTGCTCGTGCCGCTCCGGCGCCGATGGCCCGCCGTCTGGCGCGATGTCGGGCATCTCATCGGATGGGCGGCGGTGCTGGTTGGACTCGCTGGGACCATCTTTCACCTCGACAGCAGCTTTTTCTACGACCGGACGGTTCGCAGCCTCACGTACGCGGCGCCGTTTGCCGCGCCGCTCGCGTTCACAGGCCTTGGTCTCCTGCTCATCACGAACCGCCTCGTCGAACCGGACACGATCGAGTGGGCGCAGTGGGTCCTGCTGCTCGCGCTCGGCGGCTTCATCGGCAACTTCGTGTTCAGCCTGACCGACCATGCCCAGAACGCCTTCTTCAACGTGCTCGAATGGGTGCCGGTGACCAGCAGCGCCTTCGCGATCGGCTTCCTGCTGGTGCCATTCGTCTTGCGCGTCACGGGGCCGTATCTCTGGTGGTGTGCGGTCGTGCTCGGGGTACAGGCTCTCGTCGGCGTCCTCGGGTTCGCGCTGCATGTGTGGGCGGATCTCCGACAACCCGGCCAAACGCTGTTCGAACGAGCGTTGACAGGCGCCCCGCCGATGGCGCCCCTTCTCTTTCCGAATCTCGTGGTGTTGGCGGTGATTGCGCTGTGGACGTGGGCGCCGCACGTGCGCGCGGGTTCTTGACCTGGCCTACGCGCGCGGGTCTGCGTCACGCGACAGGCTCGGGCGGCGCCATTCTGCGGGCGCGTCGCGCGTGACCGATGACGAACCCGTTGTCGAGCGTGGCGATCGCCACGCCGACGAAGAGCGCCCATGCCCCGAGCCCGACAAGTCGTGCCGATTCCAGAGACATCCCGATGGCCAGCGCGGGGACACCAACGGTCCACGCGGCAAAGACGATCGCTTGCAGCGACTCCTCGTGCATCGAGTGCGGCGAGGGCGGTGGCACGCGAAACCCGCTGCGCTCGTAGGCCCAGAACCAGGTCACCATCGGCAGCAGGCGCGCTTCCATGGCCACGATCATCTGCGCGAGAAAGCCGACGAGCCCCAGGACGCCATACGCGGCGGCCGCGTGGAGCGTGCGTGGCGAGGGCGGAACGACCAGCAGGACGGCTCCCACCGCCACGCCGGCAATGAGCGACAGACCCGCGCTGGCAGCGTGCAGCAGGGCGAACGGCACCCGCGACGCGCCCACCGGCTTCGACACGGGCCGACGCCGCATCCAGACGACATGGGCGGCAAACGCGCCCAGCCCGGCGACCACCACCAGTCCGAAGCCGAATGCCCAGGAGCTGCCGACGAGGAGCGTCGTGAACAAGCCGAGCACACCCCCTTCGAGCAGCACTGCGCTCGCGTAGATCGACTGACCCGGCGGCATCTTCGACGGAAACGTCATCGGCAGCAGCCGATATCCGACGCCCACCACCATCATCGTGGCCCAGCCCAGCGCGGCGAGGTGCGCATGCGCGATCACGTTCGATAGCACGAACCCCGGGAGAACATGTGCGACCTTGTCGACGGCCAGCAACAGGCCCATCGAGGCGGCGAGCCAAAAGTTCACACACGCGAGGACGACGTGCAGCTTGACCGCCGGCGGGATCTTCGCGCGGCGCACGCTCGCGCCGATGCGAGCCGTCATGTATAGCGTGCCACCGGCGATCGTGGCCGCGGACCACGCCATTCCCCCGTACTCTCGGATCCACAAGTGTCCAACCATGCCTACGAGGCCAATGAGCGCACACGCGTACGCCACATAATCCAGGCGCCGCGCCGGCATGTCCATTCGGAGCGCCAGCGGACCAATGATGTAGATAGTCCCGAGGATCGAGAACGTGATCCAGCCGAGCGTCACGAGGTGCACCAGACCGATCAGCCACGCGTGATAGAAGAACCCCGCCACGGCGTGCGGCCACACACCGGCGAACACGCACGCCAGCGCGAGCGAGAGGTGCGCGGTGCCGAGATACAGCAGCGGTATAACTTGAGCGGGCCGGCTGGCAGCCGTCATTCCTCAGCTCCATCATCCTGCAACGGCGCAACCAACCTATGACGGCTGTCACATCCTCCAATCGGGTCAGCGACTGATCAGGTCAAGGCGATGGTTTCCAGCGCCCCTTGATCGATCACGAGGAATCCATCCTTGTCGGTGCGCACGAGACGCTCCTTGCCCCAGCGGCTCATGATGCGGATCGACGTCTCGATCGTCGTCCCGATCATGTCCGCGATCTCCTGGCGTGACAGGACCAACGGGACAAAGATCCCGTCAGTCCGGCGCTGGCCGATATCCCGGGCGAGCTTGAGGAAGAAGCGGGCCAGCCGGGCTTCCACACGGCCGGTTGAAAGCTCCGCCAGGCGATTGGTCAGCTCCACGAGCCGGTGAGTGAGGCCGGTCAGGAGCCCCCGGACCAGAGTCGGGTAGCGCTCGAGCAGTGCGAAGAAGGCCTGCCGTGGAACGACCAGACAGGTTGTGGGCTCGAGCGCCACCGCCGCGGCCGGATATGCACGAGATTCGTATACGGCCACGGCACCGAGCGGATCGCCGGGCCCGAAGATTTCCAGGATGACGTCGGTGCCGCGCGCCGTGGTCTTGACGATCTTCACCCGCCCTTCGATCACCGTGTAGAGCTGCTCGGACGGGTCTCCTTCGCTGAAGATGACGGCCCCCTTCTCATAGGCGCGCGTGCCGGCCACTGCCGCGAGCCGCTGCCGATCTTCAATAGACAGGCGCCGGAAAATCGTCGTTCGTCGAAAGACCTCGTCAAGAGCGTCTGGCATACGGGCCTATTGTCATCGATATGACGCCTGTCATAGCGGCCTCGGACCGGTGTCGCTACTCTGAGCACGTTGGGGGAAAACACCGTGAAGAACGAGTCACTCGAACAGACCACCGTCGCCGAGATCGTCAACCGCGATTTTCGGACGGCCGGCATCTTCGAACAGTTCGGCATTGACTTCTGCTGTGGCGGGCAGCTCTCGCTGGCCGATGCCTGTCGAGCGGCCGCAGTCGATCCGGCGAAGGTCGGGCGGGCTCTGGAGGCGATACCTGCTGCGGGGCCCGAGACCGACAACCACGTCTCGCGCTGGCCGGCAGCACGACTGATCGATCACATCGTGGACACCCATCACGCCTACGTTCGGTCGGCGCTGCCGACCATCACCGCTCGACTGGCGAAGCTGGTCGAGGTTCACGGCGCGCGTCACCCGGAGCTCCGCCGGATCGCGGAGGCCTTCGAGGAAGTCAGCCGCGACCTGCTTCAGCACATGAAGAAAGAGGAGTGCGTGCTGTTTCCCTACATCCGCGAGCTCGCGGCCGGCCACGAGGCGGCGTTTTCGAGCCCATTCGGCACGGTCGAAAACCCCATCCGCATGATGCGGCGTGAGCATGAGCAGGCTGGCGACGAGCTCCGCGTGATCCGCGCGCTCGCCAACGATTACCTCGCGCCCGCCGACGGCTGCACGACCTACCGCGTGACCTTTGCGGAGCTGGCGCAGTTCGAGCAGGACCTGCATCGTCACGTACACCTGGAAAACAACGTGCTCTTTCCGAAAGCGATCGAACTCGAGCGCCGCATGTGCGGCGCATAGTTATACGGAGGATATATGCGCGTACTACCACTCATCGGAGGCCTCATATTCAGCGCGGCTGCAGCCGGCTGCGCGGCGCCGCAAGGAGCGACGAGCGGAGGCGACAGCGGGCCGTTCCTCGCCCCGGATCTGCCGAAGCTCGCAGGCCAGGCGGCGACCTGCGCTGGAAGCCGCGAGAAGAAGTTCACCCTTGAAGCGCGTGAGGCGACGGTTGATCTCGGCATGGGCGTGCGGTTCGCCGCGTGGACGTACAACGGCACGCTGCCGGGGCCGGTCCTCGAGGCGTGTGAAGGCGATCGCGTCACGATCACGCTCGCAAATCACGCGAACACATCCCATGGCCTCGATTCCCATGCGCTCCGCACCGACATGATGCACTTCGGTCCGGTCGCGCCGGACGCTTCGCTCGTCATCGACAAGGTGGTCGACACGCCGGGCGCGTTCATGTATCACTGCGCATCGGGTCCCGTCACGGACCTGCACATCAAAAGCGGTCTGAACGGCGCGATGATCGTGTATCCGCGGTCACAGTCGCTCAGGCCCGCACGTGAGCTCGTCGTCGTCGAGAGCGGCGTCTACGGCGACCGCGACGCGTCGGGGCTGATTCCGGGCACTGATCCGGTCCGCGTGCAGAAGAACGATCCGGCGCTCATGATGTTCAACGGCCGTCTCGAGCACACGGCGCTGAAGGTCCAGCCTGGCGATCTCGTGCGGGCGTACGTGGTGAACATCGGGCCCGGCGTGTCCGCGATTCACGTGATGGGGACGATTCTCGACGCGGTCCACGACGGCGCGTCCGAGCTGCGTCAGGTGCAGACCTACGGCGTGCCTCCCGGCAGCGGGGCTATCGTGGAATTCCGGATCCCGGAGACGGGCATGTACGGCCTGGTCGACCACGACCGTCTGTCGTACGTGCCGTACGGGATGGTGCTGGCCTTCGATGCGACGGGCGGCCACGCGCACACCACACATTAGGCGGCGGCACGAAGAACCTCGAGGAAGGGCGCGGCTTCCGGGCTACTTGACCGCAAACACCCAGACTGCGCCTCCCTCGGGCACCTCAGGGAACTTGCCGGGCGAGATGCGATTGAGGCGGGATTGCATCGCCCGGGAGTCGATGCCCCAGCCCGACTGGACCGCGACGTACTGTTTGCCGTCTACGCTGAACGATGATGGCTGCCCGATGACGCCGGAGTTGGTTGGAAACTCCCACAGCACGGCACCGCTCGACCCATCGAACGCGCGGAACAGCCGATCGGACGTGCCGCCGCTGAACACGAGCCCGCCACCGGTCGCGAGGATCGGTCCCCAGTTGATCGACGATGCGAAGGTGTGCGTCCAGACGCGGGCGCCAGTGTCGACGTTCCACGCCTGTACCTCGCCGATGTGATCGGCGCCGGGCGCGATCGTCATCGTGACGGTGGTACCCGTGAAGCCCCGTCCCGCCGAATACGTGACGGGGTTGCCGATCGCCGTCGTACAGAGATTCTCGTTCGCCGGCACGTACACCATCCGCGTCTTGGGACTGAACGCTATCGGCGGCCAGTTCTTGCCGCCCCAATGCGACGGACAGAACTCCGCCTGTTTGCCGGTGCCCGGCTGCCGCGCCGGATCGACATTCGGCCGGCCGGTCTTCGGATCGAGGCTTGTGAACACGTTCTGCTTCACGTAGGGTTTGCCTTCGATGAAGGTGATCGGCCCGTTCGAACGCTCGAGGAACCACATATACCCGTCGCGCGCGACATCGATCAGGCCCTTGATCGTTCGGCCCCTGCGCGCGTAGTCGACGAGAATCGGCGGCGACACCTCGTCCCAGTCCCACGAATCGTTTGGATGATACTGAAAATGCCCCTTTATCTTGCCCGTGGCGACATCGAGCGCGATGGTCGATGAGGTATAGAGGTTGTCGCCGGGTCGTTGATCGCCCATCCACGGTCCGCCGTTGCCCGTGCCCCAGTACGTCAGGTTGGTCTGCGGATCGTAGGTCCCGGTTACCCACACGGGGCCTCCGCCGGTCTTCCATTGATCCCCGTTCGGCCACGTCTCGCTGCCCGGCTCTCCAGGAGCGGGAATGGTGTAGGTCTTCCAGATTTCCTTCCCGCTGTCGGCGTCGAACGCCGCGACGAAGCCGCGAATGCCCAGCTCGCCGCCCGAACACCCGATGAGCACCTTGCTGTCGATCACGAGCGGCGCGATGGACATGTAGTAACCGCTCTTGTTTTCCGCAACCTTTGTTGTCCAGACCTCGCTGCCTGTGCGCGCATCGAGCGCGACCAGCACCGCATCGCCCGCCGAGAACAACACTTTGTCGCGATAAAGCGCGACCCCCCGGCTCGTCGCGTGCAGCAAGATGACGTCTTCGGGCAGCGGCCGCTTGTAGCGCCAGAGCAAGGCGCCGGTCTTGGCGTCGATCGCAATGACCTGATTCCCCGGCGTCGCGACGAACATTACGCCGTTGTTGACGATCGGTGGCGCCTCGTGCCCGTTTGTCACGCCCGTCGAGAACGACCATACCGGCTGCAGCCGCGCGACATTGGCCGGCGTGATCTCGTCGAGCGGGCTGTAGCCCCAGCCGTCGTACGTGCGGCGAACCATCAACCAGTCGGCGTCAGCAGGATGCTTCAGGCGATCCGCGCCGACCGATAGGTAAGTCTGCAGAATCGCCGGCATTGGGGCCGCCGGTGGGGGTGGCGCCGGCGGTTGTGGCGGCGCCGGCCGTTGGGGCGGCGGCTGTTGCGCACTGACAGCCGACGACAGGAGCACGGCGGCGAGAGCAAGTCTCACAGTCACCCTTTCTCGAACCCTACCGGTGCAGTGAACGGTTTTGCGACCACCAGGATGGCGTCGATGACCGTGAGCGGAAGCGCCGGCAACGGACGCGGGGCGGGCCCGTCGACCACTCTGGCGCCGTCCCTCGGATCGAAGATCGACTCGTGACAGGAGCAGTACAGCTGCTGTTGGCTGGCGAGCCACATGTCGATATCGCACCCATTATGGGTGCAGATCGAGGTGTAGGCCACAACACCCGCCGCCGCGCGGGCGCGAGTGTCCGCGGCCAGCGCGCCTGGCTCGAACCGCAACAGCAACAGCTCATTCAAGCGGGATCCGCTTCGCACAGTTTTGTCCGCCGGATCCATGGCCCACGCCGCCACGTAGCCGTCTGCGAGCGGAACGTCACCGGGCGTCAACGGCGTCCGGCTGGCATCGCCGACTTTGACCAGCAGATCGCCTTCCTTCGGGCGGGCCGATGCTGGATCGTCCTGACTCAGCCCCAGGCTCCAAGCGACCGCGCCCATGAGAATCGCCCGACGGCCTGAGACTGGCGGCAGACGGATCTTCAAAGCCTCCAAAGGATACACGGAGTGGACGCGGGCATGAATCGGAGTGCCAGGTCTATACTCGATTCAGGGGTCCGCGATTGATGGCCGGCAGAACCGGCGGCTGCTCGGAGAAGCCGTCCTGACCGCACTCGAGAATTTTGGGGTGCAAGCCGACCCCCTCACCCAGCAGCTCAAACCAATGGCTGCCGTCACTAGCGGCTTTCTCGGATCAGCCCCAGAAACATAGGGCTCACCGCAGGAAGCGCTGGGCACTGTCCCTTGGCTTTAGGACGTTCCCCCCGTATCGCCCCACGCCGAAACTGCCGGCGAGCGAGAGCGCCGCGCACGCTGCAATGAGCGCGGCCGGCGCCGTTCGGCTGCCGGTCGCGCGGATCAACGTGGTGGCGACGAGCGGCGACAGACCGCTGAACACCGTGAAGCTCACGTTGAACGCCAGCGCCACGCCGGAAAATCGGATGCGCGTGGGAAAGAGATCGGTCAACAGCACGGCGAATGTGCCGTTGACGAATCCTCCGCACAACCCGGCGAGCACGAGAACGAGCGTCAGATTCACCGCCTGCGTCTCGAGAGCCCGGTAGAACGGCAACGCGAAGATTATCAGGAGCACAGCACCAACCCGCAGCACGGCGCGCGGGGGCACCCGGTCGCTCGCCCACCCAACGAGCAGAATTGCGAGGGCATGAGCCACGACGCCGATCGTTTGAGCGAACACTGCCCGCCCTGGGTCGTAGCGAAGAACCGCAGCCAGATACGCCGGGAGGTGTGAGAAGAAAAGGCCCGTAAAGCAGCTGGTCCCCGCCAGCAACGCGCAGCCGACGAGCACCTGCACGGTGTGGCCCCGCAGTAGCTCCCGAAAGGGCTGCCGCGCGGCCAACGCGCGCATGCGCGCAAACTCCGGCGACTCCTCGAGCGACCGCCGAAGCATGAAACTGAGGGCGCCGCCAAGGCCGCCCAGGACGAACGCGATGCGCCAGCCGTAAAGAGGCACGCTCGCCGGATTCAATAGAACGCGGAGGGTCAAGCTGACGCCCGTCGCGCCGGCCACTCCCAGCGTGACGCACGCGAAGACCACGCCGCAGACGAGGGGCGCCGTGCTCGGTGCCGTTTCGACGACATACGTGAGCGCGCCCGGCAACTCTCCGCCGAGGCAGAATCCCTGTATCAGCCGCAGCAGGACCATGAGCGCGCTCGCCGCGACACCCCAGCGCGCGTAGGAAGGAACAAGGCCCATCCCGAGCGTGGCGCCCGACATCACGAAGAGCGACCAGAGGAACACCCGCCGCCGGCCGTACCGATCGCCATAGTGGCTGAGCACGATGCCGCCGATCGGGCGCGCCAGATAGCCTGTCGCAAAGGCGGCAAATGAGGCCATCAACGACACGATCACGGACGAGCTGGGAAAGAGGGCGTCAGCGATATCTTTCGCGAAGATGCCGAAGATGACGAAGTCGTAGAACTCGAGCGTGCCGCCGAGGCTCGCCAACAGCACGATGCGCCACCCGCCCAGCCCCAGTTGGTCGCGCGACGCCGGTGTCGGGACACTCGGAGCACTGGGGGTTCGGACGCGTTGGCCAACGTCGGTCACCGTTTCCTGCCCTTGCCGAACTGATCGCCGGCGGCGGTCGGTTTGCCGTTCGTGAAGTCGATCTCGAGCATCTTCTCGCTCTCGGCATTCACGCCGTGCTCGTCCTGGAGCGTCCCGATGATCTGTTTGGTTCGCACGTCGATGACGTCGCCCGTGGAGGGATATCCGAGCGTGCCATCGATCCCGAACGTGATCCATCCAGGCTCGTCGCGCACCTTGACGCTCGTCTTCATCGTGGGAGGCATCACGGTGGCGTCGAAGATACGGATGTAGTTATTCGCGTTGTCGGCGATCCAAATTTCGCTCTCATCCGCCGTCATCGCAATGCCATGGCTCGGGATCCCGTGCGTCGGAGATCGCCCCGGCGCCACACCAGGCACCTCCACGTGATAGCGGATCGATCCGCTGGCGAGATCCGCGACCTCGAAGCCGAGCAGACCGTTGATGTTCGCGAAGAGCAGGGTCTGCCGGCCGTTGAACGTGAATGGGCGCACAACATTGCCGAACGGCCCGATCTCCTTGACGATGCTCCGCGTTTTGGCGTCGACGACGGACATCGTTCGCGTATTTCCCTGCGATTCGAAATAGACACGGGCCCCATCGTCGGAGAACTGCGTGTTGTGCGCCGTGCCGGGCTTGCCGATCGAGGCGATCGGCTGGCCCGTCGCCGCATCCGCGACGATCCATTTCGGCGCGCCGAGCGACGGCGCATACAACGTCGTGCCGTCCGGAGACAATGCAATCCGATCGGTGCCGCGCCCGTCGTAGCGCTGCTCCCAGACGAGGGTATCGGTGAGCAGGTCGTAGGCGGCGACCCGGCGGCTCGTCGACACGTAGAGCCGCGCAGTCCGGGCGTCGGCTGCGATTCCCTTGATCGCTTCCTGGGTGCTTCGCGAGTCGGTGCGAGCGCCGTCGGCCGGCGGAACAGCTCCGTGCAGCGGCACACGCTTGACGAACTTGTGCCCACGATCGATGTCGAACACGAGAATACCGGCGCCGCCATAGGCGAGGTTGTTACCGCCTCCGACGCCGGGCAGAGCAGCGTAAAGATGGCGCTCGGTCCGCTGCGCGTGCGATCGCGGCGAGAGGACGACCGCCACGGGGATGACGGCGAGAAGAAGGACGAGTCTTCGAAGCATGGCGTGGAGTCTACACTCTGTCACCTTTGCCGCGCGGCTGCATCTCTCCAAGTAGCCGAATTGGCCAAGAGCGGGCCTGCGCCTCGTACAATGAGCGAGTGCGCGCTAGGCTCGATGCGGACGGATCGCACCTCTCGTCGGACGGCGGCGTCAAGACTGAGTACGCCTCGCTCGTCAAGGACGCGGCGACCGGCGATCGAGAGGCGATTGAGCGGCTCCTCATGCGGGCGCAGGAAGTGGCCTATCGCTTCAGCCTGCTCGTGTGTGGCCATCCCGAGGACGCGGAGGACGTGATGCAGGACGCGCTGCTGAAAACATACCAGCATGTCGGGAGCATCAGCGAGCCAGAGGCCTTTCGAACATGGCTGTACACAACGGTCAGAAATGCCTGTCTCATGAAGCGGCGCCGGCATGTGGGAGAGCCGACCCACTTCCTGTCGCTCGAGCAAGGCGTGGAAAGGGCGGACGGGGCGATTCCGCTGGATGTCGCCGATCCATCACCTCCCGCGGACGAGCGCCTGATTGGCGGCCGGATGTACGGTCGGCTTCGCGAGGCGCTGAAGGGCCTTCCGCCAACGTACCGCATGGTCGTTGTGATGCGAGAGATAGAAGGACTTTCCACGAAAGAGGTCGCCACGGTGACCGGACTGTCGGAGGCGAACGTGAAGACGCGGCTGCATCGCGCCCGACTCATGCTGCGGCGCCAGCTGGAGGACGTATGAGCCTACCGGCCGAGTGCAAAGCGATCCTCGACGACATCTCGGCGTACCTGGACGGCGAGCTCGATAGCACCGCATGCGACGCGATCGAGCGCCATTGCCAAGGGTGTCTCACCTGCGCGGCGCTCGTGACCGGTCTGCGCGAGACCGTCGGGCTGTGCCGGCAGGCCGCCGCCGTCCCGTTGCCCCCAGCTGTGCGGCAACGTGCGCGCGACAGCGTGCGTCGGCTGCTCGATCGAGACGCAAAATAGAGGCTGACTATGGAAGACGTGTTCACGGTGATGGCCGGGCTGGCATTGTGGTGGGTGCTGCAGGTATGGGTGCTCCCGCGGTTCGGCGTGCCGACTTGAGCGGTCCCTCGACCGCCCCGGAGGGGGAGGAGAGATGATGTTGGCCGCGACTCAACCGAACCGTGAGGCACCAAAGGCTTCCGGATCGGCGACGAGCAGCGGGCTTCGTGCCTTGAACGCTTCAGCGTAGCGCACGCCCACAAGACTGCCGACGTAGCGATCTTCGGCAGTGTACTTTTCCAGCAGATCGGCTTGCGACCCGCTGAACACTGATTCGTAGGCCCGCAACGCCTCCAGTTTGCGTGGGTACATCTCGGTCACGTCCACGGCGAAATCGAACGACGGCCACGCCAATTCCATCCGGCAATGACCGAAGAACAACCGTTGAATCTCATGAGGGCCGGTCCCCGCGAGGATTTCACCCTCGCGCAGAGCCTCCCATTTCGGGAGCCGAGCGTAGAAGACGCCGTTGACGACGATGTTCGTGACGGCTTGGTGATCGGGATGGACGCCCGATCCGGCCGTCGTGAAGACCAGCCGCGGCGCATGAACACGGATCAGACGCGCGACTGACAGCCGGGCTTCAATGGTGTCGTGAATGAGCCGATCGCGAAGCTCCAAGGTATACCGGGCGACGCCGAGGATCGAGGCAGCTTTTATGGCTTGTCGGGTGCGCTCGCCGAGCTGGCCGTGCCGCGCAGGCTCGCCGTCGGACAGGTCGACAAAGAGGATCGACCGTCCCTTTGCAGCCAGTTTTGCAGCCGTGCCACCCATCACCGCCTCGAGATCGTCGGGGTGGGCGCCGAACGCAAGCACATCGTAGCGGGCAGCCGTCATCGTGCTCTCTGGAAGAGATGCAGATGGCCCGGAAACGTTGCTCGCCCTCTCCGGGCGCTGGTGAGAGAGCTGTTGGACGCTTGACCGCCGCACGCTTCAGGTGTATTCAGTCCGGCGACAAGTCGGAAAGGGAGGGGCGGCCATGAGGCGGACGGCGGCACGTTGCGCGGCGTTGGTGGCAATCGCGATTGGCCTGGCCGGCGGCCGCTTCCTTATCGCCCAGGATCGCGCGGCCGGCCGCCCGGAGTCGCGTCCGGCGAGAAACCCGTTGGAAGGAAACGCGCAGGCAATCAGCAACGGTGCCGCGATGTTCCGCACCCGCTGCGCAGGTTGCCACGGGCCCGATGCACACGGCTATCTGGGCCCCGACCTGACCGGATTCTGGGCCGCGGGCGGCACCGACGATCGCATGTTCGACACCGTCCGGCGCGGCGTGCCGGGAACCGAGATGATCGGCGCCGATCCGCAGCGCGTGCTCGACAAGGAAATCTGGCAGATGCTCGCGTACATCCGCACGTTGAGCGCCGTGCCCGCCGCGCCGCCAACCGGCGACGCCGCCAACGGTGAACGGATCTTCAGAGCCAACTGCAACGGTTGTCACAGGGTCAATGGACGCGGCGGCGTGCTCGGTCCCGATCTCTCGCGCATTGGATCGGCGAGGCCGCGCGCCGGACTGCAGAGCAAGATTCGAGGATCGGCCGACTTCATCAGGCCGGGCTACGAGCCGGTGACGCTCGTGACGAAAGACGGGGAGCGCATTCG
>DATKHR010000177.1:0-38215 GCA_035510155.1 Vicinamibacterales bacterium
CGACATCGATTTCTATCCGACCGGCGACCGAACGCACCGACCGGACGGGAAGGCCCTTGAGGGCATCCTTGATGTTACGAACGAGCAGCTGAACGAACCAGGGACGGTTCCGCCCCTTGAGCGCCAGCTCCTTGTAGTGAACGACGATGGGCGTCATCGGTGACTGGCAAGCGTGGCCGCGCGATGGCCGCTTCGAACGGCGCTCTCGATCGTCGCTGGCAGACCCGTATCGATCCAATCGCCCGCAAGCAGGAAGCCCGGTAACACGGTCTCGGTCGACGGCCGCGGCGGCTGGCCGGGCGCCAGGGAGAATGTCGCGCGGGGCTCGCGGACGACCGTCGCGCGCACGAGGCGCGCGGCGCGCACGCCCGGCAGCGCATCGAGCAGCTCCTCGTGCGCTGCCGCAATCAGGTCGGCATTCGTGCGTTCGACCACCGCGCCGGCGCCGCTGGACACAAGGGCCAGGTACGAAGCGGGGGCGCCGAATACCGTCCTCTTATCGAATACCCATTGCATCGCTCGTCCCGGAAGGCCAATGAACGGCTCGCCGTTTGGCATGACGATGCGATCGAACCAGAGGTTCACGGTCACGATGGGAGACGACGTCATGCGTTCGGCACGCTCGACGAGCGGCATGAGCCCGGCGGGAACAGCGTCGAACAGGTCCCGCAGGCCGAACCATGGCACTGCGGCGATCACAGTCCTTGCCGTCAGGTGGTCGTTCTCGTTGCGGACGGCGATGGTGCCGCGATCATCGACCGAGAGCTTGGCCGACACACCGGTCCGGACCGTACCGCCGTGGGCTTCGATGTAGGCGCGCGCAGGCTCCGCGTACATGAGGTGCAGCGGCTTGGTGGGCAAGCCAATGGCGGCCGCGCGAGAATCGCCAGCGAACATCTCGGCCAGGACGCGCGTGAAGGGCGGCGCGGCTGCGACACTCGAGGGCTGGTTCAGCGCGGCAAGCGCCAGCGGATCCCAGAGCATCTCGCGTATGCGCGCGGTCTGACCGTTGCGGATCAGAAAACCCTCGACGGTCTCGCCGGGGGAGGCGGCCCGAGCGGACGCGCCGTGCAGCTCGCTCTCGGCGAGCCTCAGCGGACGGGCCATACCGAGCAGCGAGAACCGATCCGCCCATGAGAGCGCGCTCCAGTCGAATACTCCCGCTGCGAGGTGCCAGGGAGCGGGGAGCGCTGGACACGACAATTGGCTCTGACGCCCCTGAGGGTCAACCATCGTGACCGCGAGCTGCGGTTGGACGCGAACGTTGTCCTCAGCGCCGATAGCGCGCAGAAACGCGAATGTCTCTCTGTAGCAGCCGAGCAGGATGTGTTGTCCGTTGTCGACAAGCTCGCCGGTTTCACGATCCGCAAACGCAGTCGCGCGTCCACCAAGCCGCGACCGGGCCTCGAGGACGAGAACGCGGACACCCGACTCCACGAGTCGCACCGCAGCGCTCAGGCCCGCGAAACCGGCGCCAATGACGATGACATCATGGATGGCGGATTGAACCGACTGAGCGGGTTGAGAATGGTTCATGCCGGCCAGACCCACTGAGAGAGGGCGATCATCGCCTGCTTTGGTTTCGGGACCCGTGCCGATTTCGTGAACACGTCAAAGCCGGAACGCTCAATGCGGCGAAGCGTCTCGAAATAGACGGCTCGCATGATCTCGGCGGCAACGAGACGATGGCGATCCTCGGAGGGGCGCTCGTCGGCGGCGCGCTTGTAAAACTCTCTTGCCCGTCGGCACTCGAACGCGATCACACGCCTGATCGGTTCGGTGACGGCTCCCTGGGTTCCTCGCCGCAGTTCGGCAACCGAACAGCCCTGCGCCGACAGATCTTCAAGGGGAAGATAGACCCGCCCCCGCTCGAGATCCGGGGCGACGTCGCGGAGGATGTTGGTCAGCTGGAGCGCGATACCAAGATTGAGCGCGTAGTCATTCGCCCGCGGATTGGTGCAGCCGAAAATGCGGACGCAAATCAGACCCACCGCCGACGCAACACGGCGACAGTACTGGCAGAGATCGTCGAACGTATCGTACTGGTTCTTGACGAGATCCATCTCGACGCCGTCGATCACGTCATCAAACTGTTGGCGCGGGAGGTCGAAGCCGCGAATAAAGGGCTGAAGGTGACGGGCTTGGGGCGTCGAGAGAGGGATGCCGTCGTAAGCCGCCGCCAGCTCGCGGCGCCAGAATGCGACGGCAGCGCGGCCAGTCGGCAGACCGTTCGATTCGGGCGACCCCGGCGATTCGTCGACAGCGTCGTCCACGGCGCGGCAGAAGTCCCAGACCGCAATGATGGCGCGCCGCTGCTCTGCGGGCAGGACCAGGAACGAGTAATAGAAGCTCGTCGAGCGGCCCATCAGGTTTGCGCGCTCCATCTGACCGCACGCGACACCAGAACGGGCAAGTCCGCCGCTCCGAGCGCCGGCCGGTCGACTATCAGTCGAGCGCCGCGCCGTTCCACACGCTCCAGGATTCGGCATCCCCCGAGCCAAGTGAAGCGCAACTCGTAGCGGAGACGCCCGACCACGCCGTCGCAGACCATACGCCCTTGTCGGAACAGCTCGTGTGTCACGCGGACACACTCGGCCATGGCACGAGTCCACGGAACTAAGTTCACTCCGGGGGCCCCTTCCCCCCGGACGGCGCCCCGCGATCGCAATTGATCCTCGGTCGCGCCGCAGGCCGTGTAGACCTCACGAGGGACGTACAACCGACCGGCGGACCAATCGCGTCCAAGGTCCTGCCAGAGATTCGTGAGCTGCAACGCGGTGCACAACGCGTCGGACGATCGATCGAGGTGTTCGCTTCGATAGCCGGCAATGCGCAACACCAGGCGGCCGATCGGGTTGGCGGATCGGCGGCAGTAGTCGAACAGCTCGCGCCACGAGTCGTACCGAGTCGTCATGGTATCCTGGCCGAACGCGCTGACGAGATCGTCGAACAGGACCAACGGCAGATCGAGCTGCCGAATGGTGTGCGCGACGGCCCGGACGATGAGGCCACCGAGATCGTCGGCCGGCCCGGCGGCCGATTGTTCGATCGCGACCGCTGCATGCAGGCGCTGCTGCCAGGCGCCGAGGTGTTCGAGCCGTTCGGCGGCCGGGGTCGTGCCTTCGTCTGCGATGTCGTCCGCCACGCGCGCAAACGCATACACCGCGGCCACGTGTGGACGCATGGCCGCCGGCAGCAGTCGCGAGGCCACTGGAAAATTCTCGTAGTGCGATCGTGCGAGCGCTCCGCACGCGCCGTAGGCACGCTTGAGCGGACCGGACGCGATGGTCATTTACAGATGATACGTGACGTTTTCGCCGGCGTCATCGCGGCAGGCCTGCTGTTCCTGGCTGCCCGGCTTGCGACGACCCTCCGGTCCTACCGGCGCGCGCAGCAGCGGACGCGAGAACGGGAAGAGGCGCTCGGACGAACGGTCATCGCCGAGATTCCGAGCGAGGACAACCTCTTACTGTTCACGGAAGATGCCGGGCGTTTCTACTACGGCGGTCGCGCGATCGACAAAGATCAGATCGTCTCTGCGCAGCTGCTCATCAACGGGGTTGCCGTTGGGCAGGTAGGGCAGGAGGGCCGGGACCGGGAAGAAAGGCAGGACGGGCTGGAGAGGCCGGAAGAAGGGGGGATTCCACGGGATCGGTGGGACGTCAGGATCGACGCGGGCAGCGGCGTGACCGTTGTTGCCTGCGGCGCTATTCGCGAGCGTGTGTCACAGGAGCTGGCGCGTGCCGTGTTCGACGCTGTCAAGAGGACGATTGCCGGAGGGGATCACCATTCAGTCTCAGGCGCGCCTCCGCGGTGATTCACGACCCGAGCGAGGACGAAGAGCCAGTCCGAGAGTCGGTTCACATACCGCAGGAGAACGGGATCCACGGGCGGCGCGAGGGCGACCATTCTGCGCTCGACGCGGCGGCAGACAGTGCGCGCGACGTGAAGCGCTGCGCCCGCAGGGACGCCGCCGGCGAGGATGAAGCGGCGCAATGGCGGCACTTCCGCGTCCGATCGATCGATCAGTGCCTCGAGCCGCTCGACGTCGGCGTCTGAAATGACCGCCTTGGTGACGTGCGCCGCGAGCTTCTCGCGTGGGTCAGCGAGCTGGGCACCCAGGGCGAAGAGATCGCGCTGCACCCGCGCGACGTCGGCGTCGAGCACCGGATCCAGGCCGAGCGCCCGAACGAAGCCAAGCCAGGCACTGAGCTCGTCGACCTCACCGTAGGTGTCGAGCCTCGGATCGTCCTTCCGCACGCGCGTGCCGTCGAAGTACGCTGTCTCGCCAGCGTCACCCGTGCGCGTGTACAGTTTCACAGCCGTCATTATATGAAACGCGACATGAGACCCAAGACGGGGCGCGCGCTGCCGCTCCCTCGGCCGCCGGAGCGCCGCCGATTCCGCCAGCGTCTGTTGACCTGGTACCGCCGTCACGGACGCGACCTGCCATGGCGGAAGACCGACGACCCGTATCACATTCTCGTCTCGGAGATCATGCTTCAACAGACGCAGGTGGACCGAGTGCTCCCGAAGTACGTCGAGTGGCTCGACAAGTACCCGTCGCTATCGGCGCTTGCCGCGGCGCCGGAGCAGGAGGTGAGGAAATCGTGGTATCCGCTGGGGTACAACGTCCGTCCGAAGCGACTGCAGTCGATCGCGCGTGAAGCCGTGGAAAAGTACGGGGGCGCGTTGCCGTCCGACGAGAAGACCCTACTGTCATTCAAAGGCATCGGCGAGTACACCGCCGGCGCGATCCGGAGCTTCGCGTTTCGCGAGCGCGCGGCCATCCTGGATACCAACGTGGCGCGCGTGTTGTTTCGCGTGTTCGTTGGAAAGGGTGACGCCAAGAGCCATGCCATGAAGCGCCATCTCTGGAGCATTTCCGAGGCGCTCGTGCCGTCGCGTCAGGTCTTCGACTTCAATCAAGCGATCATGGATTTCGGAGCGCTGGTGTGCGTCGCCCGAAACCCCAAATGCCTTGTCTGCCCGATGACTCGCGACTGCCGGGCGCTGCGGGACGGACTTCGATGACGATTGTCGTGACGGCGGCCGTTATCGAACGCGACGGTCGCTTGCTCGTCACGCGGCGCCCGAAGGGCGCGCACCTCGAGGGGCTCTGGGAATTCCCGGGCGGAAAGTGCCACGCGGGGGAGCCGCTTCACGCGTGCCTGGCGCGCGAGCTCCGTGAGGAGCTGGGCGTGGACTCAGAGGTCGGCCTGCAGATCTCCACGACGACCCACGCCTATTTGGAGCCCAGCTCGGAGCTGAACGTCGAGCTGCACTTTTTCGAGTGCCATCTGCTGGGAGACCCCCTGCCCCAGCTTGGCCAAGAGATGCGTTGGGTGCCCCGCGACGAGCTGAAGATGCTTGCCTTCCCGCCGGCCGATGCCACGTTCATCGCGCAGCTTACGGCGGACGCAGGAATGTCGTCCCTGGGATCTGTTAGACAAAAGGGAGCGCTCTGACTTCGGCCAGAGTCCCCTCGACCGACACCTGGGTGCCGGGCTGGACGAAATCGCGCTGCAGGTACGCCAGCGCAATCGGCCGCTTCAAGGCGGGCGAGAACGTCGCGCTCGTCACGTGACCGATCTCGCGGTCATCAGTGCGCACTGTGGCGCCAGCGTCCGGGACGCTCTTTTCTGAAGCGTCCGGGCCGACGGAGAGCTGCAACCCCACGAGCCGGCGAGCCACACGGCCATGGCCACGGTGCAGAACGCGGACGATGACTTCCTGGCCAACGTAACAGCCCTTGGTCTGGCTGATGGCTCTGGCCTCGATGCCGGCTTCCAACGGAATCGTGTCTTCGTCCATGTCGCGATGGAACAGCGGCACTCCTGCCTCGATACGGATGGCTTCGGCCGCCCGATCATCGAGCGCCGCCACATCATGTTGCCGCAGTGCGTCGAGGATCTGACGGTCAGTGCCCTTTGCGGCGTCGCCGCGCTCGACGTACAGATCGAACCCGGGTTCGCCCAGATCCGAGATACGTGTCACGATGACTTGTCTGCCCTGCCAGTCGCTACGCACGCTGCCATGTTCATCGAGGGCGTCTAATCCACTGGCTCCTGACTTCAAAAGGCTTCCGACGATCGAGGCCGCCCGGGGGCCGACGATCGCGATTTGCACCTGCGTCTCCGTCACATCGCCCAGCTGGACATCCTCACTGAAAATCAGCGCGTCGAGTCGCGCCAGGAGCGCATCTTTGACGTCTCCCGCCACCATCAAGAGAATGACATCCCCCAGCTCGTACACCCACAGGTCGGCGATCATTCGACCTTGCGCTGTGAGGTATGCCGCATAGCAACCTTGACCACTCTTCAACGCCACGATGTCGTTCGTCAGCAACCCTTGCAGGTAGGTCGCGCGGTCCCGGCCGGAGACGATGATGCGCCCGCGGGACGAGCGATCGATGAACGCGGCACGCTGGCGGGCAGCTTCGTACGTGGCGGAGACCAGAGCGGGAATCATGATGCTATGCTGGGCCCGTATGCCCTGGTGTCATTCTAGTCGCTGGTCCCGGCCATGGTGGTGCATCGCGCTCGTCTGGGTTGCGTTGGAGCCGACTCTCTCACGGGCGTCGGAAGTCGCACTGCCGGCTTCTTCGATCGGGCAAGTGCCTATCATCCCCAGACCAGCCGAAGCCGGCACGGCCAACCTGACGATTTTCGTGCGCAATGTACCGATTGGGAGCGAGCAGGTCAGCATCGCCCGCACGGCGGACGGCTGGACGATCACCAGCTCGGGACGAGTGGGGCCGCCGATCGACGTAGTTGGGCGACGCATCGAGGTTCGTTACACGCCGGACTGGGTGGCGCGTGAGCTGACGATGCAAGGGACGGCGCGTGGAGTCTCGCAGTCGATTCACACGGTCGTCAACAACTCGCAGGCAGTAACGGACGTCGACGCCGGCGGACAGAGGACACAGAAGTCGGACGCGATTGACCCCAATGCCGTGCTCGTCCTTCCGAACAGCTTCTTCGGTCCATTCGAGGCCGTCGCCGCTCGGCTGAAGACGGCGGCGGCGGGGGCCGAGATTCCTGCCTATGGAGGGACGACCGCGTTTCGCATTCGCGTGGGCGAATCGTCCTCGCAGCAGATTCAAACCACTGCCCGGATGATTGCGGCCAAACGAACTGCCGTGACGCTCGTCCTGCCCGGAGCGCTGCTCGATGCCGATCTGTGGACCGACGAAGCGGGTCGAATGATTCGGTTCAGCGTGCCCGCCCAGTCGTTGGAAGTGGTGCGGGAAGACGTCGCGTCGGTGGCGTCACGGACTGTCACAATCTCGCGACCGAACGATGAGGCAGTTCGTATCCCAGCCAATGGATTCGTGCTCGCTGGAACCCTGTCCAAGCCTACGCAGGCGGCACCTGCGGGCGCGCGCTTGCCGGCGGTGGTCCTCGTTGGTGGAAGCGGTCCGACCGACCGTGACAGCCTCGTGTTCGGCATCCCCGTGCTCGGACAGATTGCGGACGGGTTGGCTGATGCTGGATTCGTCGTGCTGCGGTACGACAAGCGGGGCATCGGCCAGAGTGGCGGGCGCGCAGAATCCGCCGGCCTCACCGACTATGCGGAAGACGTGCGGGTGGCCGTCAAAATGCTGGCCGATCGGAAGGATATCGATCCCAAGCGCATTGGCGTCGTCGGCCATAGCGAAGGTGGGGCGGTTGCGCTGATCGCGGCGGCGAAAGACAAGCGGATTGCCGCAGTGGCGTTGCTTGCCGCGAACGGGGTCCCTGGAACCGATCTGATCCTCGCACAGCAGCAGCACGCGCTCGATCGGCTGAAGCTCAGTGGCGAAGAGCGGCAGGCAAAAGTCGATTTGCAGAAGCGTATCGACGAAGCCGTGCTGACCGGGAAAGGCTGGGAGCAGCTCTCTCCGGAAGTGCGCCGGTCGGTCGACAACGCCGAGTTTCAAAGCATCCTGAGCTACGACCCGGCAAAGATCATTCCTGATGTGCGGCAGCCAATCCTGATTGTTCAGGGCGAGCTGGATACGCAGGTCGAGCCGTCCAACGCCGACCGGCTGGAGGCCCTGGCGCGTAAGCGAAAGAATCAGGCGGCCGTCGACGTGGCCAGGGTGCCGGGCGTCAACCACCTGCTTGTCCCGGCCACAACGGGCGAGACGGACGAATACGGATCGCTGCCTGACAAGCGCGTGAGCGCGGCGATCATCGATGCGCTCTCGGCGTGGCTCAAGAAAACGCTATGAGCCGACGGGGTCAAGCGGATTTTTCACTGCGCTGCTAAGATACGGCGCCATGTGGATTCTGCAGGGTGACGAATCGACCTTTCGACTGCCGGCCGGCGCGATCAAGACGGTCGGACGCGCGCCCCGGGCGGACTTCATCGTGGACGCTGCGTTGGTTTCGCGTCTGCACTGCCGCCTGACGGCAACCGATCGCAGCGTCGAAGTCGTTGACTTGCAGAGCACCAACGGCACGTTCGTCAACGGCAAGCGTGTTGCCCAGGCAAAACTAGCTGTGGGCGATCGTTTGCGTGTCGGACGCGTGGAATTGAAAGTGGCGAGACTCAGTACTGGTCTTTAGCCCTCCGTCTTTGGTCCTTTAGTCCCCGCCGACGAGAAACGGGTTCGTCCGACGCTCCTGGCCAATCGTGGTGTCCGGCCCATGGCCGGGATGCACGATGGCATCGTCGCCAAAAGGGAAAAGCACGTTCTTGATCGACCGGATCAGGACCTCGTAATCGCCGCCGGGGAGGTCCGTGCGGCCAATCGACCCGGCGAACAACGTATCTCCTACAAAAAGGTGCACGGCCTCCGTGTCCGCCGGGGGCGCTTTGCCAACCTGAAGGCACACTCCGCCGGGGCAATGGCCGGGAGTGTGGTGCCACCGAACCTGGTAGTTTCCGAACGGAATGATCTGTCCTGGCGAGTAAAAGACGTCGATCGGCGGCTGCGGCTCGACCCGAAGGCCGAACGTCACACCACTCTCGACGGCGCGCTCATACCAGAAGAGATCGTCGCGATGGAGGTAGATTGGCGCGCCCAGGGCGCGCTTGGCCGCGGCGACGCCCGTCACGTGATCCACGTGCGCGTGCGTCAGGAGGATGTCGCGAATGGTGAGCTCGCGCGTTTCGGCAACTTCGAGCAGGGCCTGCACTTCGTCGCCTGGATCGATGAGCACAGCTTCGCCCGTCTCCTCGCATCCGACGATGAACCCGTTCTTGTAGAAGGGGCCGACGGCTCGACACTCGATCAACATGGGTCGTTGCTCATTATCCGGCTGCTCGAGGGTCTCGCCTCGTTTCGATTTATCATCATCGTCGATGATCTTAGCCGTTCTCGACGACCTGATGTTCACGTCGAAAATCAAGACAACCGCCAGTCAGCTCGGCGTAACTGTCGCGTTCGCGCGATCGCCCGATGCGGCACTCGCCGAAATGCGAAAATCCCCGCCGGCGCTGGTCGTTTTCGATCTGAACAATCCACGCACCGACCCGCTGGGGATCGTCGCTCGAATGAAGCAGGATCCGGCGCTCGCGTCCGTCCGAACGGTCGGCTATGCGTCCCACGTGCAGACTGACGTCATCAACGCCGCTCGCGAGGCCGGTGTGGACGATGTCATGGCGCGATCGGCTTTCACGCAGCAATTGGCGGCCATCCTCCTCCACAGCCGATGACTGTGGTCGACGTCTTGCGCGCGCGGCGGCGCATCGCGCCGCACGTCCGCCGGACCTCGCTCGCCTCGTCTGAATGGCTGACGGATGCGCTCGGCGCGAGAGTCTCCCTCAAGCTCGAGTCGCTTCAGGTCACCCACTCGTTCAAGGCACGCGGCGCATTCAACACCGTGATCGCTCGACAGGAGCGTGAAGGGACGGGTCCGAGGCAGCTCGTGACCGCCTCTGCTGGAAACCACGGTCGTGCGCTTGCGAGCGCGACCAAACGATTTGGCCTGCCGCTCGTTGTCTTCACGCCCGCGGACGCACCCGAGACCAAGCTGGATCCCATTCGCCGGTACGGCGCGACACTACTCGCGGAAGCGCGTGACTATGATGAGGCCGAGAGGATGGCCAAGAAGTTTGCCGAATCGACGGGCGCTGCGTTCATTTCTCCATACAACGATGCCGATGTCATTGCGGGCGCTGCGACGATCGCGCTCGAACTGTTCGAGGACGCACCGGATATAGGGGCGATCGTCGTGCCAATCGGCGGGGGAGGCTTGATCAGCGGCGTGGCCGCGGCGACGAAGGCTATCAGCCCCTCGTGCCGGGTGATCGGCGTGGAGGTGGCTGCCTCTTGCCCGTTTCAGACGAGCGTGCGTGCCGGCCATCTCGTCGAGATCGTTCCTCAGCCGACGCTCGCGGACGGCCTCACCGGCAATCCGGACCCCGACACCGTCACGTTCGGCATGATTCAGCGGTTCGTTGACGAGATCGTGACGGTCGACGAGGACGAACTGGCGCGTAGCATTGTCGCTCTTGTGGAACATGAGCACGTGATTGCCGAGGGCGCAGGGGCAGTGGGTGTGGCGGCGCTCGGTCATAAGGGCGTGACCACGGGCCGCGGGCGTGTCGCGGTGATCGTTTCAGGTGGGAATATCGATCGCAGAAGACTGTCGGCGCTGCTTGTGGGCGCGGAATGAATGGGGCTTGAAATTCCGCCCCGTTTCGAGTCAGACGCGTCGCGAGGGACTCGTCAGCAACAGTCCGGCCCAGCTTCGTGTCGCGCGCGCGACTATACTGACGTATCTACATCTCTATCCTTCGGACAAATAGGAACTTCCGGCTCCTGTTCTTCGGCCAGGCCATCTCGCAGCTCGGTGACTGGTTCAACGCTGTCGCAGTGTATGCGCTGCTGCTCGACCTCACCGGGTCGGCCACCGCCGTCGCCTGGATGATGATCGTCCAGTATCTGCCGGTGGCCCTCGTGGGTCCTGCCGCGGGCGTTGTCGTCGATCGCGTCAACCGCCGGCGGTTGATGATTGCCGCCGATATCGTCCGGGGGGTCCTGATTCTCGGGCTGCTGCTCGTCAAGCGCGCCGATCAAGTGTGGATTGCGTACGTCGTCATGGCGTGTACGATGGCTGCGTCTGGGTTCTTCGAGCCGGCCCGCACCGCCACAATTCCGAACGTCACGTCAGCGGAGGAGCTCCTTCCTGCCAACGCCGTCTCGAGCGCGACGTGGTCAGCCATGCTGGCGGTCGGTGCCTCCGTTGGCGGTCTCGCGACGGCCGTGTTCGGGCGTGACGTTGCATTCCTCATGAACGCGGCGTCATTTTTCTGCTCGGCCTTCTTCATCGGGCGGACACGTTACGATGCGACGCCGCCTCGAAGAGATCCGCGCCACGGTTTCAAAGCCATCGCAGGCATCACGGATCTCATCGACGGCGTCCGCTATGTGCGTCGCGAGCGACACGTTGCCGCGCTCATGTGCGTGAAAGCGGGATGGGGGCTCGCCGGGGGCGTTCTCCTGCTGCTCACCGTCTTCGGGCAGCGTGTTTTTCCTGTCGGCGCGGGTGCGGCAGCGGGTATCGGTGTGCTGTACGGCGCGCGCGGTATCGGCGCCGGGATTGGGCCCATCACGCTCCGATGGATTTTCGGACAAGAGGCAAAGTCGCTACGCCGGACTATCGGCCCGGCTTTCTTCATGGTGGGTCTGTTCTACGTCGGCCTCGCGGCGGCGCCAACGCTGTCGGTTGCCGCGCTGTCGGTCCTGCTGGCGCATTTCGGCGGCTCCGTCCTGTGGGTCTTCAGCACGGTGCTGCTGCAGATGGAAGTCCCGGACCAATTCCGCGGCCGTGTGTTCGCGGCCGAGCTCGCCCTCGTGACGCTGGTGACGTCCCTATCGAGCTATTTCACGGCGTACGCGCTGGATCATGCGGGCTGGTCACCTCGCGCGCTGTCGTTCACGCTCGGCGCGTTGTTCTGCGTGCCGGGCTGCCTGTGGTTGCTGATTCTGTCCCGATGGACTGAGCGGAGCCGAGAGCCAGGGGAGACCGCCCTCGCGCCAGTCACGGAGGCGCAGGTATAGCTCGGAGTTGCGTCCGGTTACTTCCTTGGCTTCGAAGGACGAAGCTCGACGCGACTCGGCAGGCTGCGCGCGGGATGGCGGAGCAGCCCGAGGACGATGTCGGCGACTTCGTCGGCGGAGATCTTCCAGTCGGCGCCTTGTGATTCATCGCCGTCATTGAAGCCGGTTGCCACCGATCCAGGCATCACGTAGCTCACGCGGATGCCGTCGTACCGCACCTCCTGCATCAGCGCCTCGCTGAACGCGTTCAGCCCAGATTTCGAGGCGCAGTACGCGGCGGCCGTCGCAAAGGCGTTCTTTCCGGCCAGGCTGCTGATGTTGATGATGAACCCGCCGCCACGCCGCCGCAGATGCGGAATTGCGGCATGGCATGCGTTGAAGACGCCCGTCAGGTTGGTGTCGATCACCTTCGACCATTCGGCGGGGTCCATGTCGGCAACCTCTTTGAAGATTCCGATACCCGCGTTGTTGATCAGAAAATCGAGCCCCCCGAATCTCGCGACCGCCGCGTCAACCGCGCGCTTCACCTCGTCGTATTGGCGCACGTCAGCCTGCAACGTCTCAACGGATGCGGGGCCGGCTGCTTCGATTGCCGGACGGGCGGAGGAAAGGTGAGCGCTCTTGAGCCCGGTGACCACCACCTGCACACCATCAGCCACGAGGGCACGAGCGATTGCGAGACCGATCCCGCGCGAGCCGCCCGTGATGAAGGCTACCTTGCCGCGGAGAGAAGGCATGTTCGATCCATGGTCCAGACATAGAATAGTCCACCGCATGCGGGAAGTCGCCATCATCGGCGCGGGCGAATTGGGCGGCGCGACGATGCACGAGCTGGCCCGGCGGAATGTTGCGCGATCGATCACGCTCGTCGACGAGCAGCGGAGCGCGGCCGTTGGCAAAGCGCTGGATATCGCGCAGGCTGCGCCGGTCGAAGGATTTGCAACCCAGTTGTCGGGTGGTTCCGACGTCTCGAGCGCCTCAGGCGCCGACGTCGTCGTGATCGCCGACCGGTTTGGTGGCGGCGAATGGCAAGGGGAAGAAGCGCTTGCTGTGTTGAAGCGGGTATGTCAGATGGCCTCCCGGGCGCTGATCGTGTGCGCCGGCGCAACGTCTGTCACTTTGATTGATCGCGGCGTCCGCGAGCTGAAGGTGCCGCGGGCGCGGCTGCTTGGCTCGGCCCCGGAAGCGTTGGCGAGCGGGGTTCGAGCGCTGGTCGCGCTCGCGATCGATGGAACTGCGCGTGATGTTGCCTTGACGGTGCTTGGCCTGCCGCCTGCGCGAATTGTGATCCCGTGGGGGGATGCGACAGTTGCCGGGTTTGCGCTGACGCGCTGTCTCGCCGAACCGGTGCGCCGCCAGATCGATGCCAGGGTGGCGCGGCTTTGGCCGCCCGGGCCGTTGGCGCTCTCGGCGGCCGCATCTGCAGTCGTCGCCGCGATCGAAGGCCGATCCCGGCGGATTGTGAGTTGCTTTGTGGCCCCCGAAGCCCCCGCACGGACGGCTGCGATGCCGGTGCGACTGGGACCGTCGGGCGTCGTCGAGACGGTGCTCCCTGCACTCAGTGTGGCGGAGCGGGTCGCGTGGGAGAACGCCGTCAGCCTCTAGGTGCCGTAGATCGGGCGGTGCATTGCCAAGCCTCCGGCGAAGTCAGCCAGCTGCTTGCGCAGGATCAGCCGGCCGCGGTGGAGGCGTGACTTCAGCGTCTGATCCTTCACGCGGAGCATGGCGCTCGCTTCCTCCGTCGACATTCCTTGAATGTCCCGCAGCATGACCGGCGCGCGATAGATGGCAGGCAACGCGAGGATTGCGCGGAACACACGCCGTCGCAACTGCGAGCGCAGCACCCGCTCGTCAGCGAGATCGCTCCAATCGGCCACGTCGGTGCGCGACGCGCCCGTCGTCTGCTCGCCCTCCGCATTGACACCCAAGGTCTGCCGATCGTCTTCTTGAGCTCGCTGGTAACGAGCCGTCCGAAGTCTGGACATCGCAGCGTTGAACGTAATGCGGTAAATCCAGGATGAAAGCGCGGCGTCGCCGCGAAACGCACCAACCTTGCGATACACCTTGAAGAGCACGTCCTGCGTGACTTCTTCGGCGTCTTCCTTGTTTCGGAGGTATCGGAACGCGAGCTGGTAGATTTTCGAACTGTAGGTCTCGGCCAGCTCAACCATGGCCTCCTCGTCGCCGGCTTTCAGGCGCTCGAGAAGGTCGTTGTCGCTTCGGGGGCCGCCGTCCCCCGGTTGCCTGGGGTCGCGCATGCTTGTTCGCCTCGCCCACACTAGAACCCCCGAGCGAGGTCAAATATTCCTTCGCAGTGCTAAGTTCTTTAACCTCAACAGTAAGCAGGCAGGCTGTCAATGGTCGCTTGCCGCCCTCGCGAGAGTCGAAGCATTGACCACACGCTCGAAGACCTGGCAGAAGCGGGCGACGACCCGCTCTTCGACGTCTGTGCGATCCACGCTGCGACCGAGCAGGCGCTCCAAAGATGTGGCGCTGCGATCGGCGATGCCGCATGGGACGATCAAATCGAAGCCACTGAGGTCCGTTGTGACGTTCAGTGCAAACCCGTGGCTGGTGATCCACCGCGCAATGCGGACGCCGATGGCCGCCAGCTTTTCGCGCCCGACCCACACGCCGGTCAATCCTTCGACGCGACCGGCCTCGACACCGTAGTCGGCCGCGACGCGGATCAGGACTTCTTCGAGATCGCGAACGTACCGGTGAACATCGCGACGGTCCGGATTCAGGTCGAGGATCGGGTAGCCAACGACCTGGCCGGGACCGTGATATGTAATATCGCCGCCTCGACCCGTCTCGAAGATCTCGATGTTCCGCGCGGTGAGCGCGGCGGCCGTCGCGAGGATGTGGGCGCGCCCCCCATCACGGCGAACGCCCAGGGTCAGGACGTCGGGATGCTCGACCAGCAACAGCAGATCGCCCACCCGATCGGCCTTGCGCTCATCGACCAGCGTCCGCTGAAGCGCGAGAGCCTCCGCGTACGGCATCAGGCCAAGCCGCCGGATTTCGATGGGCTTCGATAGACCCGTCACACCGCGTTCAGATCCCAATTCTCGAGCGAGCGTTTCACGTGCGACATGAACTGATCCGCGACGGCACCGTCGATGACGCGATGATCATAGCCGAGCGTCAGGTACGCCATCGGCCGGATGGCGATCGCGTCGTCGATGACCACGGGACGCTTTTCGACGTTGCCGACGCCGAGAATCGCAACCTGCGGCTGGTTGATGATTGGCGTTCCGAGCAGCGCGCCGAAAACACCTGGATTGGTGATCGTGAAGGTTCCGCCGGAGACTTCGTCCGGTTTCAACTGTTTCGCCCGGGCGCGCCCAGCGAGGTCGATAATTGCGCGGCTCAAGCCAACGAGGTTCTTCTCGTCGGCGTGCCGGATGACGGGCACGATGAGGCCCCAGTCGAGAGCGACGGCGATGCCGATGTTGATGTCTTTGTGATAGACGATGTTCTCACCGTCGACGGAAGCGTTGACGGTCGGCATCTCGCGGAGCGCTTCGACCACGGCTTTCGTGATGAAGGACAGGTACGTCAGCTTCGTCCCGGCCCGCTCGAACTCTGCCTTGCGCGTGTCGCGGATGTGAGCAAGCTTCGTGAAGTTGACCTCGAAGACGGAGTGCACGTGCGCCGACGTCCGCCGGCTCATCACCATGTGCTCGGCGATTCTCTTGCGCATGGGTGACATTCGGACGACCTCGTCGCGTGCAGGTCGTTCGTCGCCCATTCGAGGCTCCTGGATTGCTTCCGCGGGCCCCCGCCGGGTCTCCTGCGGCGCCTGCTTTTCGCGCTCGAGAAAGGCGAGAATGTCGTCCTTGGTGACGCGGCCGGCGATGCCGGTGCCCTGGATCAGTCCGATGTCGACGTTGTGGTCTTTCGCGATTCTGCGGACGAGCGGCGAGGATCGTTGAGTCGGGCTGAGCGGCTCAGCAGGTGCCGGTCTCGATCTCGATGCCTCCACGGGTACCGATCCCGCGGCCTGCACGGGCGTCGGTCTCGACGCTTCGGTGGGTGCCGGTGCCGCATCAGCGGCGCGTGGCGGCGCTGGCGCATCCACGGCGCGTGCCGGCGCTGGCACCACAGCCGGTTTCGGCGAAGCTGACGGCGGCGTGGATGAGCCCGTCGAGGGGACGGGTGACGTCGACGTCGTGGTGCCGGGGGCTGCGCCAATGACAGCGACGACACTGTTGACCGGGACGGTCTCGCCTTCCTGCACTCGAATCTCTGCGACCACGCCGGCGGCCGGCGACGGAATCTCGGCATCGACTTTGTCGGTGGAGATCTCGAAGAGCGGCTCGTCGCGATCGATGGAGTCCCCGACCTTCTTCATCCATCGGACGATCGTGCCTTCTGCGATCGACTCGCCCATCTGCGGCATGACCACGTCTGTCATAAAAGCCTCGTAGCACCGCGCTCAGATGTGTATGGCGGCGCCGTGCGTGGCATGCGCGGCCTCGCCGATGGCTTCAGCCATCGTCGGGTGCGCATGAACGGTGCGAATGAGCTCCTCGACGGTGCACTCCATCCTCAGCGCCATCACGGCTTCGGCCACGAGCTCGGTCGACCGCAACCCGATCATGTGGACGCCCAACACTTCATCGTACTTCTTATCGGACACGATCTTCACGAACCCCTCGGTTTCCCCGGCCATCTTCGCTCTCGCCAGAACGCCAAAGGGAAACGTCCCGACTCGGACGTCGTAGCCCCGCTGTTTAGCCTGGGATTCCGTGAGACCCACGCTGCCAATTTCCGGATCGCAATAAGTGCACCCGGGCACGTGGTGGTAGTTCAGCGACCGGGCCTCCAGCCCGGCGATCCGTTCGGCCGCGATGATTCCTTCTGCGGACGAGACGTGGGCGAGCTGTGGGTGCGGCCCGTTCAGGGTGATGACGTCGCCGATCGCGGAGATGCCGGCAATGTTCGTCCGGTAGTGCTCGTCAACCTTTATGTAGCCCTTGTCCATCACGAGCCCGACGGCTTCGGCATCGAGGCCGGTTGTCATGGCCCCGCGGCCCGTGGCGACCAGCAGGTAGTCGGCGCGCACGTTCTCCGTCCGGCCACCCGCGACCTGCATGGTGACGTCGACGCCGTCTGAATCCGCTTTTGCGGAGGTGACCTTTGCTCCGGTGTGAGCGGTGATGCCCTGCTTTCGAAACGACTTCTCGAGCTCCGCCGACACCGACTCGTCCTCGATCGGAACGAGGCGGGGCAGCAGTTCGACAATCGTGACGTCGGCGCCGAAGCGGCCGAAAATAGACGCGAACTCCACACCGACGGCACCGCTCCCGATGATGACCAGGGTCTTGGGAATTTCTTTCAGGTGAATGGCTTCGTCGCTGGTGATGATCCGCTTGCGATCGATCTCGACCCCAGGCACACTGCGGGGCGCCGATCCGGTCGCAACGATGATTCCCTTTCGCGGCGCAAGTGTTTGCTTTTCTCCTTCGAACACATCAACGACTACGGGGCCGGCGCTCGAAGCACCGGCTTTGCGCACGAGACGCGCGGTACCTTTGACCCAGTCGATTTTATTCTTCTTGAACAGGAACTCGACGCCGTTCGTCAGGCCGGAGACGATACGGTTTTTGCGCACGTGCACCTGGGCCATATCGATCGAGGGGGATGTCACGCCCAGCAAACCCCATTCTTTCGCACCTTTGATAACTTTCAGCGCGTGGGCATGCTCGAGCAAAGCCTTCGTCGGAATGCATCCCCAGTTCAAGCAGGTGCCGCCGAGAACCTTCTCTTTCTCGACGACCGCGGTCCTCAAACCGAGCTGGGCGGCGCGGATTGCCGCCACGTATCCGCCGGTGCCGGAGCCAATCACTACCACGTCGTAATCGGACGTCATAAGAATTCAAAGTCGTGACTTGTGATTCGGGGGCTCAGGATTCGGAATGGTCACCGCCTGAGCGAGGAGAGCGGGACGAACGCGGTCGTGCCGCCGTCACGGGCGGGCTCGGTCGCCCCACGTGCCTGCGTGTCCTCCGGGTCGAGGCGGTTGACGCGCGCACGCAGCTGGCCGTGCTCGTACCGCAGTTCCCAGTACGACTCGGTCAGCCGCTCGAGCCGCCGGGCGAGGCGCCGCGCTTTCGTCCATGCCGCCACGGCAGCGAAAAGAGTGGCAACGGTGAGCAACCAGTGGAAGGTCACCAAAACGCGTACGATAGCGAACGGCTTGCAACAGTGTCAACCGCCTGACAGAATACCTGCGCTTCTCCCGAAAGCGATGAGCCACAAGCCCAAGACGGTCCTCATTGTCGATGACGATGAGGGGATGCGGGATACGCTCACGGGCATCCTCAGGCGTGAGTACCGGGTCCTGCGTGTGGCGAGCGGCGAAGCCGCCCTACCGATTCTGAACCGCGAGGACATCGACCTGATTCTGCTCGACGTGCGGCTGCCGGGGATCAGCGGCTTCGAAGTTCTTCGCATTGTGAAGGAAAACTTCGCCCTTATCGAGGTGCTGATGATCTCGGCGATCAACGACGTCGAGACCGCCGTGCAGGCGATGAAGCACGGCGCATACCACTACATCACCAAGGACTTCGATTACGACCAGCTCCGGTCGCTCGTCCGCAACGCGAGCGAGCGCCAGGACCTGAACCGCCAGGTGCTGACCCTTTCGGCCCAGGTGGCCGAGCAAGGCGAGCGCGAGTTCGTCGTCGGACCGAGCAAGATGACGCACGACATCATCGACCTGGTCCACAAGATCGCGAAATTGTCGGCAACCGTGCTCATTCTTGGCGAGAGCGGGACCGGCAAGGAGCTCCTCGCCAGATTGATCCATCGCGAATCGGCCGATCCGGAGGCGCCCTTCATCGCGGTCAACCTGGCCGCGATTCCGCGGGAGCTGGTCGAAAGCGCGCTCTTCGGCCATGAGCGTGGCGCGTTCACGGGGGCCCATCGTCAGCAGCTCGGCAAGTTCGAGCTCGCCTCGAAGGGCACGCTGTTTCTCGACGAAGTCGGTGACCTGCGGCTCGATCTCCAGGCAAAGCTGCTGCGTGCGATTCAAGAGGGGGAGATCGAGCGCGTTGGAGGCTCCAAGCCGATCAAGACCGAGTTCCGGTTGATTGCGGCGACCAATATCGACCTTGAGCGGGCGGTCAAGGACGGCAGGTTCCGCGAGGATCTCTTCTATCGCATCAACGTCATCCCCATCAAGATGCCGCCTCTCCGCGAGCGGGTTGAAGACCTTCCGAAGCTCGCCGATTTTTTCCTGAAGCGCTACAACGCGCGGTTCCGCAAGCAGGTTCAGGGCATTACGGACACGACGATGGCAATTCTGAAGCGGTACTGGTGGCCGGGAAACATCCGTGAGCTGGAGAACCTGATCGAACGGCTCGTGGCTGTGAGCGACAAGGACTATATCGGCGAGGAGGACTTGCCGCTCGAGTTCCATTTCGCCCAGCTCGAGCCCGAGGGAACGCACTCGGCTAGCTTTTTCGAGGAGGCGACAAACACGTTCGAGCGAAACTTCATCGTCCGGGCGCTGGAGCGCAACGCCTGGAATGTGACCAGCACGTCAGAGTACCTTGGAATACCACTAAGCACTCTGAAGTACAAGATGGACAAGCTCGACGTGCGACAGATTGCGAAACGCCTGCGCGGAGCGTGACAGCCAACAACTTGACCGCTCGGCCAACTCCTTACCTCATCTGTACAACACCCATAAACCTCGACAATTAGCGGTCTGGGCGCTCGTTGAGACGCGCCAAAGCGAGCGGCGCGGGCAATTCTTTGCCTGATCCAGTGCGCTTTGCGAATTGTTTTTCTAGGGCCGTCTCTGTAAAGATCTGGCATTTGTTACAGGGGTAAGCCGTTCCGGATAAAATCCTCGACCATTGTGGAACGCGCGTTGCTATTCTGGCAGGTGAACCGTCCGTTTGGCGGGGTGTCTAGACAGTCTGATTTGAGCCTTCCCCAGAACGAGCATTCTGTTCGTCACTCGTTTGGGAGTGTGCGCATGCAGCCTTCCATGTTCAACGTTCGTGTCCCGCTTTCCCGCGGGGAAGGAGGTGCGGGTTCGGGCGACCTGTTCCTCCTGAACACGTTGACGGACGCGCAGGTTGTCGTCTCCAGGGACGTCGCGGAGCTGCTGGATCGTACCCCCATGACGGACGGCCCGGAGGAGCTGGATGACGAAGGGCGGGCAGCTTTCGACCTGCTCGCGGAGCACGGCTTTCTCGTGACCAATCGCGCGGAAGACCGCGCGGCGCTGGATAGGTTTTTCGCGCGTACGACCGAGGACCGCTCGGAGCTGCACATCACCGTGCTCACGACGCTGCAGTGCAACTTCGCGTGCGACTACTGCTTCCAGGGCGATCACGGCGACTACAACAAGTTTGCCGACAAGATGTCGCTCGACACCGCAATCAGGATCTCCGCCTGGATCGAGCGCGAGCTGGACCGCGTGAGGCCCGAACGCCTCGTCGTCATGTTCTTCGGCGGCGAGCCGCTCTTGAATCTTCCGGTGATGTACGAGATCGCGGAGCGCGCGTGGCGCGCCACGCAGGCGCGCGGCGTCTGGATGGGCACGAGCATCATCACGAACGGGCTGCTCCTCACCACCGAAGTCGTTGACCGGATGCTGCAATACGGGCTGAAGGGCGTGAAGATCACGCTCGACGGCGACCGGGACACACACAACCGGATGCGTCCACTGCGAGGAGGGCAGGGCACGTTCGACCGGATCATCGAGAACATCCGACAGGTCGCGGACCGCGTGCCGATCTCGATTGGCGGCAATTTCGACGAGACCTCAGTGGACAGCTATCCAGCCCTGCTGGACTTTCTGAGTGAACAACCGTTCGCGGACAAGCTCGCGAAGGTGAATTTCAAGCCCGTCATTCGCAATGGCCCGGCGGCACCCAAAGGCATGCTCCCGCTGATTCCCGTGGGGCGCGACAACAAACCGCTGGCCGGGACCTGCATGACGTCGGCGGGCAAGGGCGGTGGGGCGTTGGCCGGGTGCGTCTCGTGCAGCACGCTGGACGACAAGATCGGGTTCCTGCGCGACGAAACCCGTCGGCGCGGACTGCCGGCGCCGAGCGGGGTGCCGAATGGGCCGTGCCACGTGCACATGAAGCACGCACACACCATCGGGCCCGACGGGTCGCTGTACGCGTGTCCTGGCTTCACGGGCGACAAAACGTTATCGACAGGACATATCGACGATCGGCGGGAAGCGTGGCGGGAGAGCGCACGCGAGCGGTTCGAGCGGCTGCATCCGTGGGACGAGTGCGGGGACTGCGCGTTCATTCCGGTGTGCGCGGGCGGGTGCCTGGTGGCATCCCACAACGAGCTTGGAGACATGAATTTGCCGACGTGTCACAAGAGGAGCTTCGAATCGGCTGTTATTGCGCTGGCGCATCAGGTCGCCAGCGCTGCATAGGAGAGAGCGTTTATGAAAGTTCAAATCATCAAGAAGAGCACTGTGAAGACGAAGAAGCAGAGCATGGCTTGCGACATGATGATCGACGAGCCCGTTATGACTAAGGGATAAGAGTGAGCTCAACGGACCAATTGCCGACATGGCGAACTGCCTTTGTCGGTCTGTGGTTCGTCATTTCCATGTTTACGGCCGGGTGCAGCAATGACACCAGCGGTAAACTGCCGTCGTCAACCAGCGCGCCGCTCCGAGTGGGCATCGGGGGGGCGCCTTCATTAACCCCCGAGCGGGGTGTTCAACAGTTTCTAAGCAACTTGACGGTCGAAGGCCTGTTTCGCGTCAATCAGGAGGGCCGTCTGGAGCCCTGGCTTGCAAAAGGGTGGAGGGTGTCTGCCGACGGCCTTCGTTTTACTGTTGAACTGCGAAACAATGTCAGGTTCCATGATGGATCTCCAGTAGATGCATCGACGATCGTTGCATTTCTCAAAACGAGTCTGCCCAAAACACTGCGAACGATGTTTGAGGATATCGACACGATAGCGGTCGACAGCGACCAGGAGATCAGCTTCAAGTTTCGACAGCCATCGACGTTTGTGGGAGACTCGCTGTTCGACCTGCCAATCCAGAAAGGCGATGCTCCCCCAATCGGCACTGGACCGTTCATGCTTACCCGGAGCGATCCAACCTCCAAAGAATCGGCAGGGTTGGACTCCTACTCAGCCTACTACCTGGGTCCCGCGGCGATCCGGCATATTGACATCAATACGTATCCAAACACCCGGGCTGCCTGGGCAGAGTTGTTACGGGGTCGCCTCGACATGCTGTACGAAGTCGGCATGGATGCAATTGACTTGACGAACGACTCTCGCGTTTCGTTGTACCCATTTGACCGCCCTTACCAGTACATGGTGTTGTTGAACACCAAATCGCCCAAGCTCAGGTCGCCCGCACTGCGGAAGGCGCTCAATCAGGCCATCGATCGGAACGAGATCGTCCGCGACGGGCTCGCCGGCCACGGAACGCCTTCCACCGGACCGGTGTCCAGTCATCATTGGGCTTTCGGAGACCCCGGTTCAACCTTCACATTCGATCCGCGGCATGCTGACGCTGTTCTGAACAAAGGCAACAGCGCACTCTTGACACTTAAGTGCCTGACCCCGGCAGAAGCGCCGTACGAACGCCTGGCAATCATCGTGAAGCAGCGGCTTCAATCTGTGGGTGTCGACTTGTCTATCGCCGAAGTCGCCCCGAATAATTTGGCCAGCGCCCTGTCCGCGCCGGATTTTGAAGCGCTGCTTGTCGACACGGCCAGCGGCTGGAGCCTCTTCAGGGCATATCGGTGGTGGCACTCGAACGGTGGGCAGAACGCGACTGGGTTCTCGAGCTCGGTCGTCGACGCTGCGCTCGACAGAATTCGGCATGCCGTCAACGACGACGAGTATCGAGCCGCTGTGCAGGCTTTCCAGACGGCTATCAGCGACGACCCACCTGCGATCTTTCTTGCTTGGGGCGATCGCTCACGGGCCGTGAATAATCGCTTCGATGTGTCTGCGGAGAAAGGACGTGATGTCGTCTCCACGTTAAGACTCTGGCGTCCAACAGCCGATAAAGGAAGCGCCACACAAAACTGACCAAATGGCCCTTCGCATCCGCCACATCGCGACTCGCTTCGCACTGCTGCTCGCGCTGGCGGCGGTCGTCCCGCTGGTGGCCTACGGGCTGATTTCAGTTCTCTCGCTCCACCGCGGCACTCGTGAGTCGGTCACCGCAGGCAACGAAAACGTGGCCACGCGGGCGGCGGACGAAGTTCAGCGGTACGTCGTTACGAACGCCAACCTGCTCAAAGCCCTGGCCGCCGATCTCCAGAACACCGGTCTGGACGCGCGCCAGCAGGATCAAATCCTCAAAAACTACGTGCTGGAGTTCCGAGAGTTCAAGGAGGTCACGCTCTTTGCACAGGACGGCACCGCGACGGTCTCGAGTCGGATCGGGAAGCCACATATCTCGGCACCAGACGCGCGGCACGACTCCGGAGAGGGGACCCGGGATTCGGGGAGCCAGACCCATGCGGTCGTTCTGGATGGCGTCGCCATGTCTCCGATTCGCGTCGACGAAGATCTGCTGCCGACGGCAACCTTCACGATTCGTCTGCTGCACCTGAACCAGCCAGCCGGGTGGCTGGCAGGAGAATTCAACCTCGAAGAGATGTGGCGGATGGTCGATCGCATCCGCATCGGTGATCACGGCTACGCGATGATCGTCGCGCCGGGCGGAGAGTTGATCGCCCACGGCGATCCGGACAAGAAATCGCTGGTCGCTCGGGCTCACAACATGGCCGCTCACCCACTGGTGGCCGCCTCACGGGCTGCAGCCGAGGCGGAACCCGTCTCCCTCGAGTACACCGATGAGGACGGACGCCGCGACCTCGGCGTGGCCGCACGCATCGCGCCGCTCGGATGGACCGTCATCGTCGAACAACCGACGGCGGAGGCGTACGCAAATGCAGCGGTGCTCCAGCGCCAGCTCGTCGTGGCCATCTCACTGGCGCTGCTCGCCATGGTCGCGGTCGGCTACTTGTTCGGCCGTTCGTTCATCAGCCCGATTCTCGTGCTGCAACGCGGGACGCATGAGCTGTCGGCGGGCAATCTGAACACGCGCGTCAAGATCGATTCGAGGGACGAGTTCGGCGAGCTCGGCGACGCGTTCAACACGATGGCCGGGCGGCTGGCCGAACTCCAGGAAGACGTCAAGAAGAAAGAACGGCAGGCGATGTTCGGACGCGTGGCGGCCGGAATCGTCCACGACCTTCTGCACCCGATTCAGAACGTCGGCAACAACACGCGGCTGCTCATGCGGACCGATCTCGACCCTGAAACGCGGCAGGACTGCGGCCGGATCGTCGACCGCGAGCTCGGGACCATCCGTCGCTTCCTCGACGACCTCCATAACATCGTGAAACCGAAGCCGATTGAACACTACGCGATGGACATCAACATCGCGGTGGCTGAAGTCGTCGAGTCGATGCGGCCCGAAGGCGACCGGAACGGCGTTGCCGTCGAAGCGCACTGCGCGACGGGCGCTCTCGTCATCGACGGCGATCGCTTCGCCCTCGGGCGCGTCTTCCGTAATCTGATTACGAACGCCATTCAGGCCACGGAGTCCGGCGGGCGCGTCACCATCGTGACCAGCCGCATCGGCGATCGCGTGGAGGTCAGTGTCACGGACACGGGAACGGGCATCCCGGCCGATCGCCTCTCGGCCATTTTCGACGAGTTCGTCACGACGAAGCGGCGCGGCCTCGGCCTTGGACTTGCGATCACGAAGCGAATCGTGGAGCAGCTCGACGGGACGATTGTGGTCAGGAGCGAAGTCGGCCGGGGGACGGCTTTTGCGCTGAGCTTTCCAGGTCGCAAGGATCAATCCGCGGAAGCGGCTGCGAGCTAATCGGTCTCCTGAAAGGACGGAACAGATGCTTCGGACATTGGTCAAGACGACGGCGTTGGCGGTTGACAATCACGAGGTGGCCGTTCGTTATTTCGAGCTCCGCACCGAGCGCGGCGCGCGTCGGTACAGCGCCGAGATTCTGCTGGGCCCTGGCGATCGGATCATTCTCGACGATGACTCGGTGACCAATCTCGAGACTCGGGCGGCGCGGCTCGTGCCCGCCACACTGCTCAGCCGGGTGCTGGCAAGGGCGACTGCCGCATAGTGGGGAGAAGCGGGGCTTACGCCCCGCGCCGGGCAAAAAGCTGCCGATCTACTTGCGGGGCAGGACCGCGTCCTTCAGCTGCTTGGCAATTCTGGCCTTCACGACGGTCTTCGCGGGAATCTTGATCGCCTCGCCCGTCGCCGGGTTCCGGCCCATGCGCGCCTTGCGCTTCTGAACGACGAGCTTCACCATTCCGGGCAGCACGAACTCACCTGAGCGCTTCAGCTCTTTCTCGGACAACGCCGTGAGCTCGTCAAAAAACTCGCGAGCCTGCGTCCGCTTCATCTCGAAGCGTTCGGCGAAGTGCGAAAAGAGTTCGGATTTGCCCATCCTGCGGGCGTCAGCCATCGGTGTATCCCCCTCACTTGACGCGCGTATCTTCACCGTCGGTCGTCGCGCGCGCAGCGATGATCGAGGATTTGCTCGAAAAACGACGTATCCTAGCCCGCCCTTCTTGGCGGTGTCAATTGCTGGAACCACCAGGAACGAGAAGGCGGGTGCTAGAATTTTCGGCGATGGCAAGCTCAACGCTGGAGACGTTCCCGAACCCGCGGCCGGAACGAGATTTCGAGATCTCCATCAGCTGCCCCGAGTTCACCTCAGTGTGTCCCAAAACGGGACTGCCGGATTTCGGGGAGATCCGGATCACGTACGTTCCCGATGCCCACTGCGTCGAGCTGAAGTCCTTGAAGTACTACATGATCGAGTTCCGCAACCGAGGCATCTTCTACGAAAGCGTGACGAATCAGATTCTCGACGACCTGGTGGCCGTGCTCGAGCCGCGGCGGATGACGGTAGTGGGCGACTTTTCGGTTCGAGGCGGGATCAAGACCGTGGTCAAGGCTGAATACCGCAAACCGTAGCCAGGGGCCTGCATGGAGTCTCACACAAGATACCCATAGACGCCGAGATCGACCTGCACAGCTTCAGGCCGGAGGACATCCCCTCGGTCGTCGAGGAGTACATCACAGCTGCCGCCCTGGCGGGGCTGCGGGAAGTGCGATTGATCCACGGTCGAGGCAAGGGCGTTCAGCGCGGGATCGTGCAAGCGGCGCTCGACCGTCACCCACGCGTCGCCGAATTCTGTGACGACACGTCGTCGCACCTGGGCGCGACAATCGCTCGACTTGAAGGGCCGATTTAGGCCTGGTACCTACGCGGGCATCGGCCAGGAGACGCCGTCTCGCGCGAGCGCGTGATCGGCGGAGAGGCACAGCCGATCGCCAATGCGCACGTCGTCGGGCCCAATCACCCCAGCCGCGAGCTCGACGACGGCGTGCGCGGCCCATGAGGCGGCGATCCGCCAAGGCTCGAGGTTTCTTACCACGCGCACGACCTCGCCGTCGCGGTCGACAAACAGGAGGTCGATCGAGAACTGCATGAAAGCCGTGTGCACCGAGAAGCAGGGCACCAGAATGAGCGCCGTAGACGGGTCGAGGCTCTCCCGGCCGAGCAAGCCCTTCCGACGTGTTTCGCTCGTGTCGGCGATCTCGATGTTCGTCGCGACGACTTGGTTCGTTCGCGCATTAATCAACATAAGACCGCTCTCACTTTTAGAAAACCCCAGGGACCAGGTGCCATGCAACGCGACCGCAGTAGACCTGGTACTCGCGGTCCGAGCTGAGCACCCGCTCTTCGGCCAGCGCGCGCAACACAAGGCAGGTGTCCCCGGCCAGAATGATGCACGCGTTCCTGAGGCCTGGATAAGCGATGAGCGTGACCGCGTGTGACAGCAGATAGCCGGCATAAATGGGGTGCCGGACGATGTTGTACGGCCCTGTCGCCACGATGCCGCGGTTGGCGGGCACGATCCCGAAACTACGCCCGATGGTGACCTTTCCCAGAATGACGATCGCCACGCCAACGGTCGACACCATCGCCGTGACCACGTCCGGGACGAGCGGGGTGTTGCTCGTCGCGCGCATCATGGTCGGCGCGAGCAGCGAGATCATCGCGAGCGCCCTCGACAGAAACGAGCGATCCACATTCCGCGCGGGCCGCCGAATGATCGTCAACACGACCACGAGGGCTTCGCTCAGAAGGAAGAGGAGCCCGGTGAGACGGCCTGTTTTCAGGTAGTCGGCCCAGAGGTTCATCGACAGCAGCGCGAACAGCGCGCCCACCGCCGCACGGCCCAGCAGGTCGCCGACGATGACGTCGTGGCTGCCGGAGAACAGTTCGGAGCTGCCAAACCGGCCTGCGCGCGATGGATGACGGAGAGCAAGCAGGGACATGTCAGCTGATCTCCAGTGGTCGATGGGTGGCTCGCTTGAGGTTCGCGCCGATATTGTCGTCGACGAAGTACGCGTCACAGGCTGCGTCGAGCAGCTCACGCGTGATGATGGGCGCGATGCCGCGATAGCGGCACAGCGCGGTCACTTGATCGATCAGATCGCGCGGGTGGCACGCACGCAGCGCCCGCTCGGTCGGCAGGTAGTGGCGACGGAGCAGGTAGGCGATCATCACTGAATGGAACGTGAGATTGCGCCGCTTGCAGTTCATCTCGAAGATTTGCGTGAACTCGTCGACCGTCGGGTCCTCGATCGGTATCTTGTACGGAATCCGGCGTAGAAACGCCTCGTCGGCCAGCGACAGCGGATTCAGGTTCGTCGCGAAGACCGTCAGCACGTCGAAGGGGATTTGGAACTTCTTGCCGGTGTGCAGCGTGAGATAGTCCACGCGGCTCTCGAGCGGAACAATCCACCGATTGAGCAGATCCTCCGGGCGCATCCGCTGGCGGCCGAAATCGTCCACCAGAAACACGCCGCCGTTCGCTTTCAATTGCAGCGGCGCTTCATAGAACTTCGAGATGGGGTTGAACGTCAGGTCCAGCATATCGAGCGTCAGCTCGCCGCCCACGATCACCACGGGGCGGCGGATGCGCACCCAGCGTCGATCGCGAGGAGCCCCGGCCACGACGCTCGTGGTGGATTCAGGATCGCCCTCGAGCGATTCGTGGGCGATCGGATCGAAGACGGTCACGACGTGCCCGTCGACGTCAATCGCATAGGGCACGTACATGTCGCCGCCGAGCGTGCGTCCCATCCCTTCCGCGATGACGGTCTTGCCGTTTCCCGGCGGGCCGTAGAGAAACACCGCTTTGCCGGCGTTGATCGCGGGGCCGACCTTGTCGAACACCTCGTCGCAGATGACCAGATGTGAAAAGCCGTGCCGGATCCGGTCGCGGTCCACATAGCCACGAGCCACGCGAAGGGCACCCATCTCGGCCGTATAAGCCGAGAGTGGAACCGGCGCGGCGCCAGCGTAATTGCTGATTGCGAGGAACTGGCGCGCACGGTCGCGGCCGAGGTCGGTGAGCGCGTACCGATAACCCGCGGTGCCGGATCCGCTGGCCCCCCGAACCTCAACCAACAGCTGAGCGCGGACGCGCTCAATCAAGGGCTCGATCAGGGCGTACGGCAAGCGCAAGCGCTCGGAGATCGCCATCCCGGTCGCCTCGGCGCCATACATGGTCTTGACAAGCAGCTGCTCGAGCTGATCGAGCGCGAGGCCCGTGTCCTCGATCGTCCGAGGCACCGGTGGGACCGGTGACAGTCGTTCGTCAGTCCGCGAGGCGGTTGACACGGATGCCGTCATTCGCGGCCCATCGGTCCCATGACCTGAATGAACTTGATGACGGCCGGTCCAATGGTCACGATCCAGATCGCGGGGAAGATGCAGAACACGAGCGGGAAGACCATCTTGACGCCCGTCTTGGCTGCCGCCTCCTCAGCACGCTGCCGGCGCTTGGTGCGCGAGGTTTCCGCGTGCACGCGCAGAGACTGCGCGACACTGGTGCCGAACTTGTCAGTCTGGACGAGCATCGCCACGAGCGAGATCACATCGTCGACTTGGGTCCGCTCGCCGAAGTTGTGGAGCGCCTCAGCTCGGGCCTTGCCCGCGCGAAGCTCGAGATTGATGAGGCGCATCTCCTCGGCCAGGTCGCGATGGGCAAACGCAAGCTCGTCGGCCACGCGTTGAATGGCCTGATCGAGCCCCAGCCCCGCTTCAACGCTAACGACCAGCAGGTCCAGCGCATCGGGCAGACCGAGTCGAATCACGTGCTGCCGCCGCTTGGCGATGCGGGCCAGCACGACGCCGGGCAGAATGTACCCGAGACCGCACGCACCGAGCGCCAGGAAGAGATTGGGGTGAGCCGCAAGTGGTGACCCGAAGAGCGCAAAGAGCAGCAACGAGAGGCCGATGCGGATCCCGAGAAAGATCGGCAACGCGTCGCTGCCGCGATATCCCGCGGTAACAAGGCGCTGCTGCAGCTTGCCCATTTCAGAGGACAAGCGTGGCGCGCTGTTGCCGAGCCTCTTGAGCGCAGACATCACGCGCTCGAATCCAGCGTCGGTTTCTCGTATCGCCGTCTGAGAGACGCCACCCACCTCCCCAAGACGCTGCTCGATCACACCGACTTTGGGCGAGAGCGCCAAGCCGGCTGCCATCACGAGAAGGGAGATGAACACGAAACCAAGCAACGGAAGCAGCAGCGTCACTGTTACACCTCGATCTTGACGACCTGACGTATCCAGATGTAGCCGATCGTCTGCATGACGATCGCGATACCCACCATGACCTGGCCCATGCGCTCCTTGAAGAGGAGGCCCATGTGCTCGGGGTTGATGTACATCAGCGCGACTGCGAGAAACGCGGGCAGCGCCAGGAGGACGTAGCCGGTAAAGCGTCCGTGGGCGGTGTGCACCCGCACCTGGCGCAGAATCTTGAAGCGCTCGCGGATGACGTGGGCCAGGTTATCGAGAATTTCCGACAGGTTGCCGCCCGTGTCTCGCTGAATCAGGATGGCGGTCACGAAAAAGCGCACGTCCAAAAGCCCAATCCGATCGGCCAGCTCGTTGAGGGCCTCTTTGAGCGGCAGACCGTAGTTCTGCTGGTCGAAGGTCTTCTTGAACTCCGGCCCGACGGGGTCTGGCAACTCGTCCGCGACCATGCCCATTGCGGTTTGAAACGCGTGACCGGCACGGATGGCGCGCGACAAGAGGTCGAGCGCCTCCGGGAACTGCTCCTCGAACTTCCGAATCCGCCCCGAGGCCTTTCGCTTCACGAAGGCGATCGGCAGGACGAATCCCGCGAACGCGGCCATTGGAGGCGCGAACCACTGAGTGGTAAACAAGGACGCCACGACCCATCCGACTCCGGCACCCACCAGGCACGCAACGACGATCGTGCTCGGCGTGGTCTCCATGCCGGACTGTTCAATCATCCGCTTGAGCTTCCCTCCAGCATTTGATCCGGTGAGGACGCGATCGATAATCGGGAGCGTTCCATGCTTGACTTGGAGGACAAGGTTCCCCGCCTCCTGGACACCCTCTTCTCCGCGAAAGCCCGAAACGTCCTTCAAGCGTCGATCCATCTCGCGGCTGGCGAGAACGCTGGGGAGGTAGGCCATCCCGGCGTACGTCCCCATGATGAGGACGACGACAAACAGAAAAACGACGAGCGGGAGCCCCATCACCGCACCTCCATAACGCCCTCGAACATTTCGGCAGGCAGGTGGATGCCGGACGCTCGGAGGCGCTCGGCGCACTTCGGCCGGACGCCCGTCGCGCGGAACCGGCCGACCACCTTGCCCTCCTGGGTCACGCCCACCTTCTCGAAGAGGAAGATCTCCTGCATGGTGATGACCTCGCCTTCCATGCCGGTGATCTCGGAAATGCTGGTGACTTTACGCGTCCCGTCGCTCAAGCGCGTCTGCTGGACGATGACTTGAATGGCGGACGAAATCTGCTGGCGCATGGCGCGCTCGGGCAGATTCGTCGCCCCCATGGCGATCATGGTTTCGATTCTCGCCAGGGCGTCTCGCGGGGAGTTGGCGTGGACCGTTGTCAGCGATCCGTCGTGGCCCGTGTTCATCGCCTGAAGCATGTCGAGCGCTTCCTCACCGCGGACCTCGCCGACGATAATGCGATCGGGGCGCATACGCAGGGAATTGATGACCAGCTGCCGCTGCCGGACCGCGCCCTTGCCTTCGACGTTGGGGGGCCGCGTTTCGAGGCGCGCCACGTGCTCCTGGTGAAGCTGGAGCTCGGCGGCGTCTTCGATGGTGACGATCCGCTCGCGCTCGGAAATGAAGCTCGAGAGGATGTTCAACAGGGTCGTTTTGCCGGCGCCCGTGCCGCCGCTGACGAGGGCATTCAAGCGTGCGCGCACGCAATGCCCCAGAAAATCGAGCATCGGCTGGGTCAAGGCGCGCAGATTGACCAGGTCCGTTGCCTTCAGCCGCTCAGCAGGAAAACGTCGAATGGAGAGCAGCGGCCCGTCAACGGCCAGCGGTGGAATGATGGCGTTGACGCGCGAGCCGTCCGGCAGCCGCGCATCGACCATCGGCGAGCTGTCGTCGACGCGGCGCCCGACGGCCGACACGATACGGTCGATGACGCGCATCAGATGCCTGTCGTCCTGGAACGTGGCCGCCACGCGCTCGAGCTGACCGCCGCGTTCGACGAAGACGTCTTTGCACGTGTTGACGAGGATGTCGTTGATGGACGGATCTCTCAACAGCGGCTCAATCGGACCGAGGCCGAAGACGTCGTCCAGGAGCTCGACGAAGAGCATCTCGCGCTCGGCCATGCTGAGAGGAACGTTCTCCTCGGCGAGCAGTTCGCCCAGCAGCGAACGGATCTCACTCTCGGCACGGGCACGATCGGCCTGCGCCAATGCCTCGAGATTGAGGCGATTGAGCAGCTTGCGATGGACGTTGGCCTTAAGCTCGAGATATCCGGGCCGGGGTTGAAGGCGCACCGCGGGAGGCCCGGCGGGCGGCCGCGGGGACGACGGCTTTTGAGAGGGAACGATGGAGCTCATGACCGGTTACCACATCGACGCGAGACGATCAAAGCTCCCGAGGACACCTTTCTTACCCGCCAGGCCGGAGTCCTCCGAGCTCGGATCGAGAATCCCACGCGTGAAACGATCGAATTGAGAGGCGATGTCCGAGTTGCCCGCCAAGGCGAGCGGCACACCGGAGTTCAAGGCGGCGGAGACGGTCTTATAGTCGCTCGGGAAATTTTGGTAAATCGGATGTCCGAGGGCCCCTTCGATCTGCTTGAGCGGAATCGGGAACGGCTCCGCGGCGCGGTTCAGGAGGAACCGCACGCGCTCCACCCCGGCGCCAAGCTGCCGGATGCGGTCCAACAGGCGCTGGGCGTTGCGGACAGACGGGACATCGGGATTGGCGACGAGGAACATTTGCTCCGCCGTGTACAACGCCGCCAAGCTGCACGCGTTGATCTGACTGCCGGCGTCGACCAGGATGTACTCGTATTGCCGCGCGAGCAGCCGGAACAGCTCTTCGACTGCCCCCCCGTCAGCCTCACCGGGCCGGTCGAACTGATCCGATCCGGCAAGAATCTCGAGGCCGGACTTGTGCTTGATCACGAGCTCCTTCAGGAACTCGCGGTCGAGGCGATGCAGGTTGTCGATCGCGTCGATTACCGTGAAGCGGGGGCGCACGCCCAGAAACAATCCGACCTCACCAAGACCGGCCTTGAGGTCCACGATGACGCTCAAGCGCTTGCTCAGGCGTGAGAGCTCCACGGCGCAATTGACCGCGATCGTCGTCGTCCCGGCGCCACCCTTTGCGCCAAAGAAGACGAGTGTCCTCGCCGCCGCGCGTGGACCCTGTGTGGTCTCTCGACGCGAGGCGGTCCGACGAATCGCTGTTGCGAACGATTCCTCGTCTGGCGGCCACGCGAAGAACTCGTTCGCGCCCGCGCGCATCGACTGGAGGATGAGGTCCGGATCATTCGCCTGCGCGACCGCGAAGACGCTTGCGCCTTGCGCGGCTGCGCGGAGCCGCTCGATGCTGCCCAGGGCTGACGACCCGTCGCCGCGGATATCAACGACGACGATGTCCGCAGCGCTGATGTCGCGGTTGACGCGCTCGTCAATCAGGCCGACCGGAATCGGGCCTGACCGCAGCATCCGACCCACGCGCTTCTTGAATTCCTCGTCATGCGTGACGATGAGACCAACAAGTTGTGACATGGCCCTCGGACCTGGGATGCCTTACGACTACTGCTGCTGCTGCTTCTTGTTCTTGGCGACTTCAGCGTCGTAGGCGGCCTGGGCTGCCTTGAGCTTCGCCTCGGCGTCCGAAACCGACCTGTTGTTCTTCTTGTCGATTTCCGCCTGCTTCTTCGCCTGTTCCGCAGCGCGCTTGGCTGCAGCCTCGTTCGCGGCCTTGTCGATCTCAGCCTGACGCTTCGCCTGTGCAGCGGCGATCTTCGCGGCCTCGGCGTCCCTCTTGGCCTGTTCTTTGGAGGCCTTGTCCTGGAGCTTCTTGTCCTCCTCGAGCTGCTTCGCGCGGCCCTTGCCGTCGGTGGCCTTCGCGGCCTCGTCTCGCGCATGATCCTTCTGCGCCTGTTCGAGGGCCTTCTTGTCGGCCTCGATCATCTGTGGGGTCGGCGTCGCGGCCTGCCCCGAAGGTGCGGCCGATGCATCCTGACGGGCCGTCGGCGCGAGAGCCTTCGCGGTCCCTGCGGCGGGGCCGTTGGCTGGCGTCACCGGCTGCGCCGGCGCCACGTAGGCCGCGCCGCTTCCCGGCGACCTGAAGGCAGGCGGCGGCATTTCTCTCGAATGCTTCGGATCGAGCGGCGGCAAGAACGTGTCGGGCATCCGCGGCGTGTTGGGTGTCACGCCGGGCGAGTTGTTCGCCAGAATCTCAGGCGTGATCATCACCACCAGCTCGGTGCGGTCCTTCTGCGCCGCCTGGCTCTGGAAGAGCAGCCCCAGAATCGGAATGTCGCCGATGCCGGGAACCTTCTGGAGCGTCTTGTTCATCGAGTTGTTGAGCAGGCCGGCCACCGCGAACGTCTGCCCATTCGACAGCTCGAGCTCCGTTTCGGTTCGGCGGGTTGTGAGCGCCGGAATCCGGAAGCCATTGAGCACGACCGCGTTGCTGAAGTCGAGCGCGCTCACTTCCGGCCGCACTTTCAAGTGGACCCGGTCGCCATTGACGATCGGGGTGAACGTCAACCGGATGCCGAACTCCTTGTACTGAACGGTGATGCCGATGTTGTTGCCCGTGCCCTGCGCGATGGGCACCGGGAACTCTCCACCCGCCAGAAAGCTTGCTTCCTTTCCACTCTCGGCAACGAGGTTCGGCTCGGCCAGGCTCTGGAACAGACCACGCGACTGAAGCGCCTTGATCACCGCACCAAGTTGCTGCTTCGTATTGAACAGGAAGAAGTTCAGGAAGTCGCTGAACACCACCTTGGGGTTCGCCGCGTCGCTGTTGTCGAAGGCGGGGGCCGGGAACTGTTGGGTCGTCACGCGTCCCAAGTAGTCCTTGTAGCCGCCAGCGCCGGTGAAGAACGATGCGCCAAGCTCGGTCACGGCTTGACGATTCACTTCCGCGAACCGCACGCGGAGGAGCACCTGGTTGCTGCGAGCGCCTTCCTGCACTTGCAGCAGCGTGACGACTTCTTCTCTCTTGTCCACGTAGCCCGAGGCTAGGTTGATGGCGCGCTCGATGAAGTCCTTATTGGTGACGGTTCCCGACAGCACGATGCTTCGGCCGTTGCTCTGAACGTCGATGTTCTCGGTCGGGAACAGCTGCTTCATCTGTTCCGAGAGCCTGGCCAGGTCGCGCTGGACGATGATTTCGTACCGGCGAATCGCCCCGGCGCGGTCCCACACGAACATCGAGATCGTGCCTGGCGTCTTGCCGTTGATGAGGAGCTCGCTCGGTGCGGTCACGAGCGCGTCGGCCACGTCAGGGCTCGTCAGCGAGACCCGCGCGATAGGCGACCCGAGGCTGACGACCGTGGAGCGACCGACCATGAGCCGGACGCTGTCGTCGGCGTAGAGCACGGAGCCGCCAGCGATGACGATCAAGAAGATGAGCGCGGACGCGAATCGACGACCCATGGCTACTGCTCCTGGCGCACGATCTCGTGCGCGCGTTTGTCACCGCGGATGATTTCGACCGTGGCACCGATTGGTTCAGATGGCCCGGACACAGGCATGGGCGCGGCCGATGGCTTCATACCAGCCACACGCGTGCGGGCAACGGCTTGTCTGGTGGCTGCTCCGTACCCCAATAGCGCTGCGGGCCGGATGCCGGGGGTGCTCGGAATCGACTTATCCAGCGGATTACGCAGGGCGAGCTGAATCTTGCCTTCCGTGGCGGCGAGCGTCAGGCGCTCGGCCTCTTCTGGCGCCACGAGCAGCGTCACGACACTCACAGGAATTGGCTTGTTCTTCTCGACGTCACGCTCAATCTTGGTCCCCGATGCCAGCACCTGGACGTTGGTAAGTACGACCTTCGACGTCACGTCCTGGGCAATGTTTGTGGGGTTCACGGTCGCGAGCACGTCGACACGCGTTCCGGGCAGCACATAGCCGGCGACGCCTATCACTTCGTTGACGCGCACCGACAGCGCTCGCAGTCCCGGTGGAATTGCGGGCGGCAGGCCAGCCCCGGCGTCCTTCGACGCCAGCTTGACGGCGACGATTGGCTCGTTCTGAATCATCGGGGAGATGACGCCGCGACCCACGACGTCCTTCACATCGCTGATGGCCTGCGCAGGTGCGGAGTCCTTGGGCCATGCGATGACCTTGACGTCGTCGGCGCTGATTTCCGCGCCGATGTCGAGGTCGGTTGCGGCCACGACCACCGGCTGGGTTGGCATGTTTATCGTTGCCGCCGGGCCGCTCTGCGGCAGGTTCCGCACGTACCGGTACGTGCCGTACGCGAACACGCTACCCGCCGTGACTGCCAGCGCGAGCACGAAGAAGACGCGGACTCGACCCATAACCGATGCCCCTATTCGTTTCTCTGATCGTTGTTGACGGTGGCGCCCGCGGCCAGTGGGGGGCTAGCCGCTCTCGCCCTTCACCACTTCTCGAGCCTCACAACATCTGGAGCGCCGCTGCGAGCGCACCGACCGCGATGGCGGGCGCGTACGCGAAGCGGTTGCCAGCTGCGTGCTCGATTTCTGCGACGTTCGCTCCGCCCGTGCGCACCAGGTCGGCCGTGCGTTCGACCATCTGCCGCAACTGCCGACGCCGTAAGGCAACGATGAGTGCAATGGCACCACCGGCGAGCGCTGTATAAAAGAACGCGAAAATGATTGCCCTTGGCCCGAGCAGCGTGCCAAGGGCCGCGAACAGCTTCACGTCGCCGCCGCCGGTTGCGCCAATCAGATGACCGGGCAACATCAGCGCGAGACCCACGACAAATCCCAGCAACGCCTGGAGGGCGGTCAGTGGGCTTATGTGGGCAACGGCGAGCGTGAGCCCCAAGAGCGCGGCGCCAAAGGTCAGGGGGTTGGGGATGCGGCGCGTGTAGAGGTCAACAACCGCGCTCGAAGCACCGGTTCCCGCCACGGCGGCCACCACGACCGGTTCAGAAGCTTGCAGAAGCAATGTTGTTCCAGAACATGTTGTAGATGGTCTGCCCCACTGTGGACACCGCGCTATATGCGACAAGGGCAATCAGCGCAGCGAGAAGCCCGTACTCGAGGAGATCCTGTCCCTCATCGCGTCGGGTCTTGCGGCAGACGGCTACAAGGGGCTGCAGTATGAATTCGCTGGGGTGCGGCATAGGGTCGCTCCGTTACCTGATTGCGTGGCGCGCGTGACGGGGGCATGCACCCCCGCCACGCCACGCGTTCGCGTCCTAGGCTCCGAGCTGCTGCGCGATGTTGTTGAAGATCCCGCTGACCCGCTGACCGGCCAGCTGGACCGCCGCGAATGCAACGAGCGCGATGAGCGCCACGAGCAGCGCGTACTCCAGAAGGTCCTGTCCTGAGTCGTCCATCGCGAACATGCGGAGTCGGTTGATCAACTGCGTCATCACATTCCTCCTGCGTGTCCTTCTGACACGCAACACCGAGTGTGCGAAATACGATCACGCCTTCCCTGCATGACCGCGCGAACGGATGGATGGATGGGCAACGGGTGTGCCAGAGGCGGCTGGTGTCAAGGAGCGACCTTGCAGAAAGTCGTTCGTGCGCTTGCGGTTAGATACCCACGAGAGGGGTCTCGAGGGCCCTCTTTTTTGCCGCTCCATGAGCGTTGAGGGCTGGCACATTCGTAAGCGCAGGGTCAAATTTAGTTGGGGCGGGGCGCATTACGAAATTGGGGACACGCGTGGGCGCACCGCGCAGATCCGCGAAAACATTGGAGATAGATCGACGCAGGGTTCTCTGATCTAAGGATCCGAGACAGGTACAGCAATTGCGTATCTCCAAAGGTCGGAGTGTCTGTGGCAAAACGAGTCCGCACCTTACGCCGCGTTCTGATTGATAGCTTCCTGACGTTGGGATCCGTCGGCCTCCTGCTGACGGTGCTCGTCGCCTTCGATGGGCAAGTGCGCGACGAAGTCTCGGCGATGATGAACGGACGCGCGACGTCCGGGGTGACTGCGACGACTGGTCGCGCACGAAAATTTGTGTCCGTCGTGACCTCTGCTGTGAAGCAACAGAGCGATGAGCACCGGCCGCTCATGATCATGCTCATGGCCGGGACGGCTCTCGCCTTGGTGATGTTTCGGATGTAGCGATGCCGCTGATTCTTGCGATTGAGCCAGATCGGCGCCAGGCCAGCGAGCTGACGGCCATCGTGCGCGGCCAACTTCACGCTGAGCTCGTGCTTGGAGAATCGGCGGAGCGCGCCCTTGCGGCCCTCGGCCAGCGCGTGCCGGATCTGATTCTGACGTCGGCTCTGCTCTCGCCCAAGGATGAGGCCGTGCTCGGCGAGCGGCTTCGCGCGCTGGATGGTTCCGCCGTGCACGTGCAAACCCTCACGATTCCAGTGCTCGCGTCATCCCCGGGGCGTGACGGCCGCCCGGGGGGCGTTCTTTTCGGGCTGCGGAGGGAAAAGACAAAGCTGGCGATGTCGGATGGCTGCGATCCGGACGTGTTCGCCGAACAGTGCAGAGAGTATCTGGAACGCTCCGCGACAGAGCGCGCGTTGCTGTCCGAACGGGCGGCGTTTACGGCCCAGGAAGGGCCGACCGTTGTCGTCGCCAAACACGCCGAACCCGCCAGCTCGGAGGAGCCGCTCGTCAAACCGTGGGTCGAGGCCCTCGCCGAACCGCAGGAAAGGCTCCCGGAAACGCACA
>DATKHR010000178.1:0-7220 GCA_035510155.1 Vicinamibacterales bacterium
GTGGCCATCGATCATTCGGCGCCGGGCTCCGGTCATTTCGAGACCTCGTTTCGCGTCAGCGGTGGGAAGCCCCGACCACCACGCGAAGTCCCGGACGGTCGCAGGGCCATGGCTTCTGAAATACCGCTCGGTCAACTCGGCGAGCGCTTCGTCGCGCGACCGGCGCGTGGGGCGCGGGGCGCGCTCCCCCAGTAGCGCATAGGTCGACTGTTTTCCACGCTGGGGGCCGCTGCAGATGACGCGTTCGAGCTCGGCGTGCATCGTCAAGAGCGCAAGGCGGATTCCTTTGACGGCCAGTCCGGCGCGCCCGAGATGCGCCCCCAGCTCGGCGCGGGTCAGGTAGTGCCCATCGCTCAGCGCTCGTTCGAACAGCGTCGTCGCATGAAGGCGGGTGGGCAGCTCCAGGCCGTAGTATCGCGTGGCAAACGCCAGGGCTTGGTGCACTCGCGGCGCCGTGAGCTCCAGCATCCAATGGAGGTCCGAAGCCGCGACAAAATGCCAGGTCGGGCGCATCACATGCGTCCGAAGGATTCGCCCTTCGTCGAACGCCCGCTCGATGCGCGCATCCGTTGTGCCGTCCGGCATCCGGAGCGCGAGCGCCCATTTCGCGGCCGGATACTGCTGCGCCTGCACCGCGCCAAACCACGCAACGATATCCGCCGGATCGCGCGGTCCGGGTTTCGTGATGCGCTGATTGGCGAGTCTCCGCGCAGCGATTCGTTCGTTCACGACGTCCCCACCCCTCCCGACCGGCTCGCCTGACCAAGCCGCGATCGCCTTCCCAATGTGCTTCGAATCGTGGCATTCTTGCAGTCCGTTTCCAAGCCTATGCCCCGCGCCCGACCCTTCGAAGGTCGCAAAATCGATCGCCGGACGATCCTTTTCGGCGCCTTCGCGGCGGTCATACGGGCGGGCGCGCCCGGCCTCGAGACCTTCACTCAGTGGGTGAGCGCCTCGCGCAGCGCCCGCCAGGCGGGTCTGCAGACGTGCCTTGATCGCATTCGGACGATGGATCCCGCAATTCAGGCTTGGGTCCAGGTACGGCCCGAGCGACCGACCGGCAACGGCACGCTCTCAGAGATTCCCGTCGGCGTGAAGGACATCATCGAAACGAAAGGGTTGTCGACTGAATACGGCTCTCCCGTATACAAGGGACGAATCGGCACCGCCGACGCGGCGATCGTTCGCGAATGGCGACGGCGCGGCGCGATCGTGATGGGAAAGACTCAGACGGCCGCGTTTGCGTACCGGACGCCGCCCCCCACGCACAACCCGCACGACCTCGCGCACACACCGGGCGGGAGTTCCAGCGGCTCGGCGGCAGCCGTCGCGGCGGGGATGGTGCCCGTCGCGCTGGGAACGCAGACCGGGGGGTCGGTCCTGCGCCCGGCCTCCTATTGCGGCGTGACAGGCTTCAAGGTGAGCTACGGTCTTCTGCCGATGGAAGGCGTGCTCACCTTCGCGAAAAGCCTGGACACGCTCGGTTTCTTCACGCACACGCCGGCCGACATGCTGGCCCTTTGGGAGGCGCTGGGGTATGCAGTGGCGCCCGCCGAAGAGTTCACGTTGGGAACGCCCGAACCGCTGCCCGAGGTTGAGCCCGCGATGGCGACGGCCTTTCAGGGCGCGCTTGCGCGGTTGACACGGGCCGGCGCATCCATCCGCGCCATCGACATCGCCGGCATGCTGAACAAACTCTCAGACGTGAACAATCTCGTGATGTTTTACGAAGGCGCGCGAGCGCACCGGCAACGCTTTTCAGAGTACGGCTCGCGACTCGGCGATCTGGCAGATTTGGTTCGGCGGGGGCTCGAGATTTCCGAGGCGCAGTACGACGACGCCAGACGCTATATCGAGGAGTGCAAAATCAAAGTGGCGGAGCTGTACAAAGCCACCCCCGTCATACTCGTGCCAGCCGCCACGGGGCCCGCGCCATTGGGTCTGGCGTCGACGGGTGACGCGCGAATGAATCGGCCCTGGACGACCCTCGGCACTCCTGCCATCTCAGTTCCCATGCCCGTGGCCAACGGGCTCCCGCTCGGTCTGCAGCTCACGGCCGATCATGGACAGGACGCGAGGCTGTTACGGGCCGCCGTGCGCCTCCACCAGATGCTCGAGACGACCAGCGCGTAGGCTCCGACTGAGCGTTGGTGCTCTTACAATACGCGCATGCAAAGGCGCGTTGCCCTCTTCTCAACCCTCTTTTTGGCTCTCTTGTCCGCCGCATTCCCACTCAATCGAACGCGGTTCCTGGCGCAGGGGCCGGACACGGCGATGCCCCCGCTGGACGAGATGAAGTGGCGGCCCATCGGGCCGTTCCGCGGTGGCCGTACGAAAGCGATCACCGGTGTCCCGGGACAGCCCGACGTCTTCTACATGGCGCCGGTCAACGGCGGCGTCTGGAAAACCACTGACGCTGGCCGCACGTGGACGCCGATCTTCGACAACGAGCCGACAGGGTCGATCGGTTCGATCGCCGTCGGCCCCTCGGACCCGAACATCGTGTATGTCGGCAGCGGCGAGGGCCTCGCGCGACCGGACTTGTCGGTTGGTGACGGCATCTACAAGTCCACCGACGCAGGCCGGACCTGGACGCATCTCGGGCTCCGCGACGGACAGCAGATTCCGATGATCATCGTCGATCCACGCGACGCGAACCGGTTGTTCGTCGCTGTCCTCGGGCACCCGTACGGTCCCAATGTGGAGCGCGGCATCTACCGCTCGACCGACGGCGGCCGCACGTTCACCCAAGTGCTGTCGAAGGACGAGAACACAGGAGGATCGGACCTCGCGTTCGATCCGAAGAACCCGGACACGGTCTACGCCTGTCTATGGGAAGAGCGGCAGGGCCCGTGGGAAAACGGCGCGTGGGCCGGCACGAACGGCGGCATCTTCAAGTCGACCGATGGCGGCAGCACGTGGAAAAAACTGGACAAAGGCCTGCCTGACGAAGGCGTCGTGCAGGCGGATATCGCGGTCGCGCCGAGCGACGCGAACCGGATCTACGCGACGGTCGCCAATCCTCGCGCAGTCGGCATCTTCCGATCGGACGATGCGGGCGAGACGTGGACGCGCATCACGACCGACAATCGCCCGGCGAGCCGCATCGGCGGCGGCGACCTCCCGGTTCCGGAAGTCAACCCGAAGAACCCCGACATCGTCATCATCGCAAGCACCGTGTCGTGGAAGTCGGGTGACGGCGGCAGGACCTGGGCGGCCCTGCGGGGCGCGCCGGGCGGTGATGACTACCAGCGGCCCTGGATCAATCCGGACAATCCGGACATCATCGCGCTTGCGAGCGACCAGGGCGCGATCATCTCGGTCAACGGCGGCCGGACGTGGAGCTCCTGGTACAACCAGCCGACCGCGCAGATGTATCACGTCAACACGGACAACGCCTTCCCCTACCGCGTGTGTGGTGGCCAGCAGGAGAGCGGTTCCGCCTGCGTCTCGAGCCGCGGCAACGACGGCCTGATCACGTTCCGTGAATGGCACCCGGTCGGAGTGGAGGAATACGGCTACGCAGTACCGGATCCGCTGAACGCGAACCTGATCTACGGCGGGAAGATCACGCGCTACGACCGGCGCACCTCGCAAGTGCAGAACATCGCGCCGACGCCCGTCAGGCCCACCGACTTCCGCACCCTCCGGACAGCGCCTGTGGTCTTCTCGACCGTCGAGCCTCACACGATGTACTTCGGGGCAAACACGCTTTGGAAGACCATCAACGGCGGACAACGCTGGCAGAAGATCAGCCCCGACCTCACGCGTCCGACGTGGGACACGCCCTCAACCGTCGGGAAGTTTCGTGATCAAGACACCGCCAGGCCGACCCGGCGCGGCGTGATCTATTCCGTCGCGCCGTCCCACGTGGACATCAATCGGATCTGGGCCGGGACCGACGACGGCCTGATTCAGGTGACGAGCGACGGCGGGGCCACGTGGACAAACGTCACGCCGCCGGATCTCAAGCCGTGGATGAAGGTCTCGATCATCGATGCCGGCCACTTCGATCCGCTGACGGCGTACGCGGCGATCAACACGTTGCGCCTCGATGACCTGCGCCCCTACATCTACCGCACGCACGACGGCGGCCGGACATGGACGCTCATCACGAACGGCCTGCCTCAGGGCGCGCCGGTCGACGCCGTCCGCGAGGATCCCAAGCGCAAAGGACTGCTCTTTGCGGGCACTGAAACCCAGGTGCATGTCTCCTTCGACGACGGCGAGCATTGGCGTTCTCTGCGGCTGAACATGCCGGCCACATCGATCCGCGACATCGTCATCAAGGAAGATGACCTCGTGGCGGGCACGCATGGGCGCGGCATCTGGATCCTTGACGATATCATGCCTCTCAGACAGTGGACTGCCAACGGGGCGGCCGCGGACGTCGTGCTGTTCAAGCCGCAGCTTGCGTATCGCGTCCGCCAGAGCACGAACACGGATACGCCGATCCCGCCGGATGAAGCTGTCGGCAGGAATCCGCCGGACGGCGCCATCATCGACTACGTGTTGAAGCACGACGCCGCCAGTCCCGGGAACGCTGGCAACAGTGTCACCCTCGACATCTTGGACGCGGCTGGCATGACCGTGCGCCACTACTCGAGTGATGATCGGCCGGCCGTGCCTGATCCGGCGACGTCTGCCCTGCCGCTCTACTGGTACCGTCCTCAGCAGCGCCTCGCCACAAGCGCCGGGTTGCATCGTTTCATGTGGGACATCCACTACCAGTCGGCGCCCATTCCCCGCGGGCGCGGAGAGCTGCCGATTGCCGCGGTTCCTTATGACACGGTGCCGGAGCCGATCGCCCCGTGGGCGCCTCCCGGTCAGTACGTCGTGAAGCTCACGGTCGACGGGCGGAGCTACACCCAGCCGTTGACGCTCAAGATGGATCCGCGCGTGAAAACCCCGGCGCCCGGACTGGCGCAGCAGTTCACGTTGTCGAAGGGGCTGTACGACGACCTGCTGTCCGTGCAGAAGTCCCTGGACGCGGCGCGCGCGTTCCACGCCGCGCTTCAGCAGCGCCGAACAACCGGTGGTGATGCGCACGTCTTGACAGCGCTCGAAGAGCGGCTCACGGCTATCGAAGGGCAGCCTGCGTCCGGCAGAGGCCCGGGCGGCGCCGGCGCCGCCGGGCCGGAAACACTCAATAGTCTCGCCGCCGGCCTCACTCAGCTGATGAGACTCCTTCAAGAGGCCGACGTGACGCCGACGACTCAGCTTGTCGCGGCCGTGCAGAAGCGCCGGGTTGCTGTCGCCGAACTCCTCAGGCGATGGCAGGCGCTGGAGAGAGAGGGCGCGTAGAGCGGAGCGACTTAGCGCGGGCGCTTCGGCACCTTGGCGCCGCTCTGCCTCGCCTCCGAGAGGGCGATGGCGATGGCCTGCTTGCGGCTCGTCACGCGTTTGCCTGACCCGCCCGATCGCAGCGTGCCGCGCTTGCGCTCACCCATCACGCGCTCAACGGTCTTCTGCGCCTTGGGTCCGTACTCTCGCCGGCCACGTTTCTTCGCCATGGGGGCCTCCGCCAATCCGCAATCCGCAATGAGATTAGGCCACCGTCACCCGGTTCCGCCCGCCCGCTTTCGCTCGATACAGGGCTTCGTCCGCCGCACGCATCAGCGAATCAATCGACTCCGGCTCGTGCTCGGTCGGATCCAGGATGGCCAACCCAATCGAGGCCGTCGGCGGAGCTTCGCCAGTTGACGCACGTTCTTTCAGCTGCATAGCAGCCGCTGGCCCAGCCGGTGCGCCGCGGTCCCCGCCGTATTTGGCGCGATGATGGCAAACTCATCCCCCCTCGCGGAGCCGGACGTGGAAGCCGTGCCGGTTGGACAGCCCAGTCAGCGCGTCGGTGGTCGACAGGCGTCGCAACTCGTCGGCCTGGCGGCCCAGGATATACCCCAGTACCATGAACACAACGGCTGTGGCGACGAAGACGTATACGTAGGTCAGGCGGTTCGAGACGAACTCGGCCGCAATCGAATACTCCGACGCAAATGCCGTCCTGAGAACGAGAAGGCCTAAGACAATCCCGGCCGAGGTGGCTAAGCTGTAATAGAAGCCGCGTCTTTCCACTAAGGGCATCACCTCGCGACAAAGCCCGATGTCGCGAGCCCGATGCATGGTTGCTGCCAATAGAAAGTGTTCGTCGCGGGAGCCGCGCGCGCAATCGGGCACCGCGCGCGATGGATTTCGAAAGGGGCTGGCATGACTTCCTCGGCGCTTGCGCTCGGAGCGTTCAAGTCGGCCGTCGTCCTCGCGTGCGCATCGTTTGCCCTCCTCGGCGCGTGGGTGGCTCCCGAAACGCCGGGGCCACAGCGCGGCACCGGTGCAGGGGGCGAGACGAGAAGCCTGGAGGGCGACTGGCTGCTGACTGAAGATGTCTACGGCAACGCGCTCCACCAGCGGCTGACGTTGAAGATGGAGGGCACGACGCTGTCGGGGATGCTCGGCCGCAGATCCATCAACGGCACGGTGAGCGGCAACGCCATCCGATTCGCGATCAAGAACGACGACGCGACCGATGAATTCAACGGAGACGTATCGGCAGTCGGCATGACAGGCACGCACGTTCACACCGACAAGTACCAACAGAATCCTGAGAAGACCTCGTGGTCCGCCCGGCGCGTTCCGCCCAAGCGCGCGGGACCTCCTCAACACCACGAGTTGGTGCCGACAACTTTCTACCGTCAGTTTTCGGCGTCGAATCCACCGGTGCTCCACGTCTGGCCCGGCGACACGGTCCACACCACGACAGTCGATGCAGGCGGAACCGACGAGAAGGGCGTCACGCGCGTGCTCGGCGGCAATCCCCAGACCGGCCCGTTTTACGTCGAGACGGCGCTGCCCGGCGACGTGCTCGTCGTCCGCTTGACCCGCGTGCGCCTGAATCGCGATTGGGCCATCAGTGATGACGGCATCGTGGGACGTGCGCTCGACCAGGACTTAGCGGTCAAGATGAAGGATGGGTTCAAGCCCGTCCGGTGGCGACTCGATCGCCAACGCGGTCTAGCCATGCCTGAGCAGCCTCCGGCGCACCTGACCAGCTTTGCCGTGCCGACACGGCCGATGCTTGGCTGCGTGGCCGTCGCCACGGGGTTCGGCTCGGCGCCGCCGCCGACCGGCGACTCGGGGCGCTTCGGCGGCAACATGGATTTCAACGAGATCGTCGAGGGAGCGACGGTGTATCTGCCGGTGGCGCAGCCGGGGGCCCTGCTCTA
>DATKHR010000179.1:0-3785 GCA_035510155.1 Vicinamibacterales bacterium
ACCGGCAAAACCGCGCTACCTCCGAGTCAGTGTCTACAGAAGCGGCAAAGAAGGCCGCCGCGACAAAGACGTGAACATCCGGGTCCCCATGGCCATCGTGCGCAGCGGGATCCGGCTCGGCGCATTGATCCCGGGCTTCGCACGCGAACGGATGAGCGCAAGGCTTCGCGAGCGAGGGGTTGACATCGATCTCACGAAGATCGATCCGGCGATGATCGAATCCTTGATCAAGGATCTCGGAGAGGTGAACATCGACGTCAACGGAGGCGAGGAGCAGGTCAGGATCACGTGCGAATAAGGCCCCAACACGCTTTCTGACAGGATTGCTGGTTGTCGACAGAACGGATCAGGGCAGAACCGATGGGGGCATGACACGGCAGACAGGTGTCCGACCACAAAGTCCTTACCGCTTGTAGCAATTGAGCTTACCGGTCTCTGGTCATAACGTTCACCCAGGCGTCCGCCGCTGCGACGCGGAGCCGTCGCAGCAATTCGCGCCGGCCCGCGCGGCGCTTGAATTAGTTTAGGTCGCGCACCCGCACGACGTCGCCTCGTTGTTCGCACGAGCGGCTTCCTGCCGTGCTTGCGTGGCCGAGTTTTTCAGACTACTGTGTTGGCCCCGATTCGGATTCTAACTGTGCGCCGATGATCTCGATGACGACTCTCGCGCTCGTGTCGATCGCGTTCTGTATCGTCACGACCGTGCTGGTGATGGTGCGTCGCGCGACCTGCAGGGTCGACTCGAGCGGCATCACTGTCAGTCGTCAGTGGTTGACACAGCATCAGTCGAATGATCGATCATGACTGCAAGTTTCGGCGCGCGTCTTCGGTCCCATCGCGAACGGCGCGGGATTGACCTCAGCACGATCGCCCAGACGACCAAAATCCGCGCCGGCATCTTCGAGGCGCTCGAACGCGACGACACATCGCGGTGGCCGCCGGGGATTTATCGTCGCGCCTTCATCCGCGCGTACGCGACCGCGGTCGGGCTGGATCCCGAATCGACGCTCACTGAGTTTCTCGAACGGTTTCCCGATCCCAAGGATGAAGGGCGCGTGTCGGACGGCGGCCGTACCCACGCGGTGCCGCGGCTCTCGTGTGGCGTACCCGACGCGCCGTTACGACTGACGCTTGCTGACGAACGGCCCGTCTTGGTTCGCGAGGGAGGCCGTACCCACGCGGTGCCGAGGCTCTCGCATGGCGTACCCGCCGAGCCGCTACGACTGACGCTTGCTGACGAACCGCCGCTTCCGATAGGCTCGCACGTGCGCGCGCTGCGCTCGCCGTGGCCCCGCGTGGTCGCCGCGGCGTGTGATTTGGTAGTCGTGGTCGCGATCGCTGCCGCAGTGTTTGCGATTGTCGGCGCGTTCTGGACGCCGTTCGCCGTGACGACCGTGTGCTATTACTTCGTCGGCGTGGTGATCGTGGGCACTTCTCCCGCCGCGTGGGTTTTCGGGCTCGGTCAACGGACGTCCGCAGTGGGCCAGCACATGACGGCGCCGGAGCTGCCGGGCGCGGGGGATCCCCTCACGTCATTCAGCACGCGTCGATACCCGAGAGCCGTGTGGCAACGATCGCTCGTGGCGGCTCGGCACATTGGCGATCGACCGCGTGTTGTCCAGTAATTCGATCGACGTCCGGAATCCGAACGAAGCGGTAGAGGCGCTCCAATGCCTACTGAGAATCGCACCCGCTGTTGTGAGTAGGGACATCAGCGCCGGAACGGCGTGTGGTCGAAGGTGTATTCGCCGACGAGGCGCTCGCCTGCGGGCTCCTGCGCCAGCAGAAGCAATCGCGCGCGGACGGGGCCCATCAGGCGTATTGCGGGCATCGCCTGGGCAAGGAGCAGCTCGCCTGCCGTCGGATTCACGGGCACGTCTTTGATGCGGCGCTCGGATTCGCCTTCGATCTGCCAGAGCAGATCGAGATGCGAGATCCCGCTGAAATCTCCCTCGATGTGGCCGATGAGCAAGTCGTCCTCGGGCATCACGGTGCAGGCCACCGAGTGGACGGAGGTCAGGCTGTCTTCTCGCCCCAAGCTCGTGGCGTACTGGACCGCCCTTTACGGCACGTATGCAAATTGGGCATTGACTACGCTGGCAGCCATCTTCGGGACGGGTGCGATGTCACCGATCTTGGCGGCCGGCCGCAGCGCTCGGGCTTGGGAGGAAAGCCTCGTGACCGTCGGTTTCATGACCGTCGGGCTGGCTATCGTGGCTTCTTCCATCATCGTGCTCTGGGGTCTGCGGCGAGCCGCGTAGTTCTGATCTGACATCCCTCGATACCCCAAGTAGTGCGGCGATCGCGATCACCAGCCCGACTGCCAATACAGACCACCTCGGGATCGTCAGTTGGATCGGCATCTCAGTGTCTCCGTGTCGCGGTCCACGTCCCCGGCGTGATCGCTCCGGAGATGACCCTCGACATGGTCCCGCTCATCGTATCGATTGTCCCGCCTGGCTTTTCGCTGCCGTCGACCTTTCCCGCGTAGCTCAGCTTGAGAGTCTTGCCGAACCCGTGGGCGCCAACCTCCAGCGTCACCGTTTCGCCGTTCACTGTGCCGGTGACCTGGTGCTTCCCGAACGGGCCCTCGTACGTCCCGGTGAGCCGATCGTCCGCCTGTTTGAGCGTGAAGACCGGCTCGCCGTGTTCTCCATTCTGGAGATCGACCGAGAATTTCCACGTGCCTGTCAGGTCGAGCGTGCGGGCGCGGGCCCCGATCGAACCCATGAGCAGCGCCAGAGCCGAGCAGGCAAGAAACCGAACGTGGTAACGCGTGCGGTGATGTGCCATGTGTGCCAATATACGAGCAATGCTCGGATTCATCAACTCGGATTCGGCCTTGGAGGTCTTCCGATGCCGCGAAGGAAGCAACCCGTTGATGCGAAAAGACGAGTGCCCCGTCAGGCTCGCGCCCGCGAGACTGTCGAAGTTATCTTCGAGGCGACGGCTCGGATTCTCTTGCGGGAGGGCCGCGCGGCGCTCAACACCAATCACATCGCAGAGTGCGCTGGCATCAGCGTCGGCACTCTCTATGAGTACTTCCTCAACAAGGAGTCGATTCTGCTGGCCATGGCTCGTCGCGAGATCACGCGCGCCACGGAAGCCATCTTCCGGGCGCTCGGCGGCCCCTCCGGCGAGCCAGCTGCCGATCCAGTGCGCACGGTGATCCGCGTTCTGATTGCCGAGTTCTCGCGAAACCGGAAGGCGCGCCACATTGCCTTCCGGACGCTGGTGGCGGAGGGTTTCGGCGCCGAGCTCGAAGCCAACCTGGACGAGATCTCGCAGATGCTGGCGGAGCGCACGGACCGCTTCGCTCCTGAACGGCGCTTACCGCTGCCGCCGGTAACCGTGTTCGTCCTGACCCGTGCCGTGCACGGAGTGCTCGTGTCGGCAGCCGAACAGCGGTATCCGCATCTGGGCACGCCCGAGTTCGAGGATGAGCTCGTCCGTCTCGTCGGCGGATTTCTGGCTTCGGCTCCGGCGCGCCAGCTGTCTTAAGCCCGATCATCGGCAACGTTGCTGCTTGACCGCCTTTGGGTGTCAGCAAAGGACAAAGAAAGAGCAAGGCAAAACCCGGCTAACCAGCGCAAAACGCGCTCTTCCCCGTGCCGACGGAGTTTCTCGAAGGAACAACCGACGGACGGATTGGGATGCTTATGCCAAACTCAATAGGTCAGACACGGGATTGTGAACTGTCTCCGGGGCTGCGGTACGAGGAGACGAACATGGACTTACGGGAGCTGTTGATGGCCGACCCCCTGCCGTTCGCTCTGTTGCTCGGC
>DATKHR010000180.1:0-5199 GCA_035510155.1 Vicinamibacterales bacterium
TTGGTCCAGGAGGAATCGGTGATTAACGCCGAATCGACCCTCGAGTGCTGCGGACAAGAGCGCTGTTTTCGACCGAAGACTGCCGCGGGCGAACGCGGCGAAACGACCGGGATCGGTCTCACCAGCCGCCAATGCCTTCAGAACCGCGCGGCCAGTCACCCCGTCAAGGTGCGTGACCACCGTCCCGAGCTTAATGTTGGCTGTTTCAAGCAGTTTATGGATGCGATTGATCACGCGAGCGCGATCGCGGATAAGGCTCTTGCGGTGCCGCGTCAGTTCCCGGAGCGCACGGACCTCCGCCGGCGGAATGAAGCTGGCCCGAATGAGTCCATGCGCCAGCAAGTCGGCGAGCCATTCGCAGTCTTTGACGTCGGTTTTTCGTCCGGGCACGGCCTTGATGTGTTGGGCATTGGCGAGGATGACCACGAAGCTGCCTTCAAGAAGGTTAAACACAGGCTGCCAGAACACCCCGGTGGATTCCATCGCAACGTGGGTGCAGCACGCTTCTGCGAGCCAGCGATGAAGCTCGAGGATCTCAGACGTGGTCGTGCCAAACGTTCGCACCTCGGTGCGCTTCCGCCGATGTTCCTGCAGACGAACACACGCGACGACCGTTCTCCGATGGACATCCAGGCCGCAGCAGCGCGGGTACAACACCTCCATAACGCACCTCCCGCGAAGCGCGCACGGGGAGTGCCGCAGAACAGGAGAATTTACCTGGCGTGCTCCGCGGTTCGACGGAAACGCGGGCAACAGTACGGGATACAAACAGCGCGGCACCCGGGTCCATTTTTTCCCGGGCTTTCAGCACCAGTAACCTGCGACCTTGGCCCGGCACGCTCGCGCTCACACGCTACCACTTTCATGCCGACGTGGATGTCGCCTCGCGACATGGCGATTTTTTTTGACGGTGAGATCCAACTGGTTCAGCTCGCGCCAAATCGTCGCCAAGGCGGCGGACGTGCGCAGCCGGTCGCGCAACTCGGCCAGCGTCGCGTCCGGTTGCGCCGTCACCAACGCCCGGAGCTGATCCTCCTGGCCGGCCAACACGCGGTGTCGAAACTTCGTCTGTTTGCGCGGCGTGATCGATCCCGTTTCCCGGCGCCGCTGCTTGAGCGCGTCCACCCAGGCCCGGCTGACGTGATACCGCGCCGCGAGCTCTTTCGACGACACGCCGGCGTCCGCATCCTTGATGACGCGGTCACGCAAATCCATCGAGTACGCCGCGGCCATGCGCACCTCCTGGCCGCCAGGAGTACCATGGCCGCGTACTAAGTACAAGTCAAAAATGCTCTAAACAGTCGACGTGGGTTCGCTTTCCAGAACCAGAATTGGGCGTCTCGTAAGCGTCATGCTGACGCGTGGCGTAGCTGCGCGACCCGCGCGTGGCACTATGGGCGGGCCGGCTTCGATTCCCCGAGACTCTCAGGGCAGCTCGACGCCCCCACCCTGCACCGTCGGAACGAGCAGTAGCTCCGGAGTGGCGAGATCCACGGCGTCGACCGACACGTGAAGTCGACACGGATTGCAGACACTCAGCTCGAGATGCGCGCAGTCGCGTGTGCCAGAGCCCCAAGACTCCTTTAGACGACGTGACAACTAGCCTCTGGTCACCGCTTCCCTGAGGCGAGCCGCTGCCGTCACAATGCACTCGGCCATCCTGATCCACCACGCGAAGCCGCACCTGCGTGGCCAGTTTCTGAATCGATTCTTCCGGAGGCTCGCTCGGCGTTGCGAGCATCACAAAAGCGTCAGGGCCTGGAAACCGGCTGAACGTAAACGTATAAGTTCCAGGGATGTTGAACGGGATCTCCCTAAACTGAGCCTGGTAGCGAGGACGCGACAGAATGCCAGTGTCAATCAGTCGCCCGCCGCGATACCTCCAGCCGTTGTAGTGCGTCGCGACGTAACACGAGGAAACGAGCACAGTGCCAACAAGAAGCAATCCAAAGCGGCGCCTTCTTGACCTTGCCATGTTGCCGACCGCCTAACTTAACTAACTTAACTAACTACTCTTGGAATAGACCGGCGAGCGTCTCCGCGGTGACGCCGGACAGGACCGCATGCTGAGCGTCGGTGATGATCCCGGTCAGACGACCCTGGCCGGTTTGAGCGGACGCGTCAAAACAAAGCAGCGACGACAGGAGAAGCACCGCGACGAGTGGAAAGCAACGCATGGCGAGCTCCTGAACACGGCTACCTCTTCAACGCCGCCGTCCAGTTCGAAACGACGACAATGGGCTGAGACGTGTCGCTGACCAGCGTATTGACGAGAAATCGCTGCCCATCCGCGGTGACGCCATAGGTGTAGTCCTCAGGGACGATGTGAAGCGGGAACAGACGCTTCTGAACGGATACATCGATGCCTTCCACACCGGCCTTGACGTTGACCGCGATCAGCTCACCACCGGCTGAGACGTAGAACAGCTCCTTGCCGTCACGGCGCCACCGCGGCTGCGTTCCGCCATTCGTCGAGACCTGCCATTTCCCTTGCGCTCGTGGAAACTCTTGAACGTACACTTCTTCACGGCCACTCGCGTCAGTCGTGTATGCGAGCCAGCGTCCATCCGGGGACAACTGTCCGAAGTTATCGACGCCATCGGTGCGGACAACCGGAATCGGTTTGCGGTCGCCAACCAGCGGCAAGGCCCAAAGGTCGGCCTTCGTCGTCACATCCTGGTCCGCGTAAATGATGAAACGCCCATCGCGCGACCAGTCGGTCGGATTCGTCGAATACCGGCCGCTCACGAGCGCCTCAGGCTGCCCGGCTCCGTTGGAGTGTTGCCGAAAGACGACGTTGATGACGCCGCCCTGAACGTGCCGTTGCGTGCCGAATGCGATCTGTCGACCATCCGGCGACCAGATCGGCGTATAATTCCCAGACTCGAACGTCAGCCTCGAAGCCGCGCCGTTCGTCGTATCGAGGACCCAGATCTCGCTGCGTCGATCGGCGCGTCGCCTAACGACCGCATGCGTTGCATCAGGCGAAAGGGACACGCCGTCCTGAGTCGCTGAGCTCCCGACGACGCCGAGCATTTGGCCGGCGCGGTCGACCCATTTGAGCTGTGAGCTGATCGGCTTGCTTGCCTGTCGGTAGGCCAGTACGCCGTTTGTTGAGATCGAGAACGCAGCGCCCGGTCCCGGGTCGCGCCCCAGATCTTCGGCGATGGTGGCCGGCTCGCCGGACAACACGAACCGTTCTGGATCGAAACGCTGCGCGAGGAGCGTGCCGCCTGCAGCGTACGCGGGGCTTCCGCCAGCGTACGCGGGGCTTCCGCGTATGAACAGGAGGTGGCCTGTCGCCGAATAGGCGACGTTGACCAGCGTGGTTCCGCCGGGCAGCACGCGCACGACCTCGTCGGAATCAAGAGAGGCGATATCGGTCGCTGACTCGCCAAGCTGCGGGAATACCCGACTCAGATACAAGAAGTGTCGACCGTCGGGCAGAAAGATGGGCCATCGATGCCCGACTTGCGGCGCCTGCAGCTTCGTCACCGGTGTCGCCGCGCCGCCGTTCGCCGGAACACGATAAAGCGGCCCGTCGGCCGTCGGCGCGAAGACGATGACGCCTCGCTGGTTCCACGCGCCGCCTCGCGCATCCGGCGCGTCGGCGAGCACCTGCGACGGCCCGCCGGCGAGATCGATCCGCTTCAGTTTGCCGCCCGCGAAGAATCCGATCGATCGACTGTCAGGCGACCAGAACGGGCGCAGACTCGAAACAGGCACGCCCTCGGTGCCAGGCAGCGCGCGTGCGGTGAGCGAATCGAGCGGGCGCACCCACACGGAATCGAACCCGGCGGGTTCGTGCGCGACGAACGCGATCTGCCGTCCGTCCGGAGAGATGACCGGCGGACTCTCGATCGAGTTGTAGTTTGGATACACCGCGGGTTCGGGCGGTGGAAGATACAGGCGAATCGGGTTGGCGTCGGGTGGCCGCTCGCGCAGATTCACCCATGCCAGCGTAACGGCAACAGAGGCGATGGTTGTCGCGGCGATCCAGTAATAGCTGTGAGACAGAGGCCGACTCGTTAGCGATGCGGGTGTTCCGGGCTGCGAAGCGGTTTCCCAAATCCATCTCAGCTCGCGGCCCACGTCGGCTGCGCTCTGCCACCGTTCGTCGGGATTCTTCGCCAGACAGTGCTTCACGACGTGATCGAGTGCCGGCGGCGTGGTTGCCCGCGCGGTAACCATCGACGGCGGCGTGGCAGCCAGGATCGCCGCCATCACGGTCGATGAACTGGCGCCTTCGAATGCCTTCTTGCCCGTGGTCATCACGTAGAGGATCGCGCCGAGCGCAAAGAGATCCGACCGCCCGTCCGCCGGTTTCCCTTCGACCTGCTCGGGCGCCATGTACTGAATCGTGCCGACAACGGTGCCCGCCTGCGTCAGGGTGGAATGCGCTGTGGCCGCTACCACCGAGACCGCCGCGTCGGACTCCGCTCCGTGCCATTTCGCGAGGCCGAAGTCGAGAATCTTGGCGCCTCCCGACGTCAGCATGATGTTGGCGGGTTTCAGATCGCGATGAATCACGCCTTGGCGATGGGCCGCATCCAGGGCGTCGGCAATCTGGGCGCCGATCCGAAGGACCTCGTCGATCGGCAACGGTCCGCGCAGCAGTCGCTGCGCCAATGTCTCACCGGTGAGATGCTCCATCACGAGGAAGTCGACGCCGTTCTGATCGCCCACGTCGTAGAGCGTGCAGATGTGCGGGTGCGCGAGGCTGGAAATCGCGCGCGCTTCTCGCCGGAAGCGCTCGCGCCGCTGCGGGTCGGCGGCGACACCGGCCGGCAGAATCTTGATGGCGACCGTGCGATCGAGCCGTGTATCGCGCGCCTTGTAGACCTCACCCATCCCGCCGGTGCCGAGCGGCGCCAGGATTTCGTACGGTCCGAGGCGGGCACCGGCTGCAAGGCTCATCGAGGTTGCGTCTCCGTGGAGCCGACGCCGCTGAGACTGCGGTACGTCAGCTCAAACGCGCCGATCCGAATCCTGTCACCGTCGATCAATTCGACCGCTGACGTGACGACCTGACCGCGCACGGACGTCCCGTTCTTGCTGCCGAGATCCTCCAGGAGGGCGAACCCTCCGGTGACGACTATCTTGGCATGATGGCGTGAAACGGTTGGAGAGCGGAGTGAAATCGCCACGTCCGGATCGCGTCCGATCAGGTGTTCGCCGTCGCCGAGCGGCTGTTCACGG
>DATKHR010000181.1:0-2344 GCA_035510155.1 Vicinamibacterales bacterium
GGGTGGACGTGGACCGCGCTCGCAATCTTGGCGCTGGCGTTCAGCGTTCGCCTTGTGCATGTGTTCCAAATCCGGGCGGCGCCGTTCTTCACGCTTCTCATGGGCGATTCTCGGTCCTACGACTTGTGGGCCACCCGCATCGCCGCCGGCGACTGGATCGGCCGTGACGTGTTCTATCAGGCGCCGCTTTATCCGTACTTCCTGGGAGTGATCTACGCAATCGCGGGACGCAATTTGATGATCGTCCGGATCCTCCAGGCGGCGCTCGGATCGATCTCGTGCGTGCTCCTTGCCGACGGCGCGCGACGCGTGTTCGGACGGGCGGACAAAGGCTCGCAGGGTAGACACAACGGGGCCGGAGTTGTCGCCGGGCTGGTGCTGGCGCTCTGGGCGCCCGCGATCTTCTTCGACGGCCTGCTGCAGAAGTCCGTGCTCGACGTGTTCTTCGTGTGCTTGACGATTTGGCTGGTGAGTCAAGTGGGGCATGAAGGGCGGGTGGGTCGGGTAGGTCAGGTAGGACGGGTAGGTCACGTGGGTCGCGTGGGGCGGGGTCGAGTCGGGCGCGCGGGTCTCCTGTGGCTGGGGCTCGGGCTGGCCGTTGGCGGGTTGAGCCTCACGCGCGAGAACGCGCTCGTGTTCGTCTTCGTCCTCGTCATGTGGGCGCTCTTGCAGCCGCGACCGATCGTGACCGCCGCCGTCTTTCTGGCCGGCTGGGCGATCGTCGTCGGGCCCGTGGCCGCACGCAACAGCCACCTGGGCGGCGGCTTCTACGTCACGACCTCGCAGTTCGGTCCGAATCTTTACATCGGCAACAATCCGCGTGCAGATGGAACCTACGCATCGCTCCGCTACGGCCGTGGCGCACCTGAATACGAGCGGCAGGACGCCACGGAGCTGGCCGAGCGCGCGCTGGGGCGCCGGCTGTCGCCCGGCCAGGTCTCCGATTACTGGACCGACCGGGCGCTCGCGTTCATCACGTCGCAGCCCCGTGAGTGGATGTCGCTCCTCGCGCGAAAGTTCGCGCTTCTCTGGAACGCGACGGAGATCGTCGACACGGAAAGCCAGGAGACCTACGCCGAGTGGTCGTGGCCCCTGCGCATCCTCGGACCCATCACCCACTTCGGCGTTCTCGTGCCCGCCGCTGTGCTCGGCGTGATGTTGATGTGGCGCACCTTCCATGAGCACAGGCCGCTCAATGTCCTGCTCGTGCTGGCGATCACCTATGCGGCTAGCGTGCTGGTGTTCTATGTCTTCGCGCGGTACCGATATCCGCTCGTGCCGCTTCTGATCGTGTTTGCGGCAGGCGCCGCCGTCGAGCTGGCTCGCCGCATCCGGCGCGGGGAGCGGGACACGGCGCAGCTCTCGAGCGCGGGCGCGTTGTGGACGGTCTCTGCGGTCGTCCTCGTCGTTGCGGTGTTCACCAATTGGCCGCTCGTCCCGCGTGATTGGATGCGCGCCGTCAGCGAGAACAACATCGGCGTCGCGCTCCAGGCAGAACATCGATACGACGAAGCCATCTCCCGCTATCAGCGATCGATCGCGTACCGTCGGGACTACGCGCCGGCACTCAACAACCTGGCGACCGCCTATCGCGCCTCGGGGCGCGTCGACGACGCGTTGGCGACGTATCGGCGAGCGCTCGAGGCGCAGCCTGATTTTCCGGACGCGGAATACAACCTCGCAAACGCGCTTCTCGATCGAGGCGCCGCGGACGAGGCTGTCGGTCGCTTCGAGACGGCGCTCCGCTCGCTTCCTGATTCGCCGGACGTCCACAACAATCTCGGTACAGCCCTGGCGACGGAGGGTCGCGCCGACGAGGCGGTTCGCGAGTTCCAGAGGGCCCTCGATCTCGACCCCGAATCGGCCGTGGCGCATAGAAACCTTGGCGACCTGCTCGCGGCCAAGGGCGATCGGGCAGGCGCGCTCGATCACCTTCGTCGCGCCGTTCGGGCGGATCCGGGGAACGGCGACGCGCATTACGACCTTGGCCTCACGCTGCTCGAGGCTGGCGCGGTCGACGATGCGGTCATCGAGTTCCGCTCGGCGGTCCAGCTCATGCCGTCATCCGCCGAGGCTCACAACAACCTCGGCATCGCGCTTGGCTCGCAGGGTCATCTCGACGAGGCCATCGTCGAGTTTCGCGCGGCGCTTCGACTCAAGCCCAATCTTGTTGACGCGCAAAGGAACCTGGCAATGGCTGAGGCCGCCCGGAGAGGCGCGGCCGAACGACCGCAGAAGGGCGCGGCCCCTCGCCGCTAAGAGGTGACTCGCCTGCGCTTGACTTTCACGGGAGCGCGCTCTCGTTCGGCTACTTCAACACGAACAACGTCGACGTCGCTGTCAC
>DATKHR010000182.1:0-8573 GCA_035510155.1 Vicinamibacterales bacterium
ATCTGAACCGGTGCCGCTTCGCCGCTTGGCGCCGCACTTTCCGATCGAGCTCGAGCGACTCGTCTCGAAGCTGCTCGACAAGGTTCCCGACCGGCGCTATCAGAGGGCATCTGACGTCCTGAAAGATCTCGAGGCCGTGAAGGACTTGACGCCGCCTCCGGTGACGCAGGTGCGGGGCAACCAGGGCACCGTTCTTTCCGCGGCGGTCCTGCGGTTCGCGATCCTCGGCGATGAAGATCAAACGCTCAGAAGTTTCCGTGACGGCCTCGCTGAAGACATCGCCTGGTGGCTGCAGAAAACCACTGTGATACGCGTCGCCTCGCGGACATCCACGGAGAGCCTGCGGGGGCAGTCGATTCGGGCGTTTGGCTCGCACCTTGGCGTCAACATGGTCCTGGAGGGCAGCATCCAAAGGGCAGGGTCGACGATTCGCATCATCTGCAACGTCATCGACGCGACGACCGATGAACATCTGCGTTCCGGCGTCCGGATGGACGTCTCGGCCGGCGATCTGTTGACGGCGCAGGACGAGGCCGCAAGACAAGTCGTCGAGCTCATGCGGTCCGTGGTCGCTCGCGTCCGCGGCCGGACAGCGGCGCGCAACTCCAGGGCCGAGTCCGCATTCAGGCTCGGGTTGGACGCGATTCGCGACTTATTCAGAGGCGGATGGGGTCGCGTCATCGATCTCGCAAAGAGCGCCAGCGATGCGGATCCCGAGTTCGCGCCCGCCTACGTCATGGAGGCCGACGCGTACAACAGCGCGGGCTTGTTGTCGTTCATGATGCCTAAGTTCGCATTCGCAGAAGCCGCGCGGGCGGCGACCGACGCGCTCGCGCGCGATGAGAACCTGCCTTCGGCTCACGCTGCGCTGGCTCTGGCGCGCTTCGGCGGCGACTGGGACTGGGAGGGCGCGGACGAAGCGTTCAGGCGCGCCCTGGACCTCGATCCCGAATTTGCGGTCGCCCGCGTGCACTACAGCTGGCTGCTCGGACTGCTGGGTCGTGAGGATGCGGCGCTGACGGAAGCCAACCGCGCGGCAAACGGGTCGCGCTCACGTTTCGTGCGTACGGCTGCGGCGTTGACCTACTTCATGGCGGGCCGGTTCGACGAAACGATCGAGCGCTGCACGGAGTGCCTCGAGTCGGATTCCAACTTCGTGTTCGCGGTGTACCAGCGCGGGCAGTGCTATCACATGAAGAAGATGTACGACGCGGCGCACGCCGATCTCGAGCGCGCGGCTGAATTGGGCCGCCGCATGCCCTTTTTTCTCGGACTGCTGGGGAAGAGCTATGGCGAGGCCGGCCTTCGCGATCGAGCGCTCGACGTCGTTCGCGAGCTTGACGAGATGCGCCGGAACCACATGTACGTGGCACCGCATTGCTATGTCTATATCTTTCACGGGCTGGGCGAACGACAGCGCGCCCTGGACTATCAGGAGCAGGCGTACGCGGACGGGGCGTCGCCGTTGAACTATCTCTCGCCCTTCATCAGGAGCCTGTTCTCCCTCGATCGCCACCACCAGATCCGCTTGCGCCAGATGCGTCTGGACGTTTGACCGGCGGCGACACGCCAAGAGCCTCCGCCAGCCGCTTGACGGCGCGGTTGACGGCCATCCGCGCCGCATCGGGGCTGGATCTGCCGAGACGCTCGCTAATCTCTACGAACGAATAGCGGTGCTCCAGGCGAAAGATGACCGCCAGCCGATCTTCGGGCCTGAGGGTCCGAAGCGCCTCCAGATACCGCTCGGATCGTTCCTTAAGAATGATCTGCTCCAGCGGGGAATAGGTCTCGGCGGGAAGGCTGTCGGGCAGCTCCTCGCCAATGCCGCGACGAGAGAGTCTCCGGATTTCGTCCCTGATACGGTTCCGAACAGACTCGCGAAGGTAGGCCTGCAGGCCGCCGACGGTTCGATGCTCGAACCGTTCCAGTCGGCCGAGCGCTCGCATGATCGCATCCTGCACGACATCGTCGGTGTTGGCGCTTGCGCGCGCGTACCGAGGCAGGCGGCCCCGCGCCCAGCGTTTGAGCGGCCCCAGCGTGCGCTCGACTAGAACCCGGACGGCGGACGGGTCGCCGTGGCGCGCCCGCTCGAGCACATCGAGGGTCGAGTCGCACAACAGATGCTCATGGTCGCCGCGCGGCTCTCCGTTAGAGGGGTCGAGGGCCACCGTCGCCTGTCGTTTCACCTTGCGGCATGCCAGGGCAGGATACGCTGTTCGGTTCGGCCCTGTCCGACGTTTCTCTCTGGTAGAGGGCGGCTCATGCATCACAGATCGAGTCTCACAAGCGTCGGACAGGCGAAGGAAACGAGCTCGGTAGAGGCGTCGGTTGCCCCGGGCCGCCAAACCAACGGCGCACTCGACGGCCAACCTATTGCAAACAATACAGTTAATCCTCGTCAAGAACGGGCGCCGCGGCCCCGCCCGGGCGGCTTGTCCGCCGAGTCGTCGATACGCGACGCTTCGCCTCACGTGAAGAGCGGCGGTCGGAGCCTGCCGGCTGAGCCGTCGGCCGCATCGCCTTTGAAAGGCGAGGCTCTCCTGTCCAGTCTTCCAGTCATCGACGAAGTCAGCGCCCAGGTCTGCCGACGGCATCGATTGAGCGCCGACGAATCCGAGGACTTCATGTCGGAGGTCAGGCTGCATTTCATCCAGCGGGAATTCGAGCCGCTGCGGCGGTTCGAAGGACGCAGCAGCCTGCGGACCTACCTGACGGTGGTCATTACCCGGTTGTTCCTGAACTACCGGAACCGGCTCTGGGGCAGATGGCGGCCGTCGACCGAGGCCAGACGCCTGGGACCGCCCGCCATTCTGATCGAACGGCTCGTGGCGCGGGACGGGTGGACGTTCGACCAGGTGGTGACGATGTTCCGGATCAATCACGGCGAGACCTTGGATGGGCCGCTCGCGGCCTTTTGCGTCAAGGTGTCGCAACGGCCGCCGAGCCGACAGGTCGTTGCCGAAAGGGAAGCCGAAGGCGTGTGCAGTTCGGCGGCTTCGCCCGACGCGAATCTCGTGCGGGCGGAGCACGAGTTTCTCGCCAAGCGGGTTCAGGTGGCGCTTGAACGTGCCTGCGAGGCGCTCGAGCCCGAGGAACGCCTCCTGATCAAGATGCGGTTCGAAGAGCACCTCTCGATTGCGGATATTGCTCGCGCCCTCCACCGCGATCAGAAGCGCCTCTACCGCGTCATCGAACGGGTGTTGGCAACGCTTGGCCGGACGCTCGAGGCCGACGGGATTTCCCGTGGCGATGTGAACCGGCTGTTTGGCGACTGAATCTCCCCTAAGCTGCAACCGTCGACGCGCCTGGCGAGGCCGGAATCGCGGCATAGAGTGCCGTTCTGAGCGCCACTTCGCGCGGGTCTCCAATCAAGGAGGCCCCCATCTGACTCGTCACGTACGCGTAGCCAATGCCGGCGCTCGGGTCCGCAAAGCCTAGAGCACCGCCCGATCCCGGTGACCCGAACGAACGGGCGCTGCCAAAAGGCCACGTGAGGCTCGGCTTCATGAAACCGAGGGAGAACTGGACCTCGCCGTGGAGGCATTCGTCGTGAAATCCGCGCGTTGGCGGAATCGCGGGGGCGGCTAACAGATCCAGCGTCTCTTGTCGCAGTCCCAACTCGCGACCGCCGCCGGCGAAGACGCTGTACGCGTGCGCGATCGCCCGAGCGGTGGCGACGCCGCCGCCGGACGGCACTTCGAGGTTGCGCGCATAGACGTGGTGCTCATCGAGAGACACCGCGCTGCCTGGATTCGCGATGAGCGCGCGGTAGATGTTGGATCGACGATTCATCGAGTCCAGCGTCAGGCGCAGAGGGAAACGAACCAGCATCTCAATCGGCCCGGGCGGTGCAAGCGTGGCCAGGCGCGAGTTCGGGATCTCCTCCGGCAGCCGGATGTAGACGTCTTCCCCGAGCGGCGATGCGATCTCCTCCTGAAAGAATCGACCCAGGCTCCGATGCCCGGGATCGACGCGGCGCAACAGCTCGCCTTCGTAGAATCCGAGGGTGAGGGCGTGATACGCCTGGCGCGTTCCAGGTTCCCATGCGGGTTTCTGACGGGCCAGCACAATCGCCAAACGATCGAGGTCGGCGACGACCCCGCGGTCGACCGGCTCGTCGAACGCAAAGAGCCCCGCCTGGTGCGCGAGGAGCTGGCGCACCGTGATTCGTTCTTTGCCCTCCTGGGCGAACTCCGGCCAGTACGCGCATACGCGTTCCTCGTAGTCGAGCCAGCCGCGAGAGTGGGCGATGGCAAGGGTCATCGCGGCCAAACCCTTGGTCGCCGACCAGATGACCACCATCGTGTTTTCTTCCCAGGGCTCGCGCGTCCGCTTGTTTCGGACGCCGCCCCAGAGGTCCAGGACCTTCTCGCCCCGGTAGTACGCGCAGCAGGCGCCACCCAGCTCATGTCGCCGGGCGAAGTTGTCGGCAAACGCCTCGCGCACGGGCTCAAAACCACGCTTAACCATGATGGCCTCCTGCCCGAAGGAAGGGCAAAGGCCGTTCCTCGCCATGCAGTCAGGCGGGGCATTCTTGTGGCCCGGCCAACTCCGGTCCAAACCAGGAACCGCCAAAGGGTTTGCCGGCTCGGCGAGTTGCGGGACCGCTGAGCGGCCTCAGCCCAAGGCGTCGATCCGCGGAATAGTCGGCGCTTCGGTCCGCGGAGGAGTCGGCATCACTGCCGGGATTCTGGCATCCCGCCGGACCTTTGGCTCGATGCGGTTTTGGCTGGCGCCCTGTATCGCCGGCTTAGTCCGCGCGATGGACGACCTTGGCTCCGACTCCGGCAGGGGCAGACCGGCCCATCCGAGTCATGACAAGGACGTCGGAGGACGAGGTCGGCGGTTACTGGAGCCGGCGAGCGGCGCTCGGATCGCCCGTCGGAGGAGGGGCGAGATCTGTCGCGCCGGGCGGGCCGAGCAGCTCACGAAAGATCGGCTTCAGTGCGTCTGCCCAGATCTGATATCCCTGGACCGTCGGGTGCAGCTTGTCGCGTTCGTTCAAAACACCGTCGAACGGCTTGCCCTCCGAATCCGCCAGGCGATCGTTGATCGTCAGGAAGCGAACGCGCGTGCCGTCGGCAAACCCGGCCAGCTTTTTGTTGATTCGGTTGATCGTCGCCATGACGGCCCTGTTGTCGTTCCTCGGGAAGATGGCCGTCAGGATAATTGTCGCGTTCGGCGCTTTCTGCCGGCAGATGTCGATGATGGATTTGATGCCCCGCGCGATTTCCGCCGCCGTGCGCTCGTCACGGGGCTGCGTCCCGACGTTGTTCGTGCCGGCAAGCAGGACGATGATCTTGGGCCTGACGCCGTCCAGTTCGCCGTTTTCGAGTCGCCAGAGGATGTTCTGCGTGCGGTCGGCTCCCCAGCCGAAATTCGCGGCATTCCATCCGAAGAAGTTCGCCTGCCAGTTGGCGAGCAGCTCGGGATAGTCGAGCGCGCCCCAACGCCGCACGATCGAATCGCCTTCGAAATACACGTCGATCCTGCCCTGCTTCGTTTTCTCGAGGAGCTGGGCATGCGCAGTCATGGAGTTCTGATCGGCCCGCGAGGCCGCCCGGTCAGCCGGTCCGAGGGTGGACGCGTCGGTCGCGGGAATCACCTGCGACGTGCGCGGGGACGGATGCTTCAAGAATTTGTCCGCCCAGGCGATGAAGTACTTCCAGTTCGGGCCGTCGGTGTGGCCGCCGTCGTGCTGCCGCCACGCGAGCTGGCCATCCAGCAACCCGACGTTGACGCCAGGCATCTTCTCTTTCATGTAATCGTCCGACACGCGGAGACCTTTCACGCCGAGCAGTCGAAACACGGGTTGCGCCGCGACAGCGGCCATGAAGCTGCCTTGCTGATCGAGCCACCTGGCGTCGCCGCGTTCCGGGATGCCATAGCTGATGAACGTCAGCCGCGGCGCGCAGAGCGCCAGCAGTTCGTGCGCGTCCACCGGGAGATCGGCCGCGGTCTTCCGCCCGAACGTCGATTCCTCCGCGCCGTACTTGAGAAAGTTGCCCGCCATCCAGTGATACTCGCCAGAGCCAGTCAGGTTCTCAACCGCTTCCCCGAAATTTCTCCGGTGCAGCTTGGCGCCACCCTCTCCCGATGAACCGATCAGCACCACCGCGAATCTCTGGTCATACGCCATCGAGACGAGAGCGGCTTTGCCGAAGCGCGAGACTCCCTCGATCCCGACTTTCTTCGCATCGACGGCTTTGTCCGTCTCGAGGTAATCGAGGCCGCGTGAAGCGCCCCACGCCCAGGCGCGCAAGGCGCCCCAGTCATCCGGGCGCCGCCGCTGACCCTTGTTGACGAGGCCGATAATGCCCTTCGTCAGGCCGGCACCGTTGTCCGCTTGAATGCTGCTGGGATTGATCGTCGCGTACCCCCATCCATCAGCGATAAGTTGCTCGGTCGCTGGAGGGTCTGCCGGCGAGGACGGCAGGGCGAGCGGGCTCGCGGCTCCCGCACCGCCGCGGCCTGGACTGACGCCGCGCGCCGCAGATGGCGGAGCGCCCGGCGCGGGCGGTATCCCCGAACGGCCACCGAACATCATCATCACAGGCACCGGCTCAGCTCGATTCGCTGGCGTCACGACAGTCAACGCGATCTCGACGGTCGCCTCCGGAAAAGCCGAATTGTCGGCCGTCCCGATCAGCTCCTTGCCGACAACCGGACGTCCGCCCACCTTGAACTGCTCCGTGCGGCTGACACGCCACGCGACGTTCGGCACGTTTCGGGGCACACGACCCAGTACCTCGCGATCGAAGTCCTCCATGATTTCCGGACGGCGTTCTTTCCACCACGTTTCAGCGCTCGTGACCTTCTTGCCATTCTCGAGCGTCAGCGCATCCGGCAGGTTCGCGTACGGATTCGCGAGCGATTCGTCGTAATTGGCGTGATTGGGCGCCGACTCGTTTCCGCTCGGACCGGGGCGGAGCGTTGTGATGCCGAGCTGCTCCATCATGTTCCTGTGGTCCGCGGCGGTGGCGGCCGCGTTCGAATCGGGCGGCGGACCGCCCGAAGGATTCGCAGCAGTGGCTGACGGCACCGTGGGCGCCTGGCGAGCGGATGGGTGCTGCGCAAGCACGCCAGAGAGCGTGAAGATGACCGCCGCTCCGAGGCCAAGGGCCAGGTTGCGCCGCGAGCCCGGCTTCGGCTGCTGCGGGGACGAGATCTTCATCGGGTCACTCCAATGACCATTGTAGGCCTTGCGTGTCCGCCTGTTGCGTGTCCGCCTTGACTTGCCCCGCAAAGCGGGCGTAGCCTTCGTCGTCGCGCTGCATAAGAAGCGCAGCGATCTTCCGTTCATTCCGCGCGCCGGCTTTTTTTCATTCGCCTCGGTCCTCTGGTCGTGACGCTCGTCGCCGCGTCGATCCGCGCCCGGCACGATCAGGCCGCAGTCGTTTCTCGAAAGGGAGCCTGCCGATGCGCCGAACTCTTTTCGTGGGACTGACGTCGTTGTTGCTCTGCACACCGTGTGTCGCGCAAACGCTTGGCACTATCTCCGGGGCAGTAAGAGATGGCACCGGCGCCGTGATCCCCGGCGTCACTGTGACCGTAGTCAACAAGGCGACCAACGCTACGCGTACGGCTACGACCAACGATGTCGGCCTGTTCGACTTTCCGGCACTGCCGCCGGGAACGTACACCGTGAAGAGCGAGCTCGAGGGGTTCAAGACCGCGACGCGCGATCTGGAATTGCAGGTCCAACAGTCGGTCCGCGTCGACTTCACGCTCGAGTTGGGCACAGTCTCGGAGATGACGACGGTCGCGGGCGTGGCGCCGCTGGTCGAAACCGAGAACGCGACCATCGGCACGGTCATCGAGAACAAGCGCATCGTCGAGCTGCCGCTCAACGGCCGGAACTATCTCGACCTCGTCAAGTTGACCCCGAATGTCAGCGCCGAGTTTGCTGGCGCGGGTCAAGCGGGCAGCCGCCAGGGCGGCACCCGCGCCAACCAGGAGCTGTCGATTTCAGGGCAGCGGCGGGAGTTCAACTACTTCACGCTGGACGGCGTCAGCAACACGGACGTCAACTTCAACACATACATCTTCTTGCCTTCCGTCGACGCGCTCGAGGAATTCAAGGTGCAAACCGGCGTCTACTCTGCCGAATTCGGGCGCGAGGCGAGCCAGGTGAACGTGGTCACGAAATCGGGAACGAACAATTTCCACGGAACCGTGTTCGAGTTCCTGCGCGACGACAAGTTCGACGCCAGGCCGTATGCCTTTACCGCCGACCAGGCCGCGGCTCCGAAACCGCCCTTCCACTGGAATCAATACGGCTACACAGCCGGCGGCCCGGTCCGGAGGAACCATCTGTTCTTTATGTCGAATTTTGAAGGGTATAAAGACCGGAAGCAGTTCCAGACGCTCTACAGCGTGCCGTCTGCGGCGATGCGGCGCGGCGACTTTTCCGAGCTGTTCGCGAACCTTGGAGCCTTGAACTCACAGACGGGGCAACCGCGCAATGTGATAGTCGACCCGACTCAATGCACGGTCGTCGGCCAGACGCGGACATGCGCGCCGTTTCCCGGCAACATCATTCCTGGGGACCGTCTGAACGGCATCGCCAAACA
>DATKHR010000183.1:0-9347 GCA_035510155.1 Vicinamibacterales bacterium
AACGGAAACGCGCTCGAGACGTCGATGGACGTGGAATTCACGGTCGACCTCGTGCCGAACAAAGCCCTGATGACGCCACGCGTTGAGTCCCCGACTCATATTATGACGGTCGGGTTGGGAGGCACGCTGGAAGACGCGCTTCGCGCGGCAACGGCCGGCCTCGGCCAGTGGCTGGAGCAGGACTACAACCTTTCATCGTCGGAGATCGCCATCGTGCTCGGCAGCTCCGTCGAGTACACCCTCGGTGAAGTCGCTGACCGAAATGCCGCCGTCGCCGCGAAGCTGCGGAAGGATCGCCTGACGTTCAAGTAAAGTCGTGACGCGTCCGCCGAGCTCTTTACTGTCCGTTGAGCTTCCCTCTACAATTGGCCGCGGATCTGGACCAGAGTGGAAGCCCAAGAACTATTGGAGCTGCGTGAGAAAGTCCACGAAGGAAAGGCACACCAGGGGCGTCAGCGGCAAATCGGCGTAACGATGGCCGTGATTGCGGCGCTGCTCGCGGTAGCGACCCTGATGGGTCATCGTCTGCACACCGAAGAAGTCGTGCTGCAGACGAAGCTGGCTGATCAGTGGGCGTACTACCAGGCAAAGAACACGCGTTCTCAACTGTACGCCACGGACGCCACCCTCGCGAGCCTTCAGGGTCCCCAAGGCGCGGCCGTCGCCGCGGAGTGGACGAAGAAAGCGGAGGATGAACGCCGCCAGGCCAACGACATTCGAAGGGCCAACGAAGAGCTGGATCACGAAACCCAAGCGACGGCTCGGCGGGCAACGCTCTTCGACAGCGCCGAGATCCTCCTGGAGATTGCGATTGTGCTGTGCTCGATCGCGCTGCTCACCGCCGCGCCCGGGTTCTGGTATGCGTCCATCGTGCCCACCGCCGTCGGCGTCGGACTCGCTCTCCTTTCCTTCCTGCCGTCTTCCGCGCGCTGAGGGCGCTAGAGGCAATGTTGGCGTAGCGAGGCGGAGCCTCTCTGCGGTCTGAGGCGCAGCCTCGCTAATTCTTCACGTATCGCATGAGACGCTTCGGCCCGACCTCCGCTCCGTACACAATCCCCTGGCTGTCGGCCGCAACGCCTTCTGCGGCGCTCGTCCCGGTGGCGTGGTCCGCAGGATCAGGGATGAAGGCTTTCACCGAACCGTCCTTCGCGCTGCCGATCCGAATGCCCCGCTTCCAGCCGTCGTGATTTCGCGAGATGGACTCGGACTCGGAGTCGGCGACGTAGATGTTGTCCTGCTTGTCGATGTAGATGCCGCTCGGACGGCTGAATTGCGCCCATTCGGTGAGGTACTTGCCCTGTTGATCGAAGATCTGGATGCGGTTGTTGTTGCGATCGCCGACAAAGAGGCGGCCGCGCGAGTCCATGGCGAGCGCGTGAGGCCCATCGAACTCGCCCGGGCCCGTGCCTTTCTGACCCCAACGCGTCAAGATCTTCCCGTCCTTCGAGAACTTCACGATCTCGGACTTCCCCTGGCCGTGGCCAAGCGTCACGAAGATCTCGCCGTTCGGCGCGACGAGCACGTCGGTCGGCTGAAAACAGCAATCCGGTTCGAGGGCGCCCCCGACCTTGCCGAGCGTCATCAGCACCGCGCCGTCCGAACTGAACTTGAAGACTTGATGCCCGACCGTCGCTCCGGGCAAAGGTCCGGCCGGCTGACCGCCCGCACGGCCTCCAGCGGGGGCTTGACCCGCTGCGGGTGCGCCGGGCGACGGTTGCCCGGCGGCTGCTCCACGCTGAGCAGCGGTCTCCGCGCGCCCCGCGCCCGACCCGCGCGCTGGCCGAGGAGCATTGTCCTGATAATCCGTCACCCACACGTTGCCGTCACGATCCACGAAGATGCCGTGCGGGGCCACGAGCTTGCCCGCTCCAAAGCTCTTGATGAGAGTGCCTGAGGCGTCGAAGTGCAGGATGGGATCCTTCGGGGACATCTGACCAGTGACCGCGTCGACGACGCAACTATTCTCGCCGCATCGCTCGGCGACCCAGATGCCGCGCCCGTCTTTGTCGATCTCGACCGCGCTCGTCGATCCCCAGGTCCGCCCGTCTGGCAGCTTGGCCCAGCTCTCGACGCTGGCGTACGGGTTGGGCAGGTCATTGGTTGGCTGAGCGTCGCGCTGGGCAATCCCGGGGACAATGATGAGTGCTATGATGCCGGCGACCATCGCGGATGTGCTGCGCCGCGTCTGAGACATTTCATTCCTCCCCAAATGAAAGCGATGGAACCTCTTCGAGAGTTATCAAGACTTGTCTGCGTGTGTTCCGCCCCTCAGCGAGAGACGCGCCAGAGAGGCTAGCACATCGGGCGGACAAATGGTCGCTCGGCCGTTCGCTTAGCGGCCACTTAGCGGAGAGCCCGAAGTGAATATCGAACGACTTCGCGCGGAAACCCCCGGCTGTGCCGAGCGCATTCATCTGAACAACGCAGGCTCGGCTCTGATGCCGGAGCCGGTGATCCGCACGATTCAGGATTACATCACGCTCGAGAGCCGCATCGGCGGGTATGAGGCCGCCGAAGCCAGCCGCGACGCCATTGAGAGCTCATACCGATCGGTGGCCGCGTTGATCGGAACATCGCCGGGCAACATCGCGTTTACGGAGAACGCGACCGCGGCCGCGATGCAAGCGTTCTCTTCGATTCCATTCGAGCGCGATGACGTGATCCTGACGACGCGCAATGACTACGCATCCAACCAGATCCAGTTTCTCTCGCTCCGGGCGCGCCTCGGCGTGCAGATCTTGCGAGCGCCCGATCGTGTCGACGGCGGCGTCGACGTCGCGGCCATGGCGCAACTGATTCGGCGCCATCGTCCCAAACTCGTGTGCGTCAGCCATGTTCCGACCAATTCCGGTCTCGTTCAGGAGGTTGTCGCCGTCGGTTCCGTGTGCCGGGACGAGGATGTCCTCTACTTGGTGGACGCCTGCCAGTCTGTCGGCCAGATTCCTCTCGATGTCGGCGAAATCCGCTGCGACTTCCTGTCGGCTGCCTCGCGCAAGTTCCTGCGCGGACCGCGCGGCGCGGGTTTCCTCTATGTCTCCGATCGGGTTCTCGACCGAGGCCTCGAGCCGCTTTTCATCGACATGCGGGGCGCGGACTGGATCGCTCCCGACAGCTATCGCGCCGGTCAGGATGCCAAGCGCTTCGAGAATTACGAGTTCGCGTGGGCGTTGGTGCTCGCAACCGGGGAGGCCGCGCGATACGCAACCGGCCTGGGGCTCGACGCGATCCGTGATCGAGCAAGAGCGCTGGCCGCTCGGTTGCGAACCGCGCTCGCCGCGATCGACAACGTGCGCGTGCTCGATCGCGGCCGCGAGCTGTGCGCCATCGTCTCCGTTTCGATAGACGGGTGGGATCCCCGTCAGCTCGTCAAGGCTCTTCGCGAGCGGCGGATTAACACGAACGCGCAGGTGCGCGTGTACGCCGTCATGGACTTCGACGAAAAAGGCGTGGCCGCCTCGCTGCGCCTGTCGCCGCATTACTACAACACGGAACAGGAGATCGACGAGACGGCCGCAACCATCCGCCAGATGGTCCAGGCAAGCGGCTAACTGCCCCTCTTCAACGACAACTGGACGGGAGCACGTCGGACCAGTGCGTGAGGGCCTGGCGCGCGGCCTCGTGGCAGCGCTGGGCGTCTATCACAGCAGGGCCCGCCGCCACTCCGCCAATCGCGTAGGCAAAGCCGATGGCCGCGCCGCCGATCGCGATCGACCCGATGGCGAGCCCCCCGACACTCACGCCGAGTCCCAGCGCTGCACCGCCGATGGCAACAAGGAGCCCGATCGAGGCGCCGCCCATGCTGATCAGCCCGCACGCCAGCCCGCCGATCGCCAGCGCGCCGATGGCCACATTGCCAATCGCGACCACACCTCTAGCGATCCTGGGACGCCTGGTCACGGGATCGATGCCGGAACATATGTGCACGAGCGGCCACTTGCCGATCCTGGCCGACGAGGTGTACTCGTACCCTGGTCCGTACGACCACCCATACCAGACGAAGCCAGGCAAGCTTCTCATCGGGACCTCCTCCTGATCGCCACGGGCCACGGCCGCTATTTCTTGTACTCTTGCGCCCCTGGTGCGGTTGCGCGCCGGAGAGTCAGGGGCAGTGTGGCCTGCTGCTGGGTCCACGTGCCGGCCAACTCGGTTCCTTCCGCCCTCAGGACACCAACATATGAAGCCGAGACAGCCGGAATCTCAATCGTCATGCTGGACTCCCGTGGCGTTATGGCGATGGGAAGTGCCACGCCGCTCCCGTCCGGGCCGGCGATCGTACCAGTGGCCGTGCCGTCCGCATGATTCATCATCGTCAGGACGAGCCCCACCTTCCCCTGCGGGGTGTCGAGCGCGCCAGTCCAGGTGCCCTCGAGCTGTTTCCCGATGGGAGGACTCTTGGGCGCCGGCGCAATCCTCGCGTCCCCCGTTCGCACCAGCTTGAAGGGGAGCGTATAGGCATCCCCAATCCCAACGTAATCGCCTGTCATCGATTGCCCATCGGCGACGATGGTGCCTTTGAATGTCCCGCCTTCGGAGCCGATCTTCACCTGGATAGTGGCAGCCTGGCCTTCGACTCTCACACTCAAGAGCGGAAAGCCCTTGATCTGCTGGGCCGGTTGTCCAAAGGTGCCGGTGAACTCGCCGTGGCTGTTCCTCGCCAGATCGACTTCGATTTTCACTTCCATGTTGGGCGCCAGGACCACGCCATCCCAGTGGCCGGAGGGATCCGTGGACGCCGTGGGTTGAGCGGCGACTGCCGCTCGGAACAGAACTGCCGCCGCGACCAGAAACGCCCGGTATAAGCCGTGCATAAAACAACTCCTTTTCTAAACGGATCGCCGAGCCCCGAGTCACGAGTCACGATCCACCAGATCCTAGAAATCCTGTCGGGCAACATTGAGCGCGCTCGCATACAGCATCACGGTCGTGGCCGCAACGCTGACAACCAACCCAAGCCAAGGTAACGCGCCGGTTCGGAAGTAGTCCTCCCCACTCATCACGCCGAACACGCCGTAGCGCGAGATTTCGCGAAAGGCCTGGCCGGCGATTGCCAGCACAACGGCCACCGCGCACGCCATGAGCATGGGCCGCCACAAGTCGGGGAAGACGGTCGAGAGCAGAAACGCCAGGCTGAAGAACACGGAGCCGCCCACGAACAGACAGAGGCTGTGGGCCAGCACGTCTCCGACGCCGTAGGCTTCGCCCACGGCCGGCGATAGCATCGGAATCAGAAGCGAAGGAACGAAGGCAAGCACCAGCCATTCCGCGAGGCCGGCCGCGGCGCGGACCCCGACCACGCGATTGCGCGAGACCGGCAGCGAGAGCGTGAAGAGCGCCGCCCCGCCGGAGGAATACGAGAACAAGCCTCCGGTGCCGAGCAGGATCGCAAAGAGCGTCCCCATCTGGGTCAGGTTCTGACGGAACAATTGCGACCACACATAGCCGCGATACGTACGAGAGAGATCGACCGACTCCTTGATCCGCTGGCCCAGCTCTCCGACGGGATCGATGGTGTCCGCCATCGGCATGAGCGCCATCAATCGGGGATGGATGAGAATGACGCCGGCCGTGGAGCACATCAGCAGCGCCAGGCCGATCAGAAATCGCCAGCGGGTCTCCAGCCACGACTTGTACCAGAGCATCTTCAGTCCTCCGCCGTCACCGTCTCGAGGAAGATCTCTTTCAGCGAGACGGGAACGATGTCGACCGACACGGGGTTGAGAAGGCGCGCTTCGTCCAGCACGCGATCTGCGTCGCTGCTCGTGAGCACGGTGATGACGCGCCCCTCGCGGCCTACGCGCACGATCCCGGGCGATTGGAAGACGGGCGCCGGCGCCTCGCCGTCGAAGACGAGCTGAATACGACGATAGCCCTCGCGCAGATCCTCGAGCAGGCCCCCCGCTACCGCACGACCGTGATCGACGATCGCGACGCGATCGGCGATCTGGTCGACCTCGGCGATCTGATGGGAGGAGAAGAAGACCGTCAGACCCTCGCCCGCCACATGTGCCACGAGCGCCTGCAGCACTTCTTCGGCAACCGCGGGATCCAGTCCTGACGTTGGCTCGTCGAGCACGAGGAGATCTGCGCCGCGGCAGAGCGCGAGGAGCAGCGCGAGCTTCGTGCGCATGCCGCGCGAAAGCGCCTTGACCTTCCGGTCGGGCGGCAGCTCGAACTTGCGCGCGTAGCGCTGCTCGAGGTCGGCGCGCCAGCGCGGGTAGAAGGCGGCCGTGAAGCGAACGATCTCCTCGACGGTCATGGAGTCGTAGAGATCCTTTTCCTCGCTGACGAACCCTGTGCGGCGCCGGATGTGGACGCTCTGCTCCGGGACGTCCGCCGGGAGGTCGAAGACCCGGACGCGCCCGCTGGTCGGACGGGCCATGCCGAGGAGGACTTTGATCGTCGTGGTCTTGCCGGCGCCGTTGCGGCCAAGGAACCCGAAGATCGAGCCCACGGGCACCTGAAGGTTCAGTCCCCGCAGCGCTTCGACGTGGCCGTAGTCCTTCCGCAGGTCGGCCGCCTCGATGATGAGCGGGTCACTCACGATGGCCTCCCGGCTTGGTCAGTCCAGCCAATTCCGCCTCGAAGAGGCGCCTAATCTCTTCGTCGGTCACCCCTCGCGCGTGCAGGCGCTCCACGGCGGCCGCCACGATGGCCTGCCCGGCGCGGAGCTTGTCGGTGACCTTCTTCGCACGGGCACTCGCGGCGACGAACGCGCCGGCTCCGTGCCGCAGCTCGATCACCCCTTCGTGCTCGAGCTCGCGGTACGCCTTGGCGACGGTGTTGGGGTTCATCACGAGCTCCTCCGCCAGGGGGCGGATGCCGGGCAATTGCTCGCCCGGCCTGAGCGCGCCTGTTTCGACAGCGTGCTTCACCTGCTCCATCAACTGGAGGTAGAGGGGCACGCCCGACGTGGGATTGGGCCGGAAGAGCATCGAATCAGCCGATCAACTGGCGCACAACTGTGCTACTGAACTAGTACAGTATTACTCTAGGCCCGGCGGGCGACGGATGTCAAGCACCGCCCAAGCTTCGAAAAATCACGGGGATTTCGAGCGTGACCGGCGGTCGCGCGCACTTCCTCTCTTGACACCCCGGCCGGTCGTGGGCAGGTCGCGTTACTTCGTGAAAGGCGCTTCCAGGTCGGCGTAGGAGAAGCCAAAGTTGACGATCGCCTGCTCGAACGTCTGGCCGTCGGCCAGCCGGTGCAGCAGTCGCGTCCATCCGAAACCCGGCCGATCGAACATGACTTCGACGGCGAGCAAACTCTCGTCGTAAGCGACTCGCGCCATTGCAGCGTTCATCGACATGAAGCCGTTCGACAGGTCCTTGAGCGGAATCCGGCCGCCGAGCGTTTTCATGCGCCGGCGCGCCGCCTCCGGGTCTGCGCCCTCGAAGTGCTGTGCCAGCCCCTCGTTGAGCCACGTTGGACACGTCCGCGGCGGAACGATGTTGGCGATCACGGCATGCGTCAGTTCATGAGTCAGCACGCGTGCAAAGAGGGCCGGCTCCTGCGAGGCCCCGGCCGCCGGCACGCGGATGCGCCCATCATACAGGGCGCCGGACCACTGCGGAGCCCGGGTGATGTCGCGAAACTGTTTTTCGGTGTAGAGCACGGCGACGATCGTTTCCGACGGGTACTCGCCGAGCGTGTCGCCGATGCGCCGGAATGCTGAGTCGAGGATGGTCGTCGCCTGCAACGCCAGCGACTCTTCGGCGCGCCCCTCGAACATCACGCGGAATCGATCGTACTTCCGTGCCTCGAACGTGGAATGGACGCTGGTTTCCTTCCGCCACGCTTCCAGCTCGCGGGCCATCGCCGCATTATTTGGCGTCATCTTCAGGGCTTGCTCGTATGTACGAATCGCGAGATCGACGTCCCCTTCGCCGTACGCAATCCGCCCGAGCAGCTGCGAGGCGGGTGTCAGGCGCGGGTTGACTTCCAACGCGCGCTGCAAACGCGCCATCGCGTCGCGCTGATGACCCTCCACGTGCGCCGCCGCTCCTGCGCCAAACATGAGCACCGCATCATCCGGGCGAAGCGCCAACGCTTCGGCGAAGAGCGTCTCCGCTTTCCGGCCGTTCCCGTCCCGAAGCGCCTTCCACCCAGCGTCGTTCAGCTCGGCGACGGTCGACTGCGCGTGAACCGGGGTCCACGCGATCGCCGTGCACGCCGCCGCCACACACACCGCTGCCATCGACCGTCGAACAGGCATGAGGCGGGCACGGCAAGGGCCGTACCGCGATGCGGGCTCGAATAACCCGATGACGAGACACCCCGATGACCAAATTCTGTAAGGGAGAGCGACAAGTTTGTCGCTCGTCGCGATCAATCGCACCGAAGGGCGAGAATCGGGTCGACCCTGGTCGCTCGACGTGCAGGCACGTAACTGGCGAGCAACCCGCCCGCAGCAAGCAGGCCAAGCGCGCCGGCAAAAGCAACAGGATCCGTAGCGGGAACGCCGTAGAGAACGCTCGCGAGCATTCGCGTTGCCAGGAGCGCGGCCACGATCCCCAGGCAGCCGCCGATGGCAAGAAGGGCGCTCCCCTGCCGAAGGACCAGTGCCATCACAGCCCAGGGTTGCGCCCCGAGAGACATCCGCAGGCCGAACTCACGCGTCCGCTGCGCGACGTCGTATGCGATGGTGCCGTAGAGGCCGATCGCCGCCAGGACGAGCGCCGCGATCGCGAAGCCGTTCAGCAGCTCCGTGACGAGCCGCAGCGTGCGTTGTCCGGCGGAGCGCACGGCGACGAGCGTCTGCACGTTGAAGACTGGTTGATCCGGATCGACGCCACGCACGATCTCGCGCATCGGCGCTGCGAGGGACGCGACATCGCCAACGCCGCGAATGACCAGCGACAGGCGCGCGGCAGGCGCCTGCCCCAGCGGCAGATAGACCTGCCCGACGCGCCCCTTGAGGAATCGAACCAGCACGGGCGCTTCGACATCGCCGACGACGCCGACGATCTCGCGCGAAGGTTGGGTTCGCCCGAGTTGCAGTCGTTGACCGATCGCGCTCCGGCCTGGCCAGTACCGGGCGGCCGTCCATTCATCGATGAGCGCGACGGGCGGAGCATCGGCCGCATCCAGCGACGTCATCAGGCGCCCGCGGATCAGGGGCATCTGCATCGTGTGGAAGTAATCCGGCAGGACCGAGGTGTTCAGGACGAGCGGCACGTCTTCGAGACGCGGCTCGGGTTGACCGGGAAAGAGCAATCCCGATCCGTGCAGGTCGTCGCCCGTCGGCAACTCCTGCGCCGCCGAGGCATCGATGACCCCGGGAAGCTCGCGGGCGCGCTCCACCACACGCTCGAAGAACGCCAACTGACGCTCGGGCGACGAGTATTGC
>DATKHR010000184.1:0-21722 GCA_035510155.1 Vicinamibacterales bacterium
GGCGAGGTCGTCTCGCGGTTTCCCGCCGTGCGTTCCTTGGGAGGGCGGCAGGCGCGAGCACTGTCATCGGAACCGGGCTGTTGAGCCCCGACGTGCTCTTGGCGCGTGATGATGAACATCGCCATGAGGCCGGAAGGCCCAAAGCGATTAAGGTTGGATTCGGGCCGTTTGCGCCATTCGGGGTTTTTATCCACCATCTTCCACCGTTGCCCGACGCGCCGCTGACCGATATCAACGAGCCCTCCAACATCACCGACTTCGACGGGTTCGTGGCTTTCACACGGATTCGTGGAGGCGGGATCGGGACCGACACCAAGACTGGTCAAACGCAAAATCTGGCGTTTCAGGCCGATATGGTTTCAATCAGGGAACGTTTATAGACACTGACGGCCGTCGTCACCACGGAACGTTTGCTTTCATTTGACTCGACCTGTACACCGGTCCAGTCGGATCGGCCAATCTTCCGGAACAGATTCACGACTACAACCCGCACATCGATTCGAACGACGTCTTCTGGATCGTCCCGGTTGCACATGACGCCGTGAACGTGGAATTCGACGAGTCACGAGCCCGCCTCAGCGTAAGAGGCGTGGAGCTCTTCAACGACCATGACGTGGCGAACTCCTTGACCTACGGGCTCGGGCTGCCAGGCGATCTGGGGTTCCCGTATCCGCGCATCAATCCAGTCCAGCCCGTGCGCGCATCGGTGTCCTTCGAGATCGAGTGGAGTGGGCTTCTCGGCGCGGCTGAGATTCGGAATACGACGCAGGGGTTCGAGGGGTCATTCCTCAAAACCGGAGCCACCATCAAATGGTCGTCCGAGGAGGCCGGCTTCCGGTTCCAGTCGGAGGAGCCAAACCCTTCGCGCAAGCTGTTCGCTGTCCTTGGGCGGGAACGAAACGGCGTGTTTTTCACGTAGGGTTCCGCCGGCTGGCGGGGCAGCGTGAAGCGGAGCAGTGACCAAGCTGCCGGCCATCGGGCGCAACGTCGTGGAGACTCGCTGGTCTTACGGCGCTCGCGATCGGGCTCGCGGGCGTCGGTGGACGACTGGCGTGACCTGCATCACCTCGTTGATGCTCCGATACTGAAGCGCCTCCGCGACATGCGGCGCGCCGATCATTTCCGCCTCCGCCAGGTCCGCAATCGTTCGCGCCACCTTGCGCACGCGGTCGTATCCGCGGCCGGTCAGTCGCACGCGTTGCGCGGCCACCCCGAGCAGGCGCGCGCCCGGAGCATCCAGCGCGCAGTGCTTCATCATGAAGGCGGGCGGGAGCTCGGCGTTGGAGCGAACCGTCGTCCCGGCGTACCGGGCCAGCTGCCGGGCGCGAGCGGCGACGACTCGCGCGCGCACGGCGGCGGACGACTCGCCGCACCCGCGCTCCCGCATGGCATCGGGCGGCAGGGCCGGAACGTCAACCGTCATATCGAGGCGATCGCGCAGCGGACCCGACAGGCGATTCTGATAGCGGGCCATCTGCACCGGCGTGCACCGGCAGACCCGGACATCATCGCCAAAAAAGCCGCACGGACACGGATTCATCGCGCCCACGAGGATGAAGCGCGCGGGAAAGACCGCCGAGTGTCCAGCCCGCGTGACCGTCACGGAGCCCTCCTCGAGCGGTTGACGCAGCACTTCGAGGACGTGGCGGCTGAATTCGAGCATTTCGTCCAGAAACAGGACGCCGTGATGCGCGAGACTCACCTCGCCCGGACGCGGATGCGATCCGCCGCCGACCAGCGCCGCATCTGAAATCGTGTGGTGCGGCGCGCGGAACGGCCTGTCCAACAGCAGACCGGCGCCCGGCCGCAGAAGACCGGCAACGGAATGGACCGCCGTAGCTTCGAGCGCCTCATCGAACGTCATCGGCGGCAGGACACCCCCCATCCGCCTGGCGAGCATCGTCTTGCCCGCGCCGGGCGGACCCACCAGCAGCAGACTGTGGCCGCCCGCCGCCGCAATCTCGATTGCCCGCCTGGCGAACAGTTGCCCTCGTACGTCCGCCAGGTCGGGAGCCTGCTTGTCCGCACGGGGAGACGGCGGCGTCATGTGCACCATCGCCGACCCCGGATTATTCAGCGCGCGAACGGCTTCACTCAACGAAGTCACCGGGAGCACGCGGAGCCCCGCGAGCGAGGCCTCGCCCGCGTTCCCTGCCGGCAGGAGGAGCCCCGCAAGCCCGTCGCGGCGAGCCGCGACGGCAATAGGCAAGACCCCGCGGGTCGGGTGAATCGATCCATCAAGCGACAGCTCGCCGATCAAAACGAGGTCGCCGACGTGGGGCCGCTCGACGATGCCGGACGCGGCCAGAATGCCGAGGGCGATCGGCAGGTCGAACGAGGCGCCGGCCTTGCGAACGTCAGCCGGCGCGAGGTTCACCGTGATCTTATGCGGTGGGAACTCGAAGCCCGAATTGCGGATGGCGCTGCGGACGCGATCGCGGCTCTCCCGCACGCTCGTGTCCGGCAGCCCGACCATCGCGAAGCACGGCATCCCGAACGAGACGTCCACTTCCACGTACACCGGGCGCGCGTCGATGCCAACGACCGCCGCCGTTCGAAGACGCGCGAGCATGCCGGCCCGGTGTGCAAGCTTCGTCGCGCCGGAACGGATTGAGTGCCGTCAACGACTTACCCCGAACGCGCTCACGGAAGGTGGAAGTTTTGCGTCGGGCTCGCGGGAGCGTGAGGGCAAAAAATGCAACGCGCACTCCAGCATTTCCGGCGCCGCAGCGCTCGAAAGACACCCAGCGGTCTCAGGGGGTTAGGGAGCGAGAGGCCTCAGCGCCAGAGAGACATGCTGGCCGTCGGCCAGACGGACTCGCGTTGCGCGCGTGGAGAGTTTTGCGAGCACCTCCGGATCCTGCCATTCGCCGGGATCGCGCGGCGCCGCTGCGGCCACAACGAAATAGTCTCCTGCGGGGAGCCCCTCGATGGAAAAGGTGCCGTCACCGGCGGGCGTCGCTCTTTTGCGAAAGCGAGTGCCTTGGTACCACTGATTCTCATCGACGGCGAACGCGAGCACCGCGTAGTCCGCGACAACCACGCCGCGAAGGTCGCCCAGGTTCCCGGCAATCTGTGTCGACCGGTTCGTCAACACGACCTCGATGTCGTCCAGCGACTGATCGTCTCTCCCGAACGGGAGTACCTGGTCGGTCACATCCACGCCGCCGACGAGGATTGCCTTCTCGGTCCAGCCGGCCGGTGCGCGCGTGACCTCGATGCGACGCGGTCCGTTGATGCCCAGCAGCTCGAAACGCCCGTCGGGCTCGACGCGGGCTCTTCCCGGCGGGCCGCCGAGCCGCGGCGATCGATCGATATCGACGGGCACCGCAGTCACCTGGACGGAGTCGACTCCGGCGATCTCGCCTCCGTCCGCCACAATGCGACCGCCGAGCGTTGACCCGGTCGACGTCTGCATCTCCAGACCAGTTACGTCGCTGTCGGTCACGGTCACGAAGCGGTACGCGAATTCTCCTTCGTTCCACGGGTTCGAGCGGCCCCGCGCCACCTGCAGGACATAGTCGCCCGGCGCGACGTTCGAGAACTCGAATGCTCCCAGACGATCGATGCGCGCGCCCATCTGGATTTCGGTGTTGCCTCCCGATCGCGCACTTGGCATGAGCGCGATGCCGCCGGTCACCGGCTCGCCCGCCTCATCGACAGCCGTTCCCGTGACGCGCGCCGATTTCATCCGAGACAGCGAGAAGTCAACGCCCGCGACCTCCTGCGCCGCGGCGACTTGCACGAATTGAGCGGTCTGTGGATCCGCGACGCCGGGGAAGTAGGTTGTGCCGTATCCAGGGAGGTCGGCTGACGGCTGAGCGACGACGATCTGACCGACGGCCGCGATGATGGCGTACTGGCCCGGGCGCAGGCCGAAGAGCCGATAGCGCCCAAGGTCGTCGGTGCGGCGGACAGCGCCAACGTCCACGAGCTGCCGCCGCCCGCTGACGTAGCGAAGTTGAGCGGTTCGTACGGCGGCGCCCTCGACCGGTTCCCCCAGGTCGTCGACAATCCGCCCGGCGATGACGGCGGGGCGCTGGAGTGCCATGTCGACATGATCCGTGACGCCTCCGGGGTTGACGAGAACCGGTTCGCCGCGGGTCAACGGGTTCCGCTGCCCGTACTCACCGCCTTGATAGCCGGCTCTCGTCACCGCCACTCTGAACCACGCACTCTCCGTGACATTCGGCACGATCAGCTCGTAGCTCCCATCCGCACCGCTCGACCCCGCCCGCGTGAGCGCTCCCGAGGCCACGACAGTCTCGCGCCCGGACGGACCCGCGAGTGCAAAAGGCTGCGAAGAGGGCCCGAGCCCCCCCGAGAACCCGAGCGCCCCGCCGGAAACCGGGGTCCCGGAAGGCCCGCCGCCCGAACCGGCGGCTCCATACGCAACAACCGCCGTGATCCGGGCGCCCTGCAGTGCGCCTCCGTTGGAGTTCGTGATGCGGCCCTTGATCACCGCCGTCGTCCTGGGATCGAGATCCGTAGCCGCCGGGCCAGCGCCGACATCAACACGTCCCGGCGGGCCTGGCAGCTGCGGCCCGGGCGCCGGTTGAACCGGCATCGTAAACAGAATCCCGGCCCGCTCCTCGCCGGCCTCGATCGCGATCCGTGCTGCAGCGCCAACGTCCGTCACACCAGGGTAGAAGAACCTCAGATTCGCGCGCGCGTTCATCGGCGAGCGCGCATCCATCTCTAACATGCCCCTCGTCAGGCCGGCGCTCGTCTCGACGAGATAGCTGTCTCCGGCCGGCAGGCCACTGACGCGATACACGCCAAGATCATCGGTTTCGGCGCTTGCGACGGTCGACATCCGCCCCCCGGCGCCGCTCGACGCCAAGCGCATCACGTTGACCCTCCCTGCCACGACCGGCTCGCCGGTCTCGTCAATGACAGTGCCGGAGATGATGGCGGCCTTCCTCAAGACGAAGTCGATTGGATTGCCTGCGGCCGCGTCGGACACCTCAACGCTGGACGTCTCCTTCACGAAGCCGGCTTTCACGGCCGTCACCACATACCGGCCGCGGGGAAGCCCACCGAGCAAGTACCCGCCATTCTCGTCCGTGAGTGTCGCCGGCACTTCGCCGAAGGACGCCGTCGCGCTGATGCGAGCGTGACGAAGTCGATCGCCGCTGCCGGATGCCACTACGCGGCCGCTGATGCCGGCCGCCCCAGGTTTGCCGATGGTGGATCCGGGGGGAGTGCCGGACTCCGTTTGGTCCGGAGCACTGGGCGCTGTTTGCCCCGCGAGCGTCAGGCCGCTCAGGAGCAGGATAAGAGGAGCGAGGCGGCTCATCTCCTCCAAGTGTAGGACAACTATGACCTGCTGAAGCCAACCCCGGAAGGCTGAGGGCTGTTTGGTGAGAGCTGTCCGTTGAAAGCTGTGATCTAGTCCGCCAACCTGTAAACGGTGAGCCGCTGACCGGTCGTCAGCCGATCGCTCGGAAGTCGAGGATTCCAGGTTTTGATCGACACCACGGTGGTCTGGAACAACCGCGCCACCGACGCCAACGTGTCGCCGCTCTTCACTTGATACGACACCCTGACACGATTGGTGGGCGTCGCCTCCGCGAGCTGGCCCGCCTCGTTGACTGTCCGGCGCGCATCAGCGACCGGGATGCCGCGATCAGCGCGCGCCGCCATGAGGACCGTGGCTTCGTGCGGGACGATCAGCCTGTCGCCCGCGGTCAACCGGGCCGAGACGGGCAGATAGTTGGCCTCGGCGAGATCGGGTTTACTGACGTTCAGCTTACGCGCCACCAGGGCCAACGTGTCGCCGTGCTTGACCGTGTAGTACTTGAGCGACGCCAGGTCCGCAGTCGGTGACGCATCGAGGCGCGATAACACAATGTCTTTCGTGCCGGGCGGCACGCGCAGCTCGTACCGTGTGTCTCTGACGGGCGTCGTCCATCGGCGCAGCTCGGGATTGAGCGTCTGAATCTCGTCGATAGTGGTTTCGGTCCACTCGGCGACGCGCCGGAGATCGACCGGTCGCGGCAGCGTGACGCTTTCGAAAGCAAGCGCGGCCTCGGGATCGAACTCGAAGCCGTACTGCGCCGGATTTCGCGCGATGACAATCGCGGCGAGGATCATCGGCACGTACTCTCGCGTCTCATGGGGCAGTGCGCGCGGCTTCTCGGCGAGCCCCCAGAAATCGTTGAGGTTTGCGGTCTTGATCGCGCGCTGGAGGCGCCCGGGTCCGCCGTTGTAGGAGGCGAGCGCGAGGTGCCAATCGCCGTTGAACAACGTGCTCAGCGTTCGCAGATACTTTGCCGCGGCGAGCGTCGCCTTTTCCGGATCCGAGCGCTCGTCGATGTACCAATCCCTCCGGAGACCGTTTTCCACCGCGGTGCCGGTCATGAACTGCCAGACGCCTTTGGCTTTGACACGCGACAGCGCATTCGGCTTGAACGCGCTCTCGATCAAAGGTACGTAAGCGAGGTCCAACGGCAAGCCTTCTGCCCGGAAAACATTCTGAATCATCGGCAAGTACTTGCTGCCGCGGCGCAGCCCGTCTTCGATGAAGTCGTGGAGGCGTCCCTGAAAGAGCTCGATGTAGTCGAGGACGCGCTGGTTGAGTGGAATCGGAACGTCGTGGCTCGTGCTCGCCAGGTCCAGCTGGACAATATCTTTGAGTTCTAGCGTCGTCGCAGGGGTGCCGAACGTCGTGGAAAGAGCCAACAGTTCGTCGATCGTGGCCGGCTCGTACTTCGTTTCCGTGAAGCCGTCGCCGTCGGCCAGCGCTCGAACCTCGTAAGTGCTGATGCGGTCGACCAGGCGGTCGAAATGTTCTCGGACGCGGGGTTCAGTGCGGGCGCCGTACGGGGACTCCAGGAGCACGTTGACCGCGAGGTTGAACTCCTGCTTGGCCGCCTCGAAATGCCCCTGTTCGAGCTCGGTCTGCCCGATCTTGAAATGGCGGTCGGAGGTGGCGATCAACGCCGTAACGGGATCGACCGCGTTGATGTCTTCGACGTCGGTCCGTGGAGAGGCGGGGGGGTGGAGTTGGGGTCGGGAATTCCCGGCGGCTCGAGAGGCGTGGAGCGCCGCAGCCGGTGCGCCGACCGGCTCAGACTTTATGGCGGAACCGCAAGCCGTGATGAGAGGCAGCAGCACGAGCACAGCTGTGCGCTGCCAGCGGAATCCAAACATTCGGGCGCTCCGCGATGTCAGGTCGAACCGTTGTTACCAGTTGCCCCGCACCGTAAGTCGCCCCCACTGCCACTGCGGGGGCTCCGGCCGCGGGAGGCCTCAGACGCCCCCGCACCAATGGTTCACGCAGTCTAGCACTCGCCGGCGAAACGGGTCAAACACTAAGTCCAGTCAGCTCAATAGTTGCCATATTTTCACCCGGGCCAGGGCGCCACGGTGAAAACCTGATGCTGCTCTCCCAGATCACGCGCAGCGGGGGTGATGATGGCTCGCTCCGCGACAACCAGCTTGCGACCCGCCCGGATGGCCAGCCTGACATCCTCTTCAGACACGAAATCCATCGGCCTGGTCTGCAAGGCGCTTGGACTCCGGTCGGGAACTGGCGACCTGAACCCTCGGGAATCCAGGAACTGGTCGATCTGCCGGGCAAGGGCATCGGCCTGAATCCCCGGTTGCGGTAGCTCCCTCGCGGGCGCCTGAGGGAGCGTTCGTGAGGGAGCCGCTCCCGGCATGGGCGCCGATGCAGCCGCGCCCTGGAGGTCTCCCGCCCCGCGATCCCACCGACTGACGACGGGCGCGACCTCGTAGGCGAGCCGCTTGATATTAAGCAGGTGACGCGGCGAGATGTTGTCCGAGGTGATGTTGCCGCCAAAACCTCCGCATCCAAGCGTCATCGCTGGATCCAACCCGGTCGACAGCCCCACCGAGCCGTGCGTTGTGGGCGAATTGACGACGATCCTGAAGGCAGGCTTGTGCAGACCGAACTCGAGAATCACCTGCTCGTTTTGAGAGTGGATCGACATCGTGTGGCCCATGCCGCCGTAACGGAGGATCTGCTTGCAGCGCTCGCACCCTTCGCGCCAATCCCGGACGACGTAATGCGACAAAACGGGGCAGAGCTTCTCGATCGACAGCGGATAGTCACGTCCAACGCCCTCAAGGGGGGCGAGGAGGACCGTGGTGTTTTCCGGGACGCTCACGCCGCACTTGCCGGCGATCTGAATCGCTGATCTGCCGACGAGCGCAGGGTTTGGCAACCGCTGGGGCGTCACGAGCATCTTGCCGACGGCGTCCATCTCCGCCGCGTTCATGAAGTAACCACCCTGTGCCTGGAACTCTCGTTTCACCGCGTCGGCGATCGGCTCGTCGACCACAACGGAGTTCTCCGCCGAGCAGAGCACCCCATTGTCGAACGTCTTCCCGGCGATGATGTCGTGCACCGCCTTCCGGACGTTGGCAGTCCGTTCGACGAACGCCGGGGCATTGCCGGGGCCGACGCCGTACGCCGGCTTGCCCGCGCTGTACGCCGCGCGCACGAGGCCCATCCCGCCCGTCGCGAGAATGACCGCTACGTCGCGGTGCTTCATCAGCTCTTGCGTCCCTTCCAGCGTCACCGTCGCCATCCAGGCAATCGCGCCGGAGGGAGCTCCAGCGCGCCGCGCCGCGTCCTCCATCACTTCCGCGACGCGGGTGATGCACCTGACAGCCGAAGGATGCGGGCTGAGGACGATCGCGCAGCGCGCCTTGAGGGCAATCAGGATCTTGTAGATGGCGGTGGACGTGGGATTGGTCGACGGAATGATGGCCGCGACGACCCCAAAGGGCTCGGCAATCTCGATGACACGTCGATCGTCATAGCGCGCGACGACGCCGACGGTCTTCATCGGCCTGATGAAGCCGTAGACCTTCTGCGAGCTGAACAGGTTCTTCTGAATCTTGTCCTCGACGACCCCGTACCCCGTTTCTTCGACGGCGAGCCGCGCGAAAGCTTCCGCCGACGATGTGGCAGCGGCGGCCATCGCGCCGACGATACCGTCGATTCGTTCCTGGGTGAATTCGGCGAGCTCGAGCCACGCCTGTTTCGCCCGCTTCGCCAGCTCGCGCGCTTCGGCTATCGAGGCAAGATCGGGGTCGGCCACAGGCTAGCCCTTGGGCAGGATCTTTTCGACTTCGGTGTGCGGGCGCGGGATGACGTGGACCGACACGAGCTCTCCAACACGGCGCGCCGCGGCGGCGCCCGCGTCGGTGGCGGCCTTGACCGCGCCGACGTCGCCGCGCACCATCACCGTGACGTATCCGGCGCCAATGTATTCCTTCCCGATGAGGATCACGTTGGCCGCCTTGACCATCGCATCGGCGGCTTCGACGGAACCGATGAGACCTTTTGTCTCGACGAGCCCGAGCGCGTCTCTATCCATCGATCGCGGAAACCGCCGGAACTCTAACAGATTGCGGGAGATGCGACAACTGTCGTAGAGTCAGAGGCCACATGAAGCATATCGGAGCGATTGCGGGAGTCGCCTGCGTGCTCCTCAGCGTGGCTGCGTGTAAACGCAAAGAACCGGACGCCCCGCCCGTCGCCACGCCGAGCGTCACAGTCAACCACGACAGGGCCCCGCTCGGCAGCCCGCTCGATATTACGTACAAGTTCGTCGTAGCGAGCGACGCAAAGTTCGACGAAGACTATCGCGTGATGCTCCACGTCGTAGACACCGACGAAGAGATGATTTGGACCGACGACCACAACCCGCCGATCCCCACCCGGCAGTGGAAGCCTGGACAGACGGTCGACTACACGCGGACGATCTTCGTGCCGGTGTATCCCTACGTGGGCGAGGCCACGCTCGAGGTCGGCCTCTATTCGACGAGCAGTCAGAAGCGCTTGCCGCTCAACGGCGAAAACGTCGGACAGCGGGCGTACAAGGTGGGGCGCATCCAGCTTCAACCTCAGACCGAGAATCTTCCGTCCATCTTCAAAGACGGGTGGCACGCGGCCGAAATCGTCGAGCATAACCAGTCGATTCAGTGGCAGTGGACCAAGAAAGAGGCGACCTTCGCGTTCAAGAATCCCAAAAAAGACAGCATCTTCTATCTCGACATCGATAACCCCACGTCTGTCATCAGTGAGCCGAGGCGCGTGCAGCTCACCTTGAACGGTCAGCCGCTGGACGAGTTCACGCTTCAACCCGGCGAGCAGGAGCTGAAGAAGATTCCATTGAAGGCCGATCGCCTCGGACCCGGCGACAATGCAGAAGTGCGCATCGTGGTCGACAAGACGTACATTCCGGCCCTCGTGCCGGGCGCGAACAGCAAGGATCCGCGGGAGCTTGGCGTCCGCGTGTTCCATGCCTTCGTGGACCCACGGTAGAATTGTCCGAGTGGAGAAGCGCCGAGCCAGTTCCTCGTCAGCGCGTGGATACGGTCGTTGGCTGGCGTGCGCGGTGCCGCTGGCGCTGTACGCGGCGCCGGCACGCGCCGAGTTGGCGTTTTTCGCGAACGGCCGAGCGATGTCCATCAAGGCGCACCGACTTGAAAGGCGCGATGCCGGCACTGTCGGCGGGCCTGAAGACAGTGACGTGTTGGTGCTTTCGCTCCGAGGCGGCGGGGAGATGACCGTGGACCCGTCGATGATCACGCAGATCACACCCGACGAGGTCCCGTATCCCGAGCCGGAACCAATCGGCGGGAAGCCGGATGCCGCCATCGGCGACGGGAATGGCCGGGTTCGGCCGGACGTCGCCGCCTATGCGGGCATCATCGATAGGGTCTCGAAGGAACAGGGTGTCGACGCGAGACTCGTGCGGGCCGTTATTCAAGTGGAGTCCGCGTACCAGCAGAGCGCCCGGTCGCGCAAGGGCGCGATGGGCCTGATGCAGCTGATGCCCGAGACTGCTCGACAGTACGCGGTGGCCGATCCCTACGATCCGGCGTCCAACATTGAGGCTGGCATCAAGCACCTGAAGGCTCTTCTCGATCGATGGCCCCGGGAGTTGGCCCTCGCCGCGTACAACGCCGGCGAGGCCGCCGTCGAAAGATTTCGCGGAATTCCCCCGTACCCAGAGACCCGCGCGTACGTCGACCGCATTCTTCAACTCGTCGGCCGCTGAAGAACCGGGCAATCCTACCCAGCTTTTCCCGGCAGCGCGCGGTCTTAAGGATCCGGAGGGGCGTCGCCATTAGTTGATACAATTGCGAGCAGATCGATGGAGTTTCGCTGTCGTCTCGCGTCGCCCAGTGGCGAGATCACCGAAGGCGTCTACGTCGCCGAGGACGAAGCGCGCCTGCGTCACGAGCTCGAGGAGAAGGGGCTGTATGTCCTGTCGCTCCACGCCAAGGGCACGATCGGCGGGTTGTCGCTCAAGCTGCCGCAGCGGCGTGCGATCGGCACGCGCGAGTTCCTGATCTTCAATCAGGAGCTCGCCACCTTGCTCAAGGCAGGGATGCCGCTGGTCCAATCGCTGGATCTTCTGAGGCGTCAGATGACGTCCCCGACCTTCCGCGCGGTCCTGGATGACGTTCACGAAAAAGTGCGGTCGGGAACCGCGCTGTCCGATGCGTTCGCGTCTCATGGTGATCTGTTCCCGCGGGTGTACACCGCATCGCTCCTGGCCGGCGAGCGGAGCGGCAGTCTGGATGCCGTCCTCCGGCGCTACGTGGAATACACCAAAGTCATCGCCACGGTGAAACGGCGAATCGTCGCCGCGCTCGTCTACCCCGCCATCCTGATCACCCTGGCGCTGGTTCTCGTGTCGATCATCGTGCTCAAAGTCGTCCCGGCCTTCTCCGACTTCTACGCGTCGTTTGGCGCCGATCTTCCGCTCATCACTCGAATCATCGTCCGGGTCTCGGCGATCGTCCGCAACGACTTTCTGCTCATCCTGCTGACGTTGATTGTTGCCGTGGCTGGCGGGCTCACGTGGGTGCGGCAAACGGGGCAGAAGGCCAGATTCGATCGTTGGGTGCTGCGAGTGCCGATGCTCGGACAGGTCGCCCGCAAGTTCTCGACGTCACAGATGGCGCGAACCCTGGCGACACTGCTCGGCGGCGGGCTGCCGCTCGTCAACGCACTCGACATCGCAGCCAAATCCGTCGGCAACCAATACATGGCCGGGCAGCTCGAGGTCGTGAGCCACCGGGTTCGCGAAGGAGAGTCGTTTGCCGCGGCGCTCGACGAGCGCGGCAGCTTTCCGGAAGTCGCTGTAAAGATGGCCGAGGTCGGCGAGTCGACCGGCGCGCTCCAGGACATGCTGAACACGGTCGCGGACTTCTACGATGAGGACATCTCTGCGGCCATGGAGCGGTTCCTGACGCTCGTCGAGCCGGCGCTCCTCGTCATGATGGGCGCGGTCATTGCCGGCCTTCTTCTGGCGCTGTACATGCCCTTGTTCCAGTTGAGCTCAGTGCTCACGTAGCAGATGACTTGATGGCCACCAATCCTCATGCCCGCGATGTGCCGGCCGATCTGAGCCCGGTCCCCTCTGTAGACGAACGCGCAGAAATCGAGCAGGCGCGGCGGCTCGCCGATCGCTGGCACCTGCAGTTCGTGGACATGGACACGTTCCGCATCGACCAGGAGCTCTTCAGATCGATTCCGGCCGACCTCATGCTCCGCTACGGGTTCGTGCCGTACCGCCGGGCCGGCAAGATGCTCGAAATCGTTGTGTCGGATCCGAGCGACCTGCCGATGATCGACGAGCTCGCGGTCCTGCTTTCGACGCCGATCAACGTGGCCGTCGGACCCAAGTCCGCCATCGAGTCGATCCTCAAGAAGAGCGAGAGCTCGCAGCGCGTCCTCGAGGAGGCGACCGAGAGCTTTCAACTGCAGCTGTTGAAGGAAGAGGAGAACGGCGAAGAGAGCCTCACGGTCGAGCGGCTGACGAGCGACATCAGTCCCGTCATCAAGCTGGTCGATTCGACGATTTATACGGCCATCCAACGCCGCGCGAGCGACATCCATATCGAGACACAGGACGACGCCGTGCACGTGAAGTACCGGATCGACGGCGTGCTGCAGCCGGCCATGCGCCCGATTGCCAAACAGTTCCACAGCTCGATCATCTCGCGCATCAAGGTCATGGCCGAGCTCGACATCGCCGAGAAGCGCGTTCCCCAGGACGGCCGCTTCCGGTTGCGGATGCCAGGCAAAACGATCGACTTCCGTGTGTCGATCATGCCGAGTGTCCACGGCGAAGACTCGGTCATCAGGATTCTCGACAAGGAATCGATCAGCGAGCAGTTCACCGAGCTGCGTCTCGACATCCTCGGGTTTCCGGACGGCGAGCTGAAGCGCTTCCGCAAGTACATCGCTGAACCGTACGGCATGGTGCTCGTCACGGGACCGACCGGCAGCGGCAAGACGACCACGTTGTACGCCGCTTTGTCCGAGATCAAGTCGATTGAAGACAAGATCATCACCATCGAGGATCCGGTCGAGTACCAGATCAAGGGGATCACGCAGATCCCGATCAACGAGAAAAAAGGCCTCACGTTCGCGCGAGGGCTGCGATCGATCCTCCGCCACGACCCGGACAAAATCATGGTCGGCGAAATCCGCGACTCTGAGACGGCACAGATCGCCATCAACTCCGCGCTGACCGGACACCTGGTGTTCACGACGGTGCACGCCAACAACGTCCTGGACGTTCTGGGCCGGTTCCTGAACATGGGGGTCGAGGCATACCAGTTCGTCTCCGCGCTCAACTGCGTGCTAGCCCAGCGCCTGGTGCGCACCATCTGCCACCACTGCAAGCGTCCAGCAAGGGTCACCCGCGCTCTGCTCGAGGAATCCGGGCTGGATGCGACGCTCGAACACCAGCAGGCGTTCTACGAGGGCCTCGGCTGCATCGAATGCGGCGGCACCGGGTACAAGGGGCGCACGGCCATCTGCGAGCTGCTCGATCTGTCCGATCGCATTCGAGAGATGATTCTCGCGAAGCGGCCGACGTCGGAAATCAAGAAGGCCGCGCGCGAGGAGGGGATGCGGTTCCTCCGCGAATCGGCGGTCGAGCAGGTCATGGCGGGCGTGACGACCCTCCGGGAGATCAACAAGGTGACCTTCGTCGAATGAGCAGTCTTTTTACGGTGACCGATGCGGTTGCACCGGGCGTTGCCGTCGAGATCGCCTCCGGCCGCATATCGGCCGCTGCGATCGAGTGGAGGGGCGGGCGGGCGGTTGTCGCAACGCACGCCGTCGAGCCGCTGCCGCCGGCGGCGCTGGTCCCATCGCTCACGGCGGCGAACGCGCAGGACCGCCCCGCGGTCATGACGGCGCTCAATCGCGTGCTCGAGCGTGTGGGACGGCCGCGACGGATTGGCCTCGTCATCCCGGACGTCGTCGCCAGAGTGTCGCTGGTGCGGTTCGAGACCGTGCCCACGCGAGCGGTCGACCTGGAGCAGCTGATCCGCTGGCAAGTACGCAAGGCCGCGCCGTTCCCCATCGAGGACGCGCAGGTCAGCCACGTACGTGGCCGTCGGACACCCGAGGGCCAGGAATTTATCGTGACGGTTGCGCGACGGAACGTGATCGAGGAGTACGAGAGCCTCTGCGAGGAAGGCGGAGCTCATGCGGGGCTGATCGATCTCTCAACGTTCAACGTGATCAACGCAGTCCTCGCCACGCCGACGGCGCCGGCCGCTGACTGGCTGGCGATCAACGTGGGGGCCGATTCCGCGTCCATTGCCATCATGCAGGGACCGGATCTGATCTTCTTTCGCAATCGCTCCGCCGACACCGATGGAACGGTCGCCGATTTGATGCATCAGACGACCACCTATTATGAGGACCGGTTGAAGGGCGCCGGCCTCACGCGAGTGGTGCTCGCCGGCGCCAGCCAGGCGGGCGCGCAGATCGAGGGCAACGGCTTCTGGAAAATGCTCGAGCGCAGTATCGAGGAGCGCATGGGAATTGCCGTCGAGACGGTCGACCCGCGCCAGGCTGCCACGTTGACCGATCGGATTTCCGCCGCGCCGGCGTTTCTCGATGCGCTCGCCCCGCTCGTGGGCCTGTTGCTCCGGGATCGCCGGCCCGATGGGGCCAAGGTGTAGCCGCGTGATCCGCACAAACCTTTCCACCCGGCCTTTCTACAACGAACGCGCCGTTCACGCGTGGCTGCTCCTTATGGCCGCGCTCGTGGCCATCGCCACGTTGTTCAATGTGACGCGCGTGCTGCGTTACTCGCGCAGCGATACGCAGCTGGCTGGCGAAGCGACGCGGGACGAGAACCGCGCCGCTGATTTGCGCCAACAGGCCGCGCGGTTGCGAGCGACGGTCGATCCCAAGCAGATCGATTACGCGTCGAACGAAGCCCGACAGGCGAACGACCTCATCGATCGCCGGACGTTCTCGTGGACGGAGCTCTTCAACAAATTCGAGACCACGCTGCCCGACGAGGCCCGCATCACCTCCGTACGCCCGCAAATCGACAAACAACGCGGCATCATCCTCAATATTGCCGTCGTGTCGCGCGGAGTCGACGATGTGCACTCGTTTATGGAGCGGCTGCTGGAGACGGGAGCGTTCGCCGACGTCGACCCCGTGGAGGAGCACGTCGACGAAGCAGGCATGCTGGAGTCCATGCTCGAGGCCAACTACACGCCGGGGGGATCCCGGCCCGCCGGACGGGGGCCGTCGCGACGACGATGAACGACACGCTCTGGAAACGCGTCTTCGTCGAGAAGCGTTCGCTGATCGTGCCGCTGGCGCTCGCAGCGGTGGCAAACGCCGGCCTCTATGGACTCGTGGTCTATCCGCTCGGCGTGCGATCCGCGAGCGCCGCAGACCGGGCGGCTGGCGCCGCCACAGCGCTTCGAGCGGCGGAGCAGGATTACGCGTCCGCGCGGGCGCTCGTCGCCGGCAAATCGCGCGCTGAGGAGGAGCTGACAACGTTCTACGGGAAGGTGCTGCCCGCCGACGAGATGGCTGCAGTGCGGCTCACCTACGTGCCGCTGCCGAATATCGCCAGAAAAGCCAACGTCCGGGTGATTGCCCGCCGCTGGAGCCTGGATCCATCGGGCAAAGAGAGCAAGCTCGGCCGGCTCCACATTGTCACGGCGCTGCAGGGCGAATACGAGGCCTTCCGACGTTTCATCTACGATCTCGAAACTGCACCGGAATTCGTCATCATCGATGATGTGACGCTGACGCAGGGTGAGGGTGGCAAGCCGCTGACCTTCACGTTGGAGCTTTCGACCTACTACCCGCTGGCTGCTCATGGGAACTGACCGCCGCAAGCTGGTCGTGCTCGCCGGGCTGGTCGTCGTGCTCGCCGGAGCTGTCTACCGGGCCGTCTCTACGTCTCCCGTGCGCTCCCCATCGTCTTATCCCGCGAGAGCGCCTGCGGCCGCACGCCAGAATACGGCCGGCGCGATCACGGCGCCCGACGTGCACCTGGAGGCGCTCAACGGCGATCGGCCGAAACCTATTGATGTGGAGCGCAACCTGTTTCGGTTCAAGCCGCCGCCGCCGCCGGCCGCCGCGTCACCTGGGCGCGGGACGCCGCTCATAACCGTGGCGCCCGAGATCGCGAACGGACCGCCGCCACCACCGCCGATTACGCTGAAGTTCATTGGGACGCTCCGCGAAGAGGGGAAGCCGCCAATCGCGGTCTTGAGCGACGGACACGGTCCGCCGATGTATGGGATTGAAGGTGGAACGGTTGCCGGGCGCTATCGCGTCTTGCGCATCGGTGCCGAATCGATTGAGATGTCGTACCTGGACGGGCGTGGACGCCAAACCATTCGGCAAACAGGATCATGACATTGCCAACTAAGCACTTCACCCTGACGTGGGTCGTCATCGCGGCGATGTGTGGCGGCGGTTGCGCAGCAGGGAAGGCGTTCACTCAGGGCGAGGAAGCCACCAAAGCGGGGAAACTCGACGAGGCGGTGGTGGCGTATCGCAAGGCGGCGCAGGAAGCGCCGGACAACGCCAACTACAAGATTGCGCTCCAGCGTGCGCAGCTCGCGGCGTCACGAGCTCACCTCGACAAGGCAAAGGACTTCGAGGCCAAGGATCAGCTCGAAGCCGCGCTCGGTGAATACCGGCAGGCGAGCGAGTACGACCCGACCAACCGCCAGGCGACGGCGAAGGTCGCCGAGCTCGATCGCACGATCCGAGAGCACATCGAAGCGTCGCGCCCGCGGCCCGCGATCGAGCAGCTGCGTGAGCGCGCACGCGCGGCGTCGGCACCGCCGATTCTCAACCCGGCGTCCCGCGAACCCGTGCGGATGTCGTTCACCAACGCGAGCCTGCGCGACGTGCTCGACGCGATTGCGAACGCGTACGGCATCAACATCACCTACGACCGGGACGTCCAGGACCGATCGACGACCGTGCGGCTCGATGGCACGCTGGAGCAGGCGCTGAACCAGCTGATGACGATGAATCAGCTGTCCTACAAGGTCGTGAGCGACCGCTCGATCTTCGTCTTCCCGGACACGAGCGTGAAGCACGCGCAGTACGACGAACAGGTCATTCGAACCTTCTATCTCTCCCATGCGGATGCCACGGAGGTTTCACAGATCCTCAGCTCGGTCGTCCGCCTGCCGGGCCTCGCGGTCCAGCCGATCATGGTCGCCAACAAGACCGCGAACACGCTGACCGTGCGCGGCACGGCCTCCATGGTGCAGATTCTCGAGAGGATCATCCAGCAGAACGACAAGCCGCGCGCCGAGATCGTCATCGACGTGGAGATCCTCGAGGTGGATCGTGTGCGCGCGAAGCAATACGGCTTGAACCTGACGCAGTACGCGCTCGGCATGATCTTCTCGCCGGAAGTCAACCCGAATGGTACGACGACGACGCCGCCCACCACGGGGGGCACGCCAGGGACCCCGACGACGCCCACGACAGGCGGCGGCTCGAGCGACCCGACGACGGTCAAGGGCCCGCCGCCGTTCAACCTCAACACGATTTCGCGGGGCATCAGCACCGCTGACTTCTATCTGGCGGTGCCCGCCGCCATCGTCCGGTTTCTCGAGAGCGACACGAAAACCAAGGTCGTCGCGAAGCCCCAGCTCCGGGGCGCGGAGGGTACCAAGCTGTCGCTCAAGATCGGGGACCAGATCCCGGTCATCTCGACCAGCTACACGCCTATCGCGACCGGCGGCGCAGGCGTCAACCCGCTGAGCTCCTATCAGTACAAGGACGTGGGCGTGACCGTCGACATGACGCCCACCGTCACGCTCGAGGGGGACATCCGTCTCGATCTGACGCTCATCAACAGCAATCGGAAAGCCGACGTCGTGATTGCGGGCGTGAACATCCCATCGTTCGGCAACCGCGAGGTCACGACGCGACTGCGCCTCCGTGACGGCGAGTCGAACCTGCTGGCGGGGCTGTTGTCGGAGGCCGAGCGAAAGACATTGACGGGATTTCCAGGCGCGATTCACGTTCCCGTGCTGAGTCAGCTGTTCTCGGCCAACGATCAGCAGATCGAGCAGGACGACATCGTCATGCTGCTGACGCCGCACATCATCCGCACGCACGAGATCACCGAAGAAGACTTGAAACCGATCTACATCGGGTCGCAGCAGAACCTCGGGCTGGGAGGGCCGCCGCCGCTCATTGCCGCGGCAGAGCCGGCGCCGCCAACCCCGACGGCTGCTCCAGGCGCTCTGCCAACCGCTGCCCCGCAATCGCAGCCTGGCGTGCCTTCGCAGCCGAACCCGCAACGTGCGGGCGAGCCCGGAGCGCCAGCTGTCGCGCCGCCGCCAGGGTCCTCGCCCATTCCCGGCACGGTGGTGGTACCGCCCGCACCGGGCCAGCCGGCCCCGGGCCAACCCACGCAGCCTGCGCCGCCCACACCTCCGACGCCCGAAGCTGCGGCAGCCCCTCCGCCGCCACCGGAGCCGCCGGCGCGACAGACGCAGGCCGCGGCGACTCCACCTGCGGCTTCGACGACATCTTCGGGGATCGGATCGGCGCAGGTGATCATCTCGACCCCCAACACGCCGATTCGGGTCGGGGGCGGGCCCTACACGATACCGATTGCCATCAGCGACGTCTCGCGCCTCTCGACGATTACGCTGACGCTCATCTTCGACCCGACGAAGCTGCGAGTACGGACCGTGCAGGAGGGGAGCTTCATGAGAGTGGGAGGCGCAAGCGTCACGTTCACTCAGCAGGTGAACGATAACCGGATCGATATCACGCTCGTCCGCGCCGCGGACGCGACCGGCGCTTCGGGCACGGGACTCCTGGCCGTGGTGTTGTTCGATGCGATTGCGCCCGGCGGCGCGACGCTCTCGCTCAGCGGCACGGCCACCGGCCCTGGCGGTACGCCCATGGGTCTCCGGTTCACGCCGGTGACAATCAATGTCCAGCAGTGAGCGCGGCTACACGTTCGTCGAGATGTTGGTGGTGGCGACGATTATCCTGATCCTCGCCGCGGGCGTCATGCCGCTCGCCAAGGTGACGGCGCAGCGGTCGCGGGAAGCGGAGCTGCGCCGCGCGTTGCGCGAGGTGCGCACGGCCATCGACAAGTACAAGGACGCCGCCGATGTCGGGCAGATCGGATCGTTCGACATCAAGGTCGGCAGCGAGAACTATCCGCCCGACCTGCAGACGCTGGTGGATGGGGTGGCTGCCGCCAACGATGCCACGGGGCGGAAACTGAAGTTCCTGCGGCGCATTCCGATCGACCCCATGACGCGTAGCAATGAGTGGGGCATGCGCTCGTACCAGGACAAGCCCGATTCGACGCGATGGGGCGGACAGAACGTGTTCGACGTTTACACGACGTTCGAAGGCAAAGCGCTTGACGGCACGAAATACAAGGACTGGTAGAGTCGTGAACCGGGAGATGACTGACCGCGGCTTCACGCTGATCGAGCTGGTCGTCGTCGTGACGCTCCTCCTCATTCTTTCGACGATTGGGATGGCGCAGTACACGCGGAGCGTGACCTACGCGCGCGAGGCGACGCTGAAGGAAGATCTGTTCCGGATGCGTGACGCGATCGACCAGTACTACGCGGACAAGAATCAGTACCCCGCCACGCTCGATGCCCTTGTGAGCGAAGGCTATCTGCGGAAAATTCCTGACGACCCGTTCACCAAGAGCTCAACGAGCTGGGAGACCGTGCCCGCGGAGCCCGATCCGAACAATCCGTCAGCCGAAGTCGGCATCAAGGACGTCAAGAGCGGGTCGGATCAGACGGCTCTCGACGGGACTCCGTACTCGGAGTGGAATTAGTCGTTCTGAAGCATTCCCTGGGTTTCGTGCAGGAACGCAAAGGGCTTGCTCATTTCGCGACCTCAGCTAGAGACCAATTGAAACCTGCGTGGTCCCTGGCGTGGATTGACCAGTGGTGTCGAGCACCGTCACCGTTACGGTGAACGTGCCGGTAATGACGTACGTATGAGAGACAGCCACGGAGATCGATCCGCCGAGATCCTGCGTCGCGCCGTCGCCGAAGTTGATGCTCACGTCCTGGGCACCAATCCCGGCGGGCAGCGTGATTGTAATTGTAAAGGTCGTCAACGTGTTCACGTGGCCGGGGACTGGCGACGGTGTGATGACGATACCCGGCCTGGGAACCGGAATGACACTGACCGCTGCTTGTTGAGTTACCGTGTTGCCGATTGTGTCGATCAGCGTCGCTGATATCACGTAGTTGCCCTGTGCTCTGTAGACGTGCGACTGGATCGACGTGGAGCTCACGACGCCAAGGTCTTGCGGAACAGTGCCGTCACCCCAATTCACGGTCAGATCGCGAATGGCGCTCCCATTCGTCGCGGGAATTGTGACAGCAAACGTGAAGCTCGCCGGCAGACCTGCGCTTGGGGGCGTCGTGGGCGGTGTGATGACAAGAGTCGGCGAAGCGGCGACATTGACCGTGACGCTGCCGGATGCCTGACCGGTCGTAGGTGGCGTAGTGCCGCCAGCGGTCCCACCGCCTCCGGTTCCGCCTCCACCCGTGCCGCCGCCGCCACCGGTCGACGATCCACCTTGCGCTCCGACGCTTGCCGTCACCGTGGCAGTTATCGTCGTTTGCAGCCTCGACGTGGCGATGCCGGTGGCGTCGGTCGTCCCGATTGTCGGCGTGATCGTGCCCGCAGTGGTCGAGAAAGCGACGGGCGCGTTGGCCAGCGCATTGCCGTTGATGTCCGAAACCGCCGCAGAAATAGTCGACGTCCCGCCTGCGGCCGCAATCAACGTAGGGTTCGCGCTCACCACAACACGGCCCACGGCAGCCGTCCCAACCGCGATCTTGACTGCGTTATTGCCCGAAGCGGACGCGGCACCTGACGTGGCTGTAATGACCGCTGTCCCGTTCGCATTTCCCGCGTTAAATGTCACAACCGCGCGTCCGTTGATATCTGTATCCGCCTCAGGCGGCTGAATTGACCCGAGCGACGTCGTAAAAACGATATGCGTTCCGGAGTGCGGGGGTTGCCCGCTTGCTTCAATTACCTGCGCCGTGAGCACGGCCGTGGTGTTCAACGACAGCGCGGTCGCGGACGCCGTCAGCGTCATCGTCGAGCCAGTCGGCGCGAGAAGCGGCACCCTTTCGCAGCCCGAACCGACGAAGATCGACCCCGTAAGGGCGACTGAGAGGACAATGCCGTGAAGGCGTGCTATATTCAAGATTTTAAGCATCTTAAAGCCATGATGTTGGGCGGTCAAGTAAGCTAGACGAACTGTCTCAAAATGGCCCACGGCAAGCGGCGAGACAACGGTTACGCCATGGCGGTGCTGCTCGTGTCGATGAGCGTCGCGGCGATCATGATGACCGTCGTCATGCCCGTCTGGAAGCAGATGGCGCAGCGCGAGAAAGAGGAAGAGCTC
>DATKHR010000185.1:0-13183 GCA_035510155.1 Vicinamibacterales bacterium
CCGGCAGCGGCTCGCCGCGAATCTTCAACGCCGCGATCAGGATCGCCCCGGCCGCAATCCACCGGATCGCCGCCATGAGAATGGGTGGAAATGATTCAAGCGCGATGCGAATCGCGAGATAGGTGGTTCCCCAAACAATGCAGACGACGACCCAGGCGAAGTAGGCTCGGCGCACCGACGACATCGATAGATCCTATGCGACCGGTTCCATCGCCTCAGCTGTCACGTCATTTCGAGGCCACGCTTCGCACGAACAATCGGGGGTAAAATGGCTCAAATGGGACGCAAATCCTCAGCCAAAGCGCAGGTGCGTGATTCCGTCAAAGTGGACGCAGGCGGGGCCTCTGCGCAAGGCGGACAGCCGCCCGATGGGCCGCGCTCGAGAGTTCCTGCCGTTGTCGCTGTTCTGGCCGTTGTCGTGGCGGTTGGCGGTTTCGTGTATGTGAAGAGCGGGCGCGCCGCGGCGCCGCCCGCGGTCACTGACGCCGAGTCCAAACCTGCGCCGGCAGCCCAGACGACGGTTCCACCACGGTGGCCGCAGCTCGGGCCGCACAAACAGGCGAATCTGCCGCCGCTCCCTACGCAGGCCTACGCGCCGCCGCGCCCACCTGACGTGATCCGTGCGGCCTACCTCTTCGCAGCGGAGCATCCTGAGATTCTCAGCTACGTCCCGTGCTTCTGTGGTTGCGAGCGCGGCGGTCATCGGGGAAACGAAGACTGTTTCGTGGCGGCGCGCGATTCAAAGGGTGATGTGACCGATTGGGAACCGCACGGACTCGAATGCACCGTGTGCATCGACGTGGCGACCGAGGCCCGTCAAATGTTCGCGTCCGGCGCGAGCGTGCGCGACATCCGCGCGGCAGTGGAAAAGCGGTGGGCGGGATTCAACGGCGGGCACACGCCGACGGCCGCTCCCCCCTCGCCCGGATCGTGATTCGGGATTTGGATTCGTGGCGCGAGTGCTTCCCCAAAAGGCAGCACGAGCCCCGAGTCCCGCCGACCGCGGCCGTATAATCTCGACGTGGATCGGAGAGCGGCTGCTTTTGCACGTCTGTTCGAAGCGGTCCACGAAGGCGTTTACATCGGCACGATTGAGGTCGAAATCGCCTCGGGTTCCTCGGCTTCCTCCACTCCTTCTTCTTCGAGGACCTTCGCCGCCAACGCTCACCTGAAATTGATCTTCGGCTACCCGACCGAGGTGGACGAAGCTGACGTGCGGCCCTTCGATCCTGATCGATTCGTCGACCCCCAAGCGCGGGCGGCACTCATCGAACGCTTGACGACCGACGGCGCCGTCAGCAACTACCTGCTGCGCCTTCGGCGCGCCGATGGCAACCCGATCTGGATCGAGCTGACCGCCCGGGCGGACGCGCAGATGAGCGACAACAGCGGCCACGGGTGCCGCATTGAGGCGTTGGTTCGTGACGTCAGCGAGCGCAAGAAGTTGGACGACGAGACGCGTGAGCTGTATCACCAGCTGCTGCAGTCGGAAAAGATGGCGGCGCTCGGGCAGACCATCTCAGGAGTCGCTCACGAGCTGAACAATCCGCTCGCCACGATCCTGAGCTGGGCGGAGCGTCTCTCGGAGCGCTCGAAGCTGGACGATCAGATCAAGCGCGGTCTCGAAACGATCCTGTCGGAGTCCGAGCGCGCCGCGCGCATCGTTCGCAACCTCCTGACCTTCGCGCGCAAGCGTCAGACGACGCGGGCGATGGTGGATGTGAATCAGGTCGTCCGCGAAACGCTGGCGCTCCGCGCCTACGAGCAGCGTGTGTCGAACCTCACCGTGCTCGACGCGCTCGCCGCCGGCCTCCCCCAGGTGTTCGCCGACGGCCACCAAATCCAGCAGGTTCTGCTGAACCTTGTCATCAACGCGGAGCAGGCCATGCTGACCGCGAACGGCCGCGGCACGCTGGTGGTTCGCTCCTGGCACGATGCAGACCGGGAGTTGGTCATTCTCGAGATTAACGACGACGGTCCTGGAATTCCGATGGACATGCAGCCGAAGATTTTCGAGCCGTTCTTCACGACAAAGGAAGTCGGCAAGGGCACGGGGCTGGGGCTGACCGTTGCGTACGCGATCGTTCAGGAACATGGGGGGCGCCTCCGCCTCGAAACGAAGCCTGACGCCGGCGCGTCGTTTTATGTCGAGCTCCCCGTGAGCAGCAAACTGTCCGCCGCATCGCGTCCCTGGGGACGATCCGAGCGGCCGGCCGGCGATGTGGTCGGGGCGTCGATCCTCGTCGTCGAGGACGAGACGCCGCTCGCGAACGCCGTGGTCGACGCGCTGACCGACGCCGGCTATCTCGTGGATCATGCGCAGGACGGCGAAGAGGGCCTTGCCAAGGTCAAAGACCAGGCGTTCGACCTCGTCATCTGCGATGTCAAGATGCCGCGGCTGGACGGCAAGGCGTTCTACGCGCTGCTTGCCGCAGCGGCGCCGGCGCTGGCGAAACGCGTCATCTTCGTCACCGGCGACGTGGCGGGAACAGACGCCGGGAAGTTTCTCGAAGAGAGCGGCTGCCGGTGGTTGGCGAAGCCCTTCCGCCTCAACGACCTCTTGAGGGCGGTCAGGGAAGCACTTGCTTGAGTTAACGCGCGCCTGCGGCGACGGCCTGCCGCGGACGTGCGTGGCGCACGGCCGGCCGCAGTGCCGCCTTTGCCTGCACCTTCCTCATGGCCTTCTTGTAAGGCAGAACAACGGCGTGTGGATGAGCGGCAGCAAGTGGCTGCGCAACAAGGTGTGGCGTCGCCACGGCGCGCGGCTCGGCCACCGCGGACGGCTGCGCGAACGTCTCTGCGGCAACTGGCGCCAGGCTGGCAAGGTCCGCCTTGACCATCTGCGGCTTTTTCACCGCGAACGCAATCAGTTGCCGGCGCATTTCGGCAATCTTCTGTGGATTCATGTCGCCGAGCGCGTCGCGTAACCGCCGGATGGCGCGCGCGTGCAACTGGGACACGCGTGATTCGTTGACGCCAATCTCCGCGCCGATCTGCTTCATGGTGACTTCGCCGTAGTAGTACAACCCGATAACCTTGCGCTCACGCCACGGCAGCGACTGAATCGCCGTGCGGACGCGATATCGCGTTTCGGTCTTTTCGTAGGCCGTGTCGGGTGAGTCAGGTTCTGAGGGAACGAGGGCGGTCGGCAGCGAGCTTTCGTCCATGTGCTCGCCGGTGGCGAGCGGGGAAGTCGCTTCGATCGTGTTGATCCGAACGATCGTTCGGCTGAGACGCTTCTCATCAGAGCCAACGCGGGCCGCGAGATCGGCCATTGACGGCTCGTGTCCCAGCTCCCGGCGCAGCGCCTCGCGCGCAGCATCGAGCTCGCGACGCTGGCGCCGGACACCACGCGGCCAGGCGTCGCGCCGCAAGGCATCGATCATCGCGCCGCGCACGCGCCGCTCGGCGAACGTCTCGAATTTGATGCCGCGGCCTTCGTCAAACCGGTGCGCCGCGTCGATCAGCCCCAGGACGCCGTCCTGCACCAGATCGCCGATGTCGATGGAGTTCGGCATGGACGCGGCCATTCGTCGGGCGAGCGCTTCGACAAACGGCAGACCAGAAACTATTCGGCGGTTCTGGTGAGCGGCGACGGGCTGGGCGCGCATACTTTGGCTCCTGTCGGTCGTCAATTCATGCTCCTCGGGGCCTTGCCCTGGGTCATGAGCCCGCACGGCGCGTGCAAGCGCTTGCTCGATATCGCAACTGGAGTACCAACAGCCGAGCCTGTGTTCCGGTCTACACCACTAGAAAGACCGTAAACACCGCAACCACTTGTTCGACATGTACTTAATTCAGTGCGCTGTCTTGTAACTTGAACAGGGGAGTTATGGGCAGATGTATGCAGAACGTCAATTACTTGGCGATCCTGGGAGCAGCTGCGCCAATATTTTGACTCGCAACTTACAATTTCGCGGTTGACTCCGCCGGGATTTTGAGAGATGGGAGGGCGTTTTTTGGCAGCGACTGGAGGATCACCGAGGGTCAATTTTGGCGCCGGGGGCTCCCTCCGCCAGCGCGAGGCGGGCGGCCAGACTTCGAAGGTCTTTGATAATCGTCAGCGCCTCGAGCACGCCGCAAACGACCTGAGAGGCGCGCGCGCGGCTCATGTCGTCGGGCGCCTTGGCTTCGAGCAATTCGGCGTGAGACAGGATGACTCCCAGCTGGTTGTTCAGGCGGTGAAAAAGGAGACGGAGCTCCGGAGATTCATCCATCGGTCGGCCAACCAGGAGCTCGCGAGCGCTGGCCGTCAGCTCAACCCCGACGGACGCTCACCGAGGGACGAGCGCCGCCTCAGGAGGGTTGATTTCGGCCTTCCGCTCCTTGCCAGATCGTCTGGACGGCTGGCCGGTTGGCGTTGTTCGGGTCGCGCCAGAGCGTGTCCACAAAAATGCGGACCGAGCCGCCCGCCGTGCGAACGTACTCGATCTTGCCACTTGACAGCCAGTTATAGATAGTCCGGCGACTGACACCCACCAGCTCACAGGCCTTCATGATTGAGATCGTTTTTCGTTCCACGTACTGCCTCCGGAGAGTGTATCGGAGGGAGGGGGAGGGGGGATTAGGGACGCGAAAGCGTGATTCGGGATTGGGGATGAGGGATTTCGACGGGCTCGATGAATCCCAATCACGAATCGCGAATCACGCCCAAATCAGTTGATCTGCCGCCCCGGATCATCGAGCCCCTCGATGGCTGCCCGGCCCATGGCCAGAACCGCTTCCGTGGTACTCCCCCCAACATGGGGCGTGGCGACAAAATTCGTCAGCGACAACAGTTCTGTATCTACCGGCGGCTCGGATTCGAAAACATCGAACGCAGCGCCGGCGAGCGTGCGGTCGACGAGCGCCCGTTTCAGAGCCGCCTCGTTGACGATGCCGCCTCGAGCGGTATTGATGAGAAACGCGGACGGCTTCATCGCGGACAGTTCGGCTTCGCCGATCAGGTCGCGCGTCGATGAATCCAGCGGCACGTGGATCGTGACGAAATCGGACTCGCGCAGCAAATAGTCAAGACTGACGGGCGTGACACCTGTCTCGCGATAGAACTCGTCGTAGCGTTTGATGTCGTGTGCGACGACACCGGCGCCAAAGGCACGGCACAAACGGGCGACCAACTGACCGACATTTCCGCAACCCAGTACGCCGACGGTCGCGGATGAGATCTGCCGACCGCCGCCGTGTGTCCATATTCCGTCGCGCACTTCGCGGGTGAGCGGCATCAGGTTGCGTGCCAGCGCGATCATGAAGGCCATCGTGAGCTCAGCAACGGACTGTCGGTTGACGCCGGCAGTCCACCGGATGGACACGCCGTGGCGACGCGCGGCGGCCAGGTCGATCATGTCAAAGCCAACACCGTATTTGCTGACGATCTTCAGCTCTGGCACCGCGGCGAAGAGCGTTTCATCAAGCGATTCCAGGCCGGTGATCGCCCTCTCGTGGCCTCTAAGAAACGATACGAGCGCCTGGCCGCTCAGCGGTACGCGCGATTCATTGAAAACGGACGCGGGGTAGCGCTCGAGCAGCTCTCGTCTGAGCGTTGGATTCTTGGGGAACGAGTGAGAAGCAACCGCAACCCTTGGGGCCACTGAGTTGATTATCCGGTTATAGCCGTGTCAATATCTTGGCGCTTTGTGAATGGCTGAGAGTCAGAAACATCTACTGTTGGTCGAAGACGAGGCCCCGTTGCGTCAGGTGGTGGCCGAGCAGCTGACCGACCGCGGCTATCACGTCGAGCAATGCGATTCAGGCGAAGCGGCGGTGGCGCGCCTGGCTGACTTTGCATTCGACGTCATCATCACCGACCTTCGCCTGCCGGGTATGGACGGGTCTGCTCTCGTGCAGGCGGCCGTCGGCCGGTATCCCGACATCGTCGCGATCGTCGTGACAGGGTACGGAACGACCAAGGATGCGGTTGGCGCGATCAAGAGCGGGGCGTTCGATTTCGTCAGCAAGCCGTTCCAGATCGACGAGCTCCTGCACGTGCTCGAGTCGGCGCTCGAGCAGCGCCGGCTGAAGTCGGAAAACGCGTACCTGCGCGCACAGCTCGAGGAGCGTTACCGATTCGAAGGCATCGTCGGCAAGAGCCGGCCGATGCAGAAGCTGTTTCAGCTCCTTGAGACCGTGGCTGCCACCAACAGCACGATCCTGATCAGCGGCGAAACGGGAACCGGGAAGGAAGTGCTCGCGCGCGCGATCCACCACAACAGCGCAAGGCGCCTGCATCGGTTCCTCGCGTTGAACTGCAGCGCCATTCCCGAGTCGCTGCTCGAAGCCGAGATCTTCGGCTACGTGCGGGGCGCCTTCACTGGAGCCGTAGGCAATCGACAGGGACGTCTCGAGCAAGCGCACAAGGGCACGCTCTTCCTGGACGAAGTCGGAACGATGAGCACGGCGTTGCAGATGAAGCTCCTGCGCGTGCTGCAGGAGCGGGAATTCGAGCGCGTGGGGGACTCACATTCCATCAAAGTCGACGTGCGCGTGATTGCCGCCACCAACAGCGACCTCGTGAAGATGGTGGCGCGCGGAGAGTTCCGCGAGGACCTGTACTACCGTCTCAACGTCATCCCGGTGCACGTGCCGCCTCTACGCGAGCGCAAGGATGACATCCCCCTCCTGGTGCACCACTTCCTCGAGAAGCTGACGAGGGACGGGGGATCGGTTGTGCCGCGGGGAACGAAGCCTCCTACTGTTTCCCAGGACGCGATGCGGCGCCTGATGGCCTACCATTGGCCCGGGAACGTGCGGCAACTCGAGAACGCGGTCGAACGCGCGCTCGCTTTCACTGCGGGCCTGGGGCAAATCGACGTCAACGACCTGTCGTCTGAAGTCCAACAGGCGCAGGTGCCGGTGGTGTCGTCGCCGGTGACGTTGCCGGACGAAGGCATCGATCTCGATCTCTTCGTCGCGAGCGTGGAACGCGAGCTGATCGAACGATCGCTCGAGCGAACCGGCGGCAACAAGGGCGCCGCCGCGCGTCTCCTCAACCTCAAACGCACGACGCTCGTCGAGAAACTGAAGCGGCTGCCGCCCCGCGCCTAGGTCCTCGTCCGTTTGCCCGCGTGCTCTAGAATAGCGGCTGTGCCGCCGCGATTCGCCTACTGGACCATTCTCATCGACAACATGCCGACGGCATTTCGTGCGCGAGACGCTCAGGAACTCCTGCCGACCCTCACCCAGCTCAGGCGCACGAACAAAGATGTCGTCATGAAGTGGTTCGCGCGCGGGCGGCTCTGGGAGTCACACGAGCAGGAACGCGACGACTTTCAGCGGCGCAAGCGCGCGCGCGTGCATGCGCCGGGCAGCGCGCGGCCGAACGCCGGGCAGGGACGTGAGGAGCGCCGGGGGAAGGATTGGCGCCCAGGCGGCGAACACAAGGACCCACGGGCGCGCTTCGACAAAGAAAAACGGCGCCGCGACAAGCATGAGCAGCGCGACCCGCGGCACTCGCACGCTGAATGGCCTCGACCCCATCCGCAACGTGACTCGAAACCGCGAGGGGAAAAGCGGGGGCCAAAGGCTGAACGCCGCAGCAAACCACCGCGGCGGCCCGGTAATCAGGCGCCCGCACATGATCGGCGCCCCCAGGCCCGGCCTCGTGGCCAGAATGAACTACCGAAGCCTGGCGAGAACAAGCTGGTCACGACCGCGCAGCCGCCGCCGAAACCCGGAGCCCCCGTCCGAGGGCCTGAGTCGCAACCAGAAGGGCTCGTCAAGAAGCCTGAGCCACCGGATCACAGCTAGAATCGCGCCGACATGATCGCCGGCTCGGACTTCGTCGGGTATGTGTTGTCTGCCGGCGGGCTTGTCGCGTGCCTTGTGGCCGCTGCGATTTGGATGGCCATCGCCCCTTCGTCGCGGCGCGCACGACGGTTTCTCGTCGTCGCGGCGGCCGGATTCCTGATATGCAGCGTCTACGAAGGGCAGTACCTCCTGACCAGGATAATTGTCGGCTCACTCAGGCCGTTCGAGGCCAGTGCCCCGACGTCGTCTGCTCCGGAAGCCGCAGCCTCCAGTGGGACAACAGCGATTGTCGTCCTGGGAAGTGGGAGCCTGGACGTCGAGGACTGGACCGGGCGGAGGTTTTCGTTTGTCGATCGCCCAGCCGCTGCTCGCGTGCTCGAGGCGGCCCGTGTCTTTTCGCTGGTGGATCACGCGATCGTCATCTCGTCGGGCGGCAATCCGCATCCTGAACGGCGGTCCGCTCCAACAGGGGAAACGATGCGCGATGCCCTCATCACGCTCGGCGTGCCGCGCGATCGCATCATCGTCGAGTCCGTCTCGAAGACGACGCGCGAGGAGGCCATTGTGGTCGCCGGAATCCTCAGGGAGCGGGAGGTGGAACAGGTGATACTGGTGACGTCTGAGGTTCACATGCCACGCGCGTTGGGAGCGTTTCGCGCCGCAGGCATCCGGCCCGTTCCCGCAGTCGCTCAAGAGTTTGAACGCGACCTTCCGTGGACCCGCGTGTTCTTGCCGAGCAAAGAAGGGCTTGCCGTCGCGACCATGAACGCTCACGAACTCCTCGGGGTCGCGTACTACTGGCTGCGTGGATGGTGGCGGCGGTAGAGCGCTCGTTTCACGCGGTCCAGGATGGGGCGGCGCCTGACCGGGGGCGTGCCATGCGAAAGCAGCAGGTCAAGGCATTCGGCGACGCTGCCGACGACGCCGATGCCCAGCCGGCGGACGCCTGCCGGGATCCGCTGCTCGGGTTCCCTCCAGACGAGAATCGCGCGCGCCGTTGAATCGGCGATGACGTCCAGGCAATTCTCGGGGTGATCGTCAACGACGACATCGAGCTCCAACGCGTCAGCAATCCGACCGCGCGAGCCCTGCACGACGTACACACTGGGACACGGGAACCCTTTGGACTGGAGCCAGCGCTGCGTCTGGACTTGCGTGGTCGCGCCGGCGGACGAGGGGCGCCTTGTCAGAAAGATCACTTCCCAGCGACGTTCGGCCGTGATGGCCGCCAGACGTTGGACGATCCCAAGCTCGTGCTCGCCCAACGTCTCCCAGAAGTTCTCGATCGCCCGCACGTGTTTCCAAAGTCGCCGTTGTCGACTCGGACTGAGCATTTCTGGCCCGTTGGGGGCCGAGCCGTCTCCAAAGAGCGCCGCGGCGCACCGCACCAGCTCCGACTCCATATCAGCCAGGACGCCGTCGAGATCGAACGCAACCCGGAGAGGGACGTGCCGCGGCGCGTGACTCATGTGCCACTTGATGAGTGAGGGGCCCAGGCCGAACCGGACTCGAGCAACTCGCACAGCACGTGCAGGATCGTGCGGTGGACCTCCTGGACCCGGGCAGTCGACGACGCCGGCACGAGGATGCAAATGTCGGCGAGGTTCGACACGGCCGACGGATCGGGCCCAAGGAGCGCGATGGCCTTCAAGCTCTGGGCGCGCGCCTGCTCGAACGCGGTCAGCACGCTCGAGGATCGGCCGCTCGTCGAGATCCCGAGCGCGACGTCGCCCGGGCGACCGAGGGCTTCGATCTGCCGGGCGAACACGCGAGCGTAGTCCGAATCGTTCGCGATGCTTGTGAGAACGCTCGTATCCGTGGTGAGCGCGAGTGCCGCGAACGCACGCCGCTCGATGCGGAAACGATTCACGAGCTCGGCGGCAACATGTTGTGAATCCGCCGCGCTGCCGCCGTTTCCAAACGCGAGGATCTTGCCGCCTCGCGAGAGCGATTCGCGCATGAGATCGGCCGCTTGCTGAATAGCTGCTGCGGAGCGTTGGAGCGTGGCGTGGTGTGCGGCGACCGTTTCCGCGAAGACCGTCTCGATTCGCGTCACTGCGTCATTTCCCGCACCTGTTGGCTTCCGACCATGAGCTCTGCGGGATTGGGACCTCCTGAACAACCTGCGTCGCGACCCGAGTCGCCCGCGAAAAACTGCAGGATAATCTGCTGCAGGTCGGCGAGCGACGGCGATGCATTGATCAAGGCCCGGACGTGTGACCCGTTGTCGAGTCCCTTTGTAAAGTAAGCGCCGAGCGCGCGAAGCTTGTTCACCACCCAGCGGTCGTGACTCGCGGCCCAAGCTCGGTCGGCCTCCACCCCCCGGATGCGCTCCTCCAGCAGCAGATCAATGTAATCGAGTAGAAAACGGCCGCGATCCTCCAGGGTCACGTGGCGCGCCGGCCGTCCGGCAGCCAGGTCCTGGGCCTGCGCGAGGATCCATGGATTGCGCAGGACTCCGCGGCCGACGAGGACGCCCTCGATGCCGGATCGCATGCGTTCCACGATCTGGTCCGGCTCGACGCAGTCGCCGCTCCCGAAGACTGGAATCGTCAACGCTTCGGCGACGCGTGCAACGAGGTCCCAATCCGCGCTGCCGCTGTAGCTTTGCTCCGCGGTCCGGCCGTGCACGGCCACGGCGGCAGCGCCGGCGCCCTCGACCATCTGTGCGAGGATCGGGGCATTACGATCCGCGTCGTTCCATCCGGCGCGCATTTTGACCGTGACCGGAATCTTGACCGCTTTCGTCATGGCGCGAATGACGCTCGCCGCGTGGACCGGCTCGCGCATCAGGCTGCAACCGGCGTTGTGCTTCGCGATCTTCGGAACCGGGCATCCCATGTTGACGTCGACGATGTCGGCGCCCATGTTTTCGACGATTTGAGCAGCGTCGGCCATCTTCGCGGGGTCGCCGCCGAAAATCTGAATGGCGATCGGCCGCTCCTCCTCCGTGTACTCCGCGTACTCGAGTGTCCGATCGATGCCGCGCACAAGACCCTCGGAGCTGACCATCTCGGTCACGACCAGACCGCACCCACCGTGGCGTTTGACCAGCCGGCGGAACGCTGAATCAGTCATGCCCGCCATTGGCGCAATGGCAAATGGTGAGGCGAGGTTGACGGAGCCTATTCTCATCACTGGCTGCTATCCTACCGCCGGTTGCCGTGCTGCTGACCAGCCTCTACGGCGCAAGTGACGAATGGCATCAGAAATTCACGCCGTTGCGCTCATCGGATGTCCAGGACTGGTTGGCGGACACGACGGGGGGACTGCTCGGCGCGGCAGCGTTCGCTGGTGCGGCATGGTTGATGGCTGCGGCGAGCGACGCGCTGGGTCCGCAGCGCTCATAGGGCGGACGGGGCGGCCTGCTGCTTGAGGCCCTCCTCGAAAGCCCTTCTCACATCCGGGTTCTTCCACTCGATAATGGCCTGAGCACGCAACTTTTCGAGGTACTTCAAATATTCGACCTTCCGCTTGTCGGTGAACACCCTTTCGCTAATTTGCTCGCGCGCCTGTTCGAATGACAGCGTCTGCGCGTCCGTCTTCGACTCGAGCTTCAAGATCTGGTATCCGCGCGACGTTCGAATCAGCTCCGTCACATCCCCCGGCTTCATGGCCTCGACAACCTTCCGCAGGTCCGGCGAAATGTCCTGCATGCTCAGCGGGCCAATCAGCCCGCCGTTGGCTTTCGATGGGGACTCCGACACTTGCGACGCCAGCTGCTCAAAATTGTCCTTGCCGGCCGTCACCCGCGTGCGGATCTCTTCGGCGCGCGCCTTCGCCGCCTCGTCGGCAGCGACATTGATGCCGCGGGCATCGGCTGGAACCGTCACCAGAATCTCTCGCATTGTCACAGTCGGCGGCGTCGTGAACTCGCTCGTATGCGTCTCGTAATAGGCGCGCCCTTCGGTCTCGCTGACGCCGATCTTCCCCAGCACTTCGTTCTGCTCGACACGTTGGCGAATCATCGATCGCTCGAGCTGCCGGCGCAGGTCGGCCATCGTCATGTTCTCGGACTTGAGGGCCGCCTGGAACTGCTCTTCGGTCTCGATCTTGTTTTCCTTCTTGATGTTGTCAACAACGCTCTTGAACTGATCGTTGCTCAGCGTGTAGCCGAGCTCCTTGCCGCGTTGGACGACGACCATCTCGTTGACGACGTCGACCATGATCGCCGGCGTGATTTCGTCGAGCGCCTTTCGTAACTGCTGGTTGTTGGGATCGCTCTTGAGGTCGAACGGCTGACCACGTTGGCGCAGGACCTGGACCTGTTTCTGCTCGAGCTCGGTCTTCGTGAAGATCTCGCCATTCACCTTGACGAGGACTTGCTCAACGATTTCCGCTCTCGGGGCAGCTGAAACAACGGCCAGAAGCATGCCAAGGCAGAGGGTTGTGACTCTCATAAGTTCTTGTACAGAAGGATCTTACTTCATTTGCCGCTTCAGGTCCCGCTCACGAGGTCGCTCAACAATCCCCCGACCTGTTCAAACACGCCGCCAGGCGCACGCGGATCCTCCTTTGCGGAGCGCGTCATCTCAGCCTTTGTGAAACCTGGCTTGACTTCCGCCTCCCGGGCACGGGCCACCCACCAGCTCGGCGCAATCGAACCGAACTTCCCCGATCTGCGTGCAGGCCGGCCAGCTGGTCCGGCGGCTTGCGGCCGAATCGCGCTCCGCTCGTCCCGAACCGCACCGAGGCTCAACTTGAGACCGTTGGGAGGGACGAGCGTCAGCTCAGGTCGCCGCCGCACCAGAGACACGAGCCGAGCCGGATCGACCTTCGCCTGCGGTCTGAACTTTAAGACGACCAGGCGGGCTTCGCGGTCTATGGCTTCGATGCCGAGCCTGTCCGCCATCACACGGATCCGACCGTAGTCAGCCAGGTTCAGGACCGACTCGGGGAGGGGGCCATACCGGTCGGCCGCCTCGTCCAGCACATGATCGATCTCCTCGTCGGTGCGTGCGGCGGCGATCTTCCGGTAGAGCATCAGCCGCTGATTCATGTCGGGCACGTAGGCATCATCGATACGAAGGTCGACCTTCAAATCGATCGTCGCGCGCAGGTCGTCCTCGATGTCCTCGCCCTTCAGCTCGCGAACCGTCTGCTCGAGCAGCTTCATGTACATCTCGAAGCCAATCGCGTCGATCTGCCCGCTCTGCTCGCCGCCGAGCAAGTTGCCGGCGCCGCGGATCTCAAGGTCGAGCGCCGCGACACGGAAGCCGCTGCCGAGGTCGCTGAATTCTTTGATTGCCGCAAGGCGTTTTTTGGCGACCGGCGACAGGTTGTCCTCCGGAGGAATCAGCAGGTAGGCGTACGCCGGCCGATCCGAGCGGCCGACGCGGCCCCGGAGTTGATAGAGCTGCGACAGACCATAGCGATCCGCTCGATTGATGATGATCGTATTGGCGTTCGGTATGTCGAGGCCGTTTTCGACGATGGTCGT
>DATKHR010000186.1:0-12433 GCA_035510155.1 Vicinamibacterales bacterium
CATTCGAGCGGAGTACGTCGAGATGCCGGGACTTTCCCTGACGGTACTGCAGGCGGCCCGCTTCTGGGGCCTGAGTGCACGCACACTCGAGCATGTGCTCTCCTCTCTCGTGGAGAGCGGGTTTCTGCAACGCGACAAGAACGGTTGCTACCGTCGGTGCCTGTAGCGCATCGGCGACCACGGCGTGATGCCGGCCGGCTGGCGATTGCCAGGGCTCGGCCCCGTCGCGACGTCGCGGAGCACATGCTTCGTTCAGCCCTGGCGGGCACACATTGCGGAGCGCGGCCTGGCCACGCAGTTGCAAGTCGCTCAACCATGAACGAGACGCTTGATGAGGCCATTGACGTGCTGGGTCGACTGCAGTTCGAAACCGGTGGCAGTTTGCTCGATCACGTTGTCGCGTTGAAGAACGAGCTCGGTGCCGAGCGCCGGCGACGCATCGACCAACTGCGGAAAGCCGGGGTGCCTGACGCGCAAATCGAGCCGGTTGCCGTGTCGCCAGACCGACCTTCAGACAACGAGGCGCAGGTCGGCCAGGAGAGGTCGGCCACAGCGTGGCTGCGATCATGCAACTGCAGATGACCTGGGTCGCTGCCGGACTCGCAGTCTCGAAAGCGCGCTCGCGTCCATCAAACAGACGGTCGAACGATCGCCGAAGGTTGGGTGACGAGAGCGTTGGGGGTCTGCCGACCGAGAAGCCGTCGTTTGGCGGCTTCTACCAGCAACAGATAGCTTCCGGTTGCCGCGGCAAGGAACGCGAAGTACCCGGCCGGCAACGCCGTGAACCCGAGCATGCCTGCAACCGGGCTGAACGGCAAAAAGATCCCGACCGCCACGACCGCGAGGCATGTGGCGATCAACGCACTGCTGGGACGGCTCTGTAACGGATTGCCCGCCGTACGGATCACGAAGAGCACGAGCGTCTGCGTGGCCAGCGATTCGACAAACCATCCGGTATGGAACTCCGTTTCGCTCGCATGGAAGACGTTCAACAACACGTAAAACGTCAGGAAGTCGAAGACCGAGCTGATTGGCCCGACCATCAGCATGAACTTGCGGATCAGGCCAATATCCCAGTGTTGGGGCTTCTGGAGGTATGACTCGTCGACGTTGTCGGTCGGAATCGTAATCTGCGCGAGATCGTAGAGCAGGTTGTTCAAGAGGATTTGCGTGGGGAGCATCGGCAGGAAGGGCAGGAACAGCGCCGCTCCAGCCATGCTGAAGACGTTCCCGAAATTGGAGCTCGTGCCCATCAGCAAATACTTCATGACGTTCCCGAAGGCTTTGCGCCCTTCGATGATCCCGTCATGGAGCACGCGCAGACCAGGCTCCACGAGGATGACGTCGGCAGCCTCGCGAGCGACGTCGACAGCGCTCGACACTGAGATACCAACATCGGCCGCGTGGAGCGACGGCGCGTCGTTGATGCCGTCACCCATGAATCCGACGGCGTGGCCGCGGTGTTTGAGCGCCAGGAGGATCCGGTTTTTCTGCGCGGGCGAGATGCGCGCGAACACACGCGTCTCCTCGGCAACATGTGCCAGCGCCGGATCCGTCATCCGGTCCATGTCATCGCCCGTGACGATTCGACCCGGCTCGATGCCGACCGCACTGCAGACGTGGCCGGTCACGAGATCGTTGTCGCCCGAGATGACTTTGATGTCGACGCCATCGTGCCTCAGAGACGCCACGATCCCGGCGGCATCAGGCAAAGGCGTATCGGAGAACGTCACGAAGCCGACCAGCGCAAGGTTGTGCTCGTCCTCCCGTGAGTACCGCTCGCGCGCAGGCACGCCGACGTACGCGACCGCAAGCGATCGGAATCCCTGGCTGTTCAGGCCTGCGCTCACCTGTCGGAGGCGCACAGCGGAAGCGTCGTCGATCGGTTCCACTCTGCCTCCGATCTCGTAGCCGGTCAGGAGTGGAAGAATCCCTTCGGGAGCGCCCTTCGTGACGAGCACTCGCTGCGACGGCCCCTCAAGGACGACGGAGAGCCGCCGTCGCTCGAAATCGAACGGGATTTCGTCAACCTTGGTATAGGCGCCGGTCGCGGGCGGGGGCTGATGGAGGAGGGCTTCATCGAGCGGACTGCGAATACCCGTCTCGAACCGGCTGGCGAGATACGCAAGCTCCAATGCGCGGTTGGACGGGTTCCCGAGAGGATCCAGCGACCGATCGAACGACATCTTTCCAGCGGTCAGCGTTCCCGTCTTGTCGCTGCACAGCACGTCGAGACTGCCGAGATTCTGAATCGTGGACAGATATTTGACGATGACCTTCTTCCGCGCCATGGCCACGGCACCCTTTGATAGGGTCACCGACGTAATCATGGGCAGGAACTCCGGCGTCAAGCCGACCGCCAGCGCCACCGCGAACAGCAGCGATTGAAGCGGATCGCGGTGGCGGGCAATGCTCACGGCGAGCAGGAAGACCACGAGAACAAACACCGTCCTGGCGAGGAGCTGGCTGAAGTCCCGCAAGCCGCGATCGAACGCGGTTTCTTCCGGGGCCGCCGCCAGGCGGGCGGCAATTGCGCCAAATGCCGTCCGGGCACCCGTCGCGATGACTTCCGCCGTGGCAGTGCCGCTCACGACAGAGGTGCCCAGAAACACCATGTTTCGTGCGTCGGCTTTCGTGGACGCCGGTTCACCCGTCGCTTCCTTTTCAGCCGGGAGCGATTCGCCCGTGAGGGACGCCTGCTGGACGTAAAGATCGCGAGCAACCAGCAGGCGCCCGTCCGCGGGAACCAGGTCTCCCGCGGCGAGCCGGACGATGTCTCCCGGCACTACGTCGCGCCGCCACACGTCTCTCCACTCGCCGTCGCGCAGGGCGGTGGCCGTCGGGGCGATCCGTTCACGGAGTTGGTCGATGGCCCGGTGGGAACGACGGGTCTGACTCAAGTCGATGGCCGCGCTCAGAAGGACAATCGTGCCGATGATTCCCGCATCGATCGCCTCGCCGACGAAGGCCGACGCGACGGCGGCGATCACCAGGATCAACACCAGCGGATTCCTGAAGACGTGCCAGACGTCGGAAAGCGCCGAATGCGGCTTCGCAGCCGGGGGCTCGTTCGGTCCGAACCGCTCCAACCGCGTCTGGGCTTCGAGTGCCGTCAAGCCTGTCATCGTTGTCTGCGGTTGGACCGTGTCGAGCGCCATCTGTTAGCGGGCTACGCGACTTCTAGAAATGCAAAGGGCGTGGCGTTGCGCGACATCCACAGGTCCGGTAGGTTCACCGCGCGCTCGATCTCCAGCAGATAGCCGCTGGCGATGCGCCGCAGGTCGTTGAGTGTAAGCGGCGCGAACAGGACCACGTCGTCGATCCGATTGCGGAACTCCGGAGAGAAGCGCCGCTCGAGCTCCCGCCTGACTTCTCCTTGGACGTGATCGATCTCCACGCGCTCGGAGCGGAATCCAAGCGGGCTTGTCAGCTGGCGGAAGTGCTCGGACCCGAGATTCGAGGTCATGATGATGATCGCATCGCTCAGATAGACGCGTTTGCCGCGCCCGTCGGTCATCCACCCCTCATCGAAGGCCTGGAGGAACACGTTCAACAGGGCAGGACTCGCTTTCTCGATTTCATCGAGAAGAACCACGGTGAACGGATTGTCCTTCAGCTGATTCGTGAGAGTCCCGCCGCGCTCGCTGCCGGCGATCCCCCGCGGCATGCCGATCAATTTGTCGACAGACACAGCGTCGTCCTGGTACTCCGACATGTCGATTCGGATCATTTTCGTGTCATCGCCGAACAGGAGCTCGGCAACCGCCTTGGCCAGCTCGGTCTTGCCGACACCTGTCGGGCCGAGGAACAACAGGACGCCGTCTGGACGGTCGAAGCCGTCCTTGAGCGGACCCGAGGACACCGAGCGCAGGTGCTCATCAACTGAGCGGAGGACCTCGTGCGGGTTGACCTCAGCGTAACGCATGGCCTGCGCAAACAGATCCCATTCGACCTGCGCGAAGGCGTAAAAGAGGTGTTCACTGGCGAGCACGGCGTGCTGACGCTCGCGCGACTCTTCGACCGCGCGGTCAAACACCCGTTGTGCGGCTTCGGTGAGCTTGCCTGCAGGGATGTCGAGATCGTCGATGTACACTGGCCCTCCGCTCGGAGAGAGATCCAGCAAAAGGCACGCCGCCGCCAGCGAAAATGCCGCGCACCGGCGGGCTCTTGCTGCCAGCGGGCCGGCAGTTGGCGAACGGACCGCGGTGCTCAGACCTCTGTATAATGTGGCCCGTCGAGGAGGGTTTCATGACGTCGAAGTCGAGCCGTCAGCTTCTCGTCAGTGGTGTGTTCGTGCTGGTCCTGGTGATGATTGGCGGTGGTCAGTACGCGCTCGAACGAGCGGCAGCCGCCCAATCCAAAGGGGCGGTCCAGGCGCCTCGCTTCGAAGTCGACCCGATGTGGCCCAAGCCGCTGCCCAACCATTGGTTGCTCGGCTCGACCATCGGGGTCTCCGTCGATGCCCAGGATCACATCTGGATCATCCATCGCAGCTCCGCCACGCTGAACAACAACGAGCGCGGCGCGGAGCTCGATCCGCCAACCGGGGAGTGCTGCAAGGGCGCCCCGCCGGTCCTCGAGTTCGATCAGGCCGGCAACCTGTTGCGGCACTGGGGCGGGCCGGGGCAGGGCTACCAGTGGCCGCAATCGAACCACGGCATCACAATCGACTACAAGGGCAACGTCTGGATCGGCGGCAACGGCGCCGACGACGGCCAGGTCCTGAAGTTCACGCAGGACGGCAAATTCATCAAGCAGGTCGGCATGGAGTGGGGCTCGGCCGGCAGCAACGACACGTGGGCGTTTGGTCAGGTCGCGAAGATCTTCGTCGACAAGACCGCGAACGAAGCCTACATCGCGGACGGCTACCGCAATCACCGGGTCGCTGTCATCGACGCGGATAGCGGCCAGTTCAAGAGAGTCTGGGGAGCTTACGGCAACAAGCCGGACGACACCAATCTGGGGCGCTACAACCCCGATGCGCCGCCCGCACAACAGTTCCGCAACCCGGTTCACTGCGCCGAGATGTCCAACGACCGGCTGATCTATGTCTGCGACCGCGTGAACGATCGCATCCAGGTGTTCTCGCCCGAGGGGAAGTTCGTCAAGGAGCAGTTCATCGCCCGGCGCTCGCTCGCGGACGGGTCCGTCTGGGACATTGCGTTCTCGAAAGACCCGCAGCAGAAGTACCTGTATCTCGCCGACGGGCGGAACCAGAAGGTCTATGTCATCGAGCGCGACTCGCTTCAAGTGCTCACGAGCTTCGGTGACGGCGGCCGCCAGCCCGGGGAGTTCTTCGGCGCGCACAGCATCGCCGTCGATTCCCACGGCAACATCTACATTACGGAGACCTACGAGGGGAAACGGGTGCAGCGGTTCATGTACAAAGGCCTCGGCCCGGTAACCAAGGAGAATCAGGGCGTCGTCTGGCCGACGCGGACCACCACGCATTGAAACTGACCGCCGCGTTGCCGGGTATCCGCACGGCGTGAAACCGTGTCCTGAGGAGTCCGTATGCGAATCTCGGGCGTGGTTCCGGCAATGAGCAAGGTGGTCATGATCGCCGCCGCCTGGAGCCTGGCCATCTCCGGCCGGGCCACGCAGCCAGCCGTGGGCCAGACTCAGGCGGGTCAATCAAGCACTCAGGCGAGCGGCCAGTCCGGCGGCAGTCAGGGCCGCGGGGCGTCAAATGAGCCGCTCATCAGCCCCGCGCCGTCGGCTGCGAGATTCCCGCGAAATGCCGACGAATTCGACCAGATGTTCAACCAGGTGAAGAACTGGGGCCGCTGGGGGCCCAACGACCAGCTCGGCGCCGCCAATCTCATCACCGACACGAAACGCAAGCAGGCTCTTTCGCTGGCCCGGCTCGGGGTCGTCGTCGGCCTCGCGCATTCGCCGCTGACCGATCGGGCCGTCGACAATCCGAGCCCGTTCGAGCACACGATGAATCGCGGCTTCACGACGGACACGTATAAGGTGTCGTACCACGGGTTTGCCCACAGCCATATCGATGCCCTCTGCCACATCCTCTATAAGGGGCAGACCTACAACGGGCACGCCACGGGCGAGATCAACACCGAAGAAGGCTGCAAGATGCTCGGCATTCAGAACTTGAGAAATGGCGTCGTCACGCGCGCGATTCTCTTCGACATCCCGAGATTGAAAGGCCTCCCGTATCTCGAGCCCGGCACGCCCGTATTCGTTGAAGATCTCGAGGCGTGGGAGAAGAAGGCGGGCGTGAAGGTCTCGCCGGGCGATGCGATTTTCCTCAACACGGGCCGTTGGGCTCGTCGCGAGAAGCTCGGACCCTGGAACGTCGGACGCAACGAAGCGGGCTACCACGCATCGGTCGCTCCGTGGCTGAAAGAGCGCGGTGTGTCGTTCATCGGGAGCGATGACGCTCAGGACGTGACACCATCCCTCGTGGAAGGCATCAACCTTCCCGTTCACACGCTCGCGATCACCGCGCTCGGCATCGGTATCCTCGACAACCAGGATCTCGAGGAGGTGTCGGCAACCGCCGCCCGCCTGCACCGCTGGGAGTTCCTGTTGACTGTCGCGCCGGTTCCGGTATCCGGTGGCACCGGATTCCCCGTGAACGCCCTCGCCATATTCTGACGGACCGGTCCTGACCGACGGGCCGGCTACCCCTCGCGCTATACTCGCTCCATGGTCGATACTTCTGTCGCCCGAAAAGTTCTCGATCCGACACTCGACGTGGTGCTCAAGCGGTTCGAAACGCCGGACGAGACGCGCACGTTCGACAAGGGTCGATTCGACATCGTCCACATCGGCGGAATGACCATCGGTCGTGCGAGCTACGAGCCCGGCTGGCGCTGGTCGGTGCACGTGGGCGCCCGGCTCGGCCAGCAGATGTGTGAGGTCGAACACGTCGGGATGGTGATTTCAGGAACGGGCACCGCCGCAATGCGCGACGGGCGTGTCATCGAAATGCGCGCCGGAGACATCTTCTACATCGGGCCGGGGCACGACAGCTGGGTCGTCGGCGACGAGCCCTACGTTTCGCTACACTTTCTGGGAGCTGACGCTTACGCTCGCGCGAAGCGCTGAAAGGCAACCATGAATCGACGTTCGGGACTGCTGATCGCGATTGGTGTGTGCACGTGGTTCGCCACGACACCGGCCGCGCAATCGGGATCGACGGGGTGGGACGCGAAGTTCCGCGAGTTGCCCCAGCCGTCGAACATGCGCGCGTCCATGGAACGCTTGAGCGCCCGGCCGCACCACGTGGGGTCTGCCTACGATAAAGACAACGCAGAATGGATTCTGGCGCGTTTCAAGGAGTGGGGCTGGGATGCACAGATCGAGACGTTCACCGTTCTGTTTCCAACACCAAAAGAGCGCGTCCTCGAATTGGTGGCCCCTACCCACTTCACCGCGAAGCTCGATGAGCCGGCGCTTCCCGTCGATCCGACATCGAGCCAGAAGACCGAGCAGCTGCCGACCTTCAACGCGTACTCGATCGACGGCGATGTGACCGGACCGCTCGTCTACGTCAACTACGGCCGCCCCGAGGACTACGACGTGCTGGAGCGCTACGGAGTGTCGGTCCGAGGCGCCATCGTCCTCGCTCGGTACGGCGAATCGTGGCGGGGCATCAAGCCGAAGGTCGCCGCGGAGCACGGGGCGATCGGCTGCCTCATTTACTCAGACCCGAAGGACGACGGCTTCGATGTGGGTGAGGTGTTCCCCAGCGGGCCGATGCGGCCGCGCGAGGGCGCCCAACGCGGCAGCGTGATGGACATGCCGCTCTATCCTGGCGATCCCCTCACGCCCGGCATCGGGGCGACCGCCGACGCCAAACGCCTCGCCATCAAAGACGCGCCGACGCTGACGAAGATTCCCGTGTTGCCGATTTCGTATGGAGACGCGGAGCCGTTCCTGGCGTCCTTGACAGGCGCCATCGTGCCTCCGGAGTGGCGCGGCGGCCTGCCGATCACCTACCGCTTCGGCCCCGGACCCGGGCGCGCGCACCTCAAGCTGGCCTTCAACTGGGACCAGAAACCGCTCTACGATGTGGTCGCGCGGCTGCGCGGATCGACGTTCCCCGATCAGTGGGTCGTGCGCGGCAACCACCACGATGCTTGGGTGAATGGCGCCGAAGATCCGCTGAGTGGCTTGTCCGCAATGCTGGAAGAAGCGCGCGGCCTCGGCGAGCTCGTGAAACAAGGCTGGTCGCCGAAGAGGACCATCGTCTATTGCGCGTGGGACGGAGAAGAGCCCGCTCTGCTCGGTTCGACGGAATGGGCCGAGACGCACGCAGGTGAGCTCCAGCAGCACGCCGTCGCGTACTTGAATTCCGACGGCAACGGTCGCGGCTTCCTCGAGGTGGCCGGCTCACACACGCTCGAGCATTTCATCAACGACGTCGCTCGGGATATTACCGATCCGGAAACGCATCTCACAGTCTGGAAGCGGCAACAGGCCCACGCGATCGAGCGCGCGAAGGCGGAGGATAAAGAGAAGGTCCGCTCCCGCGCTGACTGGCGCATTGCCGCCCTCGGATCGGGCTCCGACTACACGCCCTTTCTTCAGCACCTGGGCATCCCGTCGCTGAATATCGGCTACGGTGGCGAGGACACGAGCGGCATCTATCACTCGATTTACGATGACTTCTACTTCTTTACGCACTTTCTGGACACCGACTTCGCTTACGGACGGGCGCTCGCGCAAACCGGCGGCACGGCGGTCATTCGATTGGCCGACGCAGACATCCTGCCGTTCCAGTACGCGAATCTCGCCGACACGGTGCGCACCTACGACGAGGAATTACAGCTGCTGCTGAAAAAGAAGCGGGAGGAAGTGGCCGAGCGCAATCGTGAGATCCAGGACGGCGTGTTCGCGGCGATCGACGATCCTCGCCGGCCGCGCATCGCCCCGAAAGTCGAGACGATGCCCCCCGCACTCGACTTCACGCCGATGTCGCGCGCGATCGAGGTGTTGACGAGACGCGCAGCGGCTCTGGATGAGGCGCGGGGCGCCGCTGCGAAGAAGTCAGCGCCCGCCGCAGCTCTCGCCGCGATCGACGCGAAGATCGCGCTTTCCGAGCAGCAGCTGCTCGATGCGGCCGGCCTCGTCCATCGCGAATGGTTCAAGCACCTGCTGTACGCCCCGGGCTTCTACACCGGCTACGGCGTCAAAACGGTGCCCGGCGTCAGGGAGGCGATGGAGCAGGGTGAGTATCAGCGCGTGCCGGCGGAAATGGGGCGCGTCGCCCAGGCGCTCGAACGGGAAGCCGCGTGGCTGGACTCCATCACGAAGATGCTCAACGGCTTGAAGTGAAGGCGCCGCCCATCTGTCAGAACGCACTGCCCATCAGTCAGAACTTGCCGCTCAAGAGCGGGACCGTCGTGTAGTCCGGCGGCGGCGGGATCGACTGCAAATACGCGGAGATGTCGGCCAGCTCCTGATCGGAGAGGACCTTCTGCGTGTAGGGCGGCATGTTGCGCCTTGGATTTCGGACGTATCGTGACATGGCCTGCAACGCCGGCGCAGGACCTGCGATGCGAGGTCCCTCGACTCCGCCCTGACCCTGATGACCGTGACATTCCCAGCAGCCCGTACGCTCGAAGGTCGCCTTCCCCTGCACCGGATCTCCGGTCGGCCCGGCCGACTGTGCGGCGCGCACCAGTGGAGCCGCGAACACGATCATTGAGAGCGCCGCGGCTGCCAAGAGCGACAACGCGTTCCGCATGGCGGTTCTCCTATCGTGGCTGTGTGACCACGTCAATCAGGACGGGTTCTCCTCGCTTGACCGCATCGACCCCCCGCTTGATCGCGCTCGCCAGATCTTTCGGGTCGGTAATCGGACCGATGCCGACATGGCCGAGCGCTTCGGCGAGCTTCGCGTAATCGATGTAGGGGTCCCAAATCGTCGTCCCGATGTGCGGGTTCTCGATGCCGCGCTGACGCCAGCCGGCCATCCGCTGCAGGTGCATGATCTCCTGATGGTACGCGCGGTTGTTCCACATGATCGTCAGCATCGGCACCTTGTGATGCGCCGCCGTCCACAATGCGCCCGGCGCGTACATCGAGTCGCCGTCGTTCTGGATGTTGACCGTGAGCCGGTCGCCCGCCTCACGATGCGCGAACGCCGCCCCCACCGCGGCCGGCAGCCCGTAGCCGATGCCCGCGCCGCCCGGTCCGCCGATGAACTGGTGATGCTGGTCGAACGTCCAGAGCCGATGCGGCCAGTTTGACAGGCTCGAATCGCGCGACACGAGCGCCCAGTGTTCATGCTTGATCTGGTGCCAGATCTCGGCTGACAGCCGGGCCGAGCTGATCGGGCTCGCGTCCCACGCATTGGCGGCGGCCTGCGCGAGCACCGCCTGCCGCGCCTGCGCCTGGGCCTTCCTCGCCTTGTCGCCGCGTTCGGCGATTTTCGCGCGGCGGTCGGAAGGGATCGCCTGCTTGACGTATTCCGTCAGCATCGGCAGCGTCGTCTCCGCGTCGGCGCCGATGGCGATGTCGACCGGCTGGTAGCGCTCGAAATCCTGATAGTTGGCGCGGAGATACAGATCGCCCATGCCGATGCTGATCAGCCGTGTCCCCGGCTTCGGTCGATAGGCTTGCGCCGCCTCGACCGAGTCGTCGGCGCTGTTCACTGTGCCCCAGAAGTCGGTCAACTCGAGGCCGAGAATCACGTCGGCGCGCTCGATCAACCCGCCAGCGCCCAGCTGATAGAGGTGATGATCGTTGGGCATGTTCATCCGGCCGAGCTGATCGATCACCGGCGCGTTCAGCGCTTCCGCGAGCTCGACCAGCCGTGTCACGCCCGCAGCCGTCCGAGCGACCCGATCGACGACGATGACCGGATTGTCCGCCATGGCGAGCAGGCGCGCTGCTTCGCGCACGGCGTTGGGATCGCCTGCGGGCGGTGCGACGGTGCTGAGTTTCGGAATCACGAGTCTGCCACCGCTGTCGATGGCGTCTTCCTGAAGCTTCTCGTCGAGCACTATGAGGACGGGTTCCAGGGGTGGCGTCATCGTGACCTTGTACGCGCGCACCATTGATTCGGCGAGGTGCTGGAGCGACTGCGGATTGTCGTCCCACTTGGTGAAGTCGCGAATGAGCGAGCCTGGATCCTGCATCGCGTGGAGGGTGGGAACGCCGGGCCGGCGCGTGGCCGCATCCATGCGGTTGCCCACCATGACGATCGACGCGGCGCGATCGCACCACGCGTTGTAAACCGCCATCGCGGCGTGCTGAAGGCCGACCGTTCCGTGGCACAGCGCAGCCGCCGGCTTCCCTGCGACCTTGTAGTAGCCGTGGGTCATCGCCACGGCCGATTCCTCGTGCATGCAGGTGATCAACTCGGGTCGTTTGTTGCCGCCGTATGTGACGATCGACTCGTGGATGCCGCGGCACGACGACGCGGGGTTGGTGAAGATGAAATCGATGTCGAGCGACTTCAGGACATCGACCATGAAGTCCGATCCGGGCCGCCCGGAAAGCGTGCCCTGCGGCGCGGACACACTTTGCGTCGCGTACTCGAGTTGCGCGCCAGCGGTCGATGGGCGGGTTGCGGCGGGCCGCGCGGGTTCGACTTCGGTCGCGGCGTTTCCCCCGCGCGTTGCCGAGACGGCGGTCGCGGCGCCCGTCATCGCCACGCCGGCCAGGAACTTGCGCCGGCTCACGTCGGTCCGGGAGCTCTTTCTTGCCATGACCTCCCTCCTGATTCGTCAGGTCGGCGCTGATTATCGTGCAACCCGGGGAAAAGAGAAACCCCTCCGCGGTCAGAGGAGATCGCCGAAGAGGCGGAAGTACGGATCGTTCCAGTGCTCCCCGATTCTCTGAACGCGCTCCGGCTCCCAAGCTATGTACTCCCTCAGCGTCTGCTGCCCGCGAGGAGTGGCCAGGATCTTGAGCGCGGCTGCAAAGGAATCTCGCGCGTAATGATTTCCTTGTCCCGTAAGCGCGCTGAGCAGTCGCTCCTCCGCGACCTGCGGCGGGACGTCGCTCGTCAGCAGCAGGAAGGCTCCGCAGCTTTCCACGCGCACATCGTTGTCGTTGAGCGCGCCGATGGCCAGGGTCCGCACATCGGGCTCTTTGAGTTCCGCGCGGAGCAGGAAGAGGCATGCGCGCAGCCGCCGCGAGGGATCGACCCGATAACTGTCGAGAAGCGGCGGGACGTTCCGGGCGAAGAACGCGGCGGCGCGCTGCCGGGCGTCCGGCGAGTCGAGGCGGTCGAGCGCCCCCGCCGCCGCCCATCGACTGCGCTCCTCGCGGTCCGCCAGCCGGGCGACGAGCTCCGGTTGGGCGGCATCGACCACCGCAGGCCCGAGGAGGCCGAGCATATCGAGAAGCCTCGATCGATAGCGATGCGCGAGTTCTCCTCGCTCGAGGAGGAACCCCATGCTCCGCCAGTTCGCGCGCACTTCGGGATCACGCTCCGACAGCTTGACCAGCACGG
>DATKHR010000187.1:0-7178 GCA_035510155.1 Vicinamibacterales bacterium
AGCTCCAACACCTCATGGTTCCCGTCGAACCGCTTGATCAGTCCGGGGAACTGGTGCGCATGCCACGGCCGATAATCAGAGAACTCGTGAATCGCCTTGTATCGCAGGCCGGAAGTCATCGACGGCCCGGTCTCGTATCGAACCGGCACGCCCGAGTCCTGAACGACACTGAGCTTGGACCACGGAAGTCGGCCCGGCAGCGCCAAGGCGACCTCTACGACGGGAACCCTTCGATTCTGTGCCTTCACAGTCTCGACTCGCCCGCCCTCGGGAACCTTCGTGAATTCGGCCACGTCGATGGCATTCTCGATGTCGAGGAGGCGCAGGGGTTGGTACGGCGAGTCGGCAAGCGTCCACCGGCTGCTCCCGCTCTGGCCGGAGACCTGATGATGGCCCGGGTACGAGATCTCCTCTCGCCACGCATCCGGAGACCACCAACTTAGCTCGTACCGCCCTTGGACCTTTCCACCTCCCAGCTCTTGCAGCCAGAAGTTCGCGCGGAGACGAAACGGAGTGCTATCCCCCGCACGCAAATCGACCGTCTTGGTAGCGCGAGCCAGGAGCGCTCTCGCTTCCAGAGATGACTCCGGTGCCGCCGACACCACCGTCGCGCTGGCCAGGATCGAACCGATGAATTTCGCTGCTCTTGGAAAGTGTGTCATGCCGGATCCTGCGTGTACTGTACCTCAGGGAGCGGCGCGGAGACTACACCCCACCGTGTGTCCAGTGCCGGCCCGTCCCTTTACCGGGAGCCCGGGTACACCGTCGCCTCCGCCGCGCTTGCGTCCCCCGCTCTTCGATCGGGCTCGGAAAGTCGCGGTACGTTCGAATCGCACTGGCCGGGACTGATCCTCTACAACGGCTGGAGAAAGGAAGGCCAAATGATTACCGAATCTGCGAAGCCTCGGCTCAAGTTCGTTCTCGCTTTCGCAACCGCGTTCCTTGGCGTCGGGGTGGTCGCCTTGTCGGCGGTCCCGCCGACCACGCACCACCAGGTCATCGTGCCCGGCGAGGATCGCTTCAAGCCGTTCTCCCTGACGATTCGCGTCGGCGATTCCGTGGAGTGGATCAACAACGACACGGACGATCACACCGTCGTCAGCAACGATTTCTTCAACACCACGGGCGACAAGAATGTCAACACACTCCTTCCGGGAACCGACAGCAACGGCGGTGTCCCCGGGACGTTCACCATGAGATTCACGAAACCAGGCGTGTTCAACTTCTACTGCCGTATCCACTCGAAGCTCGACGACGAGCATCAGCCGACCGCGCCGGGGCCGGGTGGGGGCATCCAAGATCCGACGACCGGTAACTACGGCACGCCGATGATGGGAGTGATCACCGTTCTCAGCGGCCAGGGGGACCAGGGGCAGCAGCAAGGCCAATGAGTATCGCGGCTCGATCGCGGTGGACGTCGCCGTGTCTTTCGGCCCTCAGTGGCACAGCGCGCGTTGCCAGGCAACCGTCAGTGCAATTTCGGTGTTCACCCAAGTAACGGAGTAGGCGACCCGTTCGTTGGACGCAAGATGAGCCTCTTCGTCGTCGATGAGCCATTCGTTGTTGTCGACAAGCCGGAAGTGAGACGGCCCGAGGGCGTAGGGATTTGGCGTCGTGTCCGTGTGCTGGTACCCATCCGTCAGGAACAGTAAGACGGACGTGCCCGCGGAGACTGTCGGCTCGCCGTCATGCGTGCTGTACAGCATGCGCTGGTGCGCCGCGGACCAGAAGGGGCCAGATTCCAGGTTGACGTAAAGAACGCCTCCGCTCGGCGCGGTGCCCTTCTTCGTGGAGAGCACCTGTACCGTGGCGATTGTCGGATAGGCTGCGTTGCCGTCATGTTTGACTTCCGTCACCGTTCCGTAGACGACTAGGTCGGAAATCCAGGTGATGTGACGGACGTAGTACGAACTTGACGGGCTGGGCGGAACGCCGAGGGCGACGCCTATTCTGGCGGAGCAAGCGAGCTCGTGTTCGTCCCAATCAAAGCGAATTGCAGCTCTTGCAACGCTCCCGCTGCAGGACATGCCGATCAGCAACGCTGCGATTCCCGCTATTCGTCTCATCGTGGCCCCCCTGCCGACAACCGCCGAGTCGGGGTTTGGACGTTCGCAATTGAAGCCTCGCGCCGCACCTACGGTTTCGCGGGCTTTGGGGTACTCATCGCGAGCTCGACATTGTCACGCATACGCCAGACCTCTCCGGTGTCCGTGTTAACGAGATAGCCGTTGTCCCCGGCCGCCACGAACCACTTGCCCGGAGCGCTGTGGGCAACTGGCTCGGCGCTCACGCGGCTCCCGGCGAAGACGATGCCAAGCAAGAAAGCAATGACGCCGATCAGGAACACCGATCCCACACTCAGATTGAGCTTACGACCCATGTTGGACTCCTTTCGCTTGCGATGAAGAGTACCCGATCGGTCGTACGACCCCCTGCAAGCGCACTTCCTTGAGGTGCCGACAAGGAGGCCCCGGCCGTTTTCGTAGTCGCTGGAGCAAGAAAGCGAGCCAGGCCTTCTGACGCGGTCCCAGAGCAATTCGTCATTATGCTGGGACGGTATTTTCATCGTGGTCCCCTTGCGGACGCGCGCGCCGCAAAAGTTTCGCGGAAAGCGTCATATCGGCCGACCGGGGCCGCGCTCGCCGCCGTAAGCTCTCTTGGAGTACGAAGGGGGCAAAGTCCGCAGCGGCGCGTCCAGCGCCGAAGAACCGGGGGAGCCATGAACGCAACTCGAAGCCCACGTTGGCTGGTATTCTGCACGTTCGCCTTTTTCTCTCTGCTCGCTCCCAACCGCACCGACGCTCAGGTCGTCCGTCAGCTCACCGACGTCAAGACCGGCAGCATGACGTACGCCGCGATGGACGACACCGGCACGGAGGTCTTCGTCGCGACCAGCAACGACCCGCTGGGCAGCAACGCGTCTCATGCGTTCCAGATCGTGCGATACACGGCGTCCTCTGGCGCGGCCGCTCAGCTGACGACGGCGACGGACGGCACGTACTCCGGCGGCTGGAGCGTGTCGGTCAGCAACGACGACCAGTTGTGCTGATCATCTAATTCTGTCCGCTTTGCGGCGCGGAATGCGTGGAGTAATTCGTCTCCTTCGGATTGAAAGAAAACCAAGTTCGATGAGCGTTCGGCCGAGCGCCAGCCGGTCGATGCTCGCCTGTTCCTGTCGTTGCAACTGGACGCCGTCGGGGACGCCTCGTTCGCGGCGCTCCTTCGCCTCGTAGCTCCGGTAGGCGTCCTCAAACGCCTTCCGCTCGTCGTCCCGAAGCGGCTCTCGCTGCGCCCACGCCTCGTCGGGCGTCGGCCCGTTGCGTCCGGAGGGCCGTGCCGTCTCGTTGGCCTGGAGCTGGGCTGCCTTGACGTCATCACAGGTCCACTCCCAGGGCCTCTCGTGCCGCACGGCCTGGTGATACGTCCGTGTCTCAATCGATCCCGTGCCCGCTTCGATGCTCCCATTGTACGCGGGGGTCATCGGCGGCGAATAGAGCAGATGGATCCCTTTTGCCGCCGCCCAGGCCCGAAGCTCGCCGGCGATGAAGGCCGGTCCGTTGTCGAGCTTGAGGACCAACGGCACGCCCCACCACCGCAGGGCCACCTCCAGCGCCGTGAGGACCGTCGACGCCTTCTCGTCCTGGACCGGGAGGGCGAGGATCTGCGTCCCGCTCGCCAGATCCCGGACGTTGAGGATGCGGGTGTAGAGCCCGTCGATCGGGAGCGGGGGCGTGCAGAAGTCCACGGCCCAGATGGCACCCGGACGGTGCCACCGCAAGCCGTGGACGAGAGCGCGGGTGCTCAGCCGCACCAGGCGACGATACCGTCTCTGGAGGTTGACGAGCACGCCTCGGCTGACCTGTGGGAAGAGCCACTCCAGCGTGGGGATCCCGACGTCTGGACCGAGGATCGCCAGGGCGGCGATGACCATCTGACGGACCGATTGTTCGATGACGCGGATGGGGCGGCCGCGGCGCTTGGCGCGGAGGTGGTCGGTCCTCCACGACTTCCCCCACCGCCGCAGCGTTCTCGGCGCCACCTGGAAGTGTCCTGCCACGTTCTTCATGCCCTCTCCCTGTTGCCTCGCCCACCGACCCACCGCGACGGCCGAGCGACGCGTCGCGCGCTCTTTCAGGCGTCGCAGCATCTGCCCCGCGCGATCCCGCCACGACCGTCGCGGCTCAGCCGCTACGACTTTGACTCCCTCGACCCCGATCCCCGGTCCGGCTCGCTACCACGAAGGCCACGTCCGCCCTCGTTTTCTGGCGACGAAGCTCGGACTCCAGCGATGCGATGTGCTGTTCGAGTTGACGGACGTCTCCCGCGGTTTCGGGATCGCTGGCGCTCGGGCGGCCCGCCGGCCGTGGCTCGAGCCAGTCCACCGCGGCCTGCAGCGCTCCGCATCGAATGACGTGAAAGCGCGATGAGCTCAGATGGAGCTGCTCACACGCCTCGACGACACTCTGTCGCGATGCAACCGTCTCGACGATGGCCTTCAGGCGCGCCTTCGCCTCGAAGGACCCGTGCAGGCGATCGATGTGATCGAATCCAACGCTAGGACGTCCTGCCGGCATGCTGCACCCCCCGTCATGCTCCGGCCGGAGGTGCCTTCGTCTCGGGCCTCGACTCCGTCGTCTCCGCCGGATGCGTCGTCGGTGTTTCGCCCGTCCGCAGCGCCGACACCGCTCGGAGCGCCCTTGCCGTGCCTCGCCGTGTGCGTCGACCCGTGCGGCCGATCTTACGCCCAGGGTTTGGCTTCGGTTCGACGATCCCGATCGATCGCTGGGATGCCCGAAGCAGCGCCTGGAGCCGCGTGACCTCGCGCTCCAGTCGTGTCTTGTCCTGCTTGACGTGGTCGAGCTCGGCCGCTTGGCTGACCCGCTTGCCGCGCGGGCGCGGCTCGAGCGCCAGGAGAATCCCCTGAAGCGCCCGCGTTTCCAAGACGTAGTACCGCGGCAGCGACACCCCCAGCGCCTGGCTTCCCTCGGTGGTCGTCTTCGCCCCGGCGAGGACTTCCAGGATGACGGCCGCCTGCTTCTTGGCGTCGGCGCTCCCGTCGAGTGCTTTCGGTCCGGTGGGACGCGCGCTCGTCGGCTTTTTCATTCCTCGCCTCCTTCCGGTTCGACGTCATCCTGATCCGCGTGCTCCGGAGCCCACGGCGCCAAGGGTTCCGGCATGGCCGCCTCCTCCCCGGTGTCGACGCGACGTCCCGGCGCTTCGAGATCGACTTCCTCACGGTCCCCGTCCGGTCCGGTGAGCACCACCCGGCTCCCCTCCGTATGCACCGAGATCCCCGCATCGCCGATGCGGCCGGTCAGGTAGAAGCTCTTGCGAGGCACACCGTGTTGCGCCAGCTCGAGCGCGTTCGCGGCGACGCGCGCCCGGAGTGTCGTGAGCACCTCGGGTGCCGCCGCGAAGAATCGATCGGCCGGCACGAGTCCCTCGATCCCCTGATGCGGCCGCTGGAAGTTGTAGTGGTCGATGAAGTGACCGACGCGCTTGCGGGCGTCCTCTAGGCTCACAAACGAGGCGCCCTGCAGGCACTCACGCCACAACGTCCCCCAGAATCGCTCGGTCTTTCCCAGGGTCTGCGGGTGGCGCGGGCGCGCGATCACGTGCCGGATGCCACGCCGCTCCAGGAGCTTGGCGAATCCGCTCTTCCCCCGCCACGTCACATACTGCGGCCCGTTGTCGGTGAGGACCTCTTCCGGCGCCCCGAAATTCGCGATCGCCGCTTCCAGGACCTCGCGGACAAGTGCGCCGCCGGCGCTGGCCCAGGCCCCGTATCCGACGACGAACCGACTGTAGTCGTCGAGGAAGACGACGAGGTACACACGGCGGTTCTCGCGCTTGATCAGGAAGGTGAAGAGATCCGATTGCCACAACTGATTGGCACGGGCGCGCTCGAACCGGTGGACGACCGGCTCGTGGATGGCGGTCTCCGTCTCCTCCACCTCGTACCCGGCTTCCTTCAGGACGCGCAGGATCGCGCCGGTGCTCGCGCCGTACCCCTCGCACCGCATGAGCATGTCGTGGATGCGCTCGGCTCCCCAGTCTTGGTGCTGCTCCTTCATGAGGATGATCGAGCGCTGGGTCGCCTCCGGCAGACGGCTTCCCCCGCGAGGGCCACGCGGACGGTCCATCAAACCGGCGGGACCGTGCCGCTGGAAGCGACGCTTCCACTCGTAAAGCGTGTGCGCCGTCACCCCGACCATCGTGGAGAACTCGGGGGCCCCTAAACCGGATCGCGACCACACGTCGAGCAATACGATCCGCTGTGCGGGTGTCATGGGCGGGGTGGAAGGGTCGGGGGGCTGACGCCGTCGCGGCCCGCCTCGGCCCCGACCCGTCAACCGAACCGCGCTGACGGCTCCATCCACACTATCCACAGCTTGCGCGGCTGCGGAGGTGGGGCTCTCTCGATCCTCAGATCCTGAAACCGGAAGTCCGTCGTCCATCGCTCCTCCTCGTTCGTGACTTGGCGTCACACCAAGAAGGGGCGAATTACTCCACGCGTTTATCTCATCTCAGCGGTCAGCATTTCGGAGAGCTGCACACCGATCGGATAGGCGCCTGGACTTCGAGACCCGAACGACTTCAATCCCTCGAATGTGGGATCGCCCGGGGCGTCGGTGCCGATCGCGTTCGACGTTCGACCCCACCGTTGGACCAGCTTCGGCGGGCTCGGCTGGGAGTCCGTGCCAGGAATTCCAGGGAGCGGTCCGGCAGCGTGGCCGGGACCCGCGACGCTCGCGCCGGTGCCGGACCCCGGAGGGGCCGGCAGGTCCCTGAAGAAGGCTCGGCCGACCTTTCCGGATGTCTGGCCGATGGCTTCGATTTGAAGCAGCTCGCCAACGCAGTCGGTGGCACACACGAGCCAAGTGGCTCCGAAAGCGCCGCCGAAGTCTGCCGCTACGGATGCTGGGGTGTGATTGCTGCCGACGACGGCCGTGCCGTCGACATGGGTGACTTGGAACGTCACCGTTTCGCCGGGGAGAAAGCCAGCCCCCTTGAAGCCGGTCGTGGTCCCGGCCTGGACGATTTGGCTCGCGGTTAACCGAGCCATAGGTGCGGAGCTCTGCGCCGCCGAAACGTGAATTCCTTGGGCGAGAACGATCCCCACGGCAATCGCCAAAAAGACGGTATTTGCGTGCGGCGAAGATGTCTGCCTTGCATCG